>NZ_CP032311.1:5465216-5820432 GCF_004803755.1 Pseudomonas sp. DG56-2
AACCAGGCCGATGGATCACTGAGCGCCGCGAAAAACTGCTCCATCGCTGCCACATCCACGCAGCTTAGGTACTCTCCTCGAACGAAGGGCTGGAACAGTGCATCGACCAACAACGCAGTTTGATGGGCGAAAATATCTCCCTCAAGCTCGTAGCGATGCCACGTCATCGAGTCGAAGTACAACATCGCGCCCAGTGTTTCGCGCAGCGCAAGCGTGAAGTCATCAAGCGATTCAAATGCCCGGACCACACCTGACGGTGCGACCCACACCACCAACTGCCGTTCGTCCAATTCGGTCGAGATAAGCAGGTTCGGCAGCGTCTGAGCGAACGATAGGCCATAGCGTTCGAGCTGAACCTGGACCACGAACACCTGCGGCTGCTCCTTTCCTCCCTTGAGCACCCCCTGAATGCAAAACCGCTCCTGGGCATCGAGACCTTGCAGAGGCAGGTTTTGCAACAGCGTCGACTTGAGCACCTGCTGCAGCCAGCAATCACGGCTCACGCCTTGGCTGCCGACGGCAGCCCAGTAATCAAGTTGCGCCTGGCAAAAAAGCTCGGCCAGCAGTTGACGCAACTCGTCGAGCTCACCGAGCGCCTTGTTCACTGACACCGTAGCGTGCTCCAGCTTGTTCCCTTCAGCGTCGTGCAGATAATGGGGTGCCGTTACCGACACCAGAAATTCGCCCCCTGCCGCTGCCATTGATTGCAGGCTTCGGTTCGCGAGCATCGCCTCAAGAAGCACATCTACCAACGAACGCGGTGTCCAGGATTGATAGGGCGTGGCCATTTGTGAGTTGTCGTCTGGGATCTGCAGCACCAACGGCCCACCATCAGGCAGCTGGGCCGCGGCAACGACCGGGTAGTGCGTCGCCAGAATTTCCAGGGCCTTGTGCCCGGCCAACTGGCGCAAGGTGGGACGATCAGCGAATTCGGCGGCCACGGCAGCATGGAAGTCCGCTGAAAGAGTTGAATTGCTGGGCATGTGGGATAGCTCCTGTGGGCAAGAGCATCGCAGGGTATTTCGGCGTCACCTTGCGCCTGCGGTACATATGGCTGGCCAATCACAGCACTGTGCAAAGGCGGCCAAAACGACAAAGGCCCGATTCTCACGAACCGGGCCTTTGTCGGACCTCTATAACTTGTTAGCTGTACACACGTCCCAGCAACTGGCGATGGCTCTCGAACTGATCAAGCACATCACGGGTGATCTGATCAGGTGTAAAGCCCATCAGGTCATACTCCTGGCTACCGTTATGCAGGTACACCTCGGCTCGGTAGAAGCGCTGACGCACCTCACTCTCACCTTCGACCGGCGCTTCGCTCGGAGCAGCCAGATAGCCGTCCAGGCTTACTTCATAAACGAAAGGATTGCCCTCTTCCATCATCACTCGCAGACCTATGGTCGAACGCGACTGGCCGATGCGGGTTTCTACCTCCACGCCTAAGTTCTGCAACTGTAGCGCAGCGTCCTTCAAGGCCGGGCTGATCTGCTTATCCATGAAGCGCTGGACCATCGCCTGGGTCGGCTGTAGATCCAACTGACTAAGACGCTCGCTGAAGCCGCGACGACCACGAGCTGCCAGCTCCGCTTGCTCCTGCTCGATCTGGCTATCCTGCTTCATGGCCTTGTACAAGCCGAACATGAACAACACCAATACCACCGAGAACGGCAGACCAGCCAGCACCACCATGGTTTGCATGGCTTCGAAGTTACCCGCGAACAGCAAACCTACGGTGACTACGGTGATGATTGCCGACCACAGAATACGCAGCCAATGCGGCGCATCTTCGTCAACGTTGCCACCTTTGCACGAAAGGTTGGCCATCATTACCGCACCGGAGTCAGCCGGCGTCAGGAACAACACGAAGCCGACGAAGATGGCCACGCCAACAACGATCTTGGCTGCCGGGAAGTGTTCAAGCAGTTGGTAGATCGACATCGAGGGCTGTTCCAGCGCTGTTCGCCCCAGCTCTACCGCGCCCTGGTTGATCACCAGGTCCAGAGCCGTGTTGCCGAATATCGAAAGCCAGGCCAGGGTAAAGCCCAACGGAATCAGCAGCACACCAGCGACCAGTTCACGAACAGTACGGCCACGAGAGATGCGGGCAATGAACATACCGACAAATGGACCCCAGGAAATCCACCAGGCCCAATAGAACACGGTCCACAAGCCCAACCAGCGTTCGGACTTGGCGCCGTCGCCTTCATAGACATAAAGATCAAAGGTCTTGAGCACCGCGCCATTGAGGTAGTCACCGATGTTCTGCACGAAGCTATTGAGCAAATGCAGGGTTGGACCATTGAGCAACACGAACAGCAACAGGCCGCTGAACAGAATGATGTTCAGGTTGGACAAGCGACGAATGCCATTTTCCACACCCGACACCGCCGCAATGGTCGCCACGGTGCTCATCACCAGAATCACGATCAGCAGGTTGGTTTTGCTGTGATCCATGCCAAACAAGTATTCCAGGCCCGAGGACACCTGCATCGAGCCGATACCAAGGTTGGTCACCAGGCCCAGCAAGGTTACGAACATGCCGAAGATGTCCACGGTGTGGCCCGCAGCACCCTTGACCCAACGCTCGCCGACCAGCGGATAGAGCGCCGAACGCAACGCCAATGGTTGGTTGTGGCGATAAGCGAAGTAGGCCACGGCCAGACCAACCAGGGCATAGATTGCCCAGCCGTGCAGGCCCCAGTGCAGGAAGGTCAACTGCAACCCTTCACGGGCGGCCTGGAGGCTGGCCGGCGAACCTTGTGGCGGGTTGAAGTAGTGGTCCAGCGGCTCGGAAGCACCGAAGTACAGCAGCGAAATACCGATACCGGAAGAAAACAGCATGCCGGCCCAGGCACCGTAACTGAAGTCCGGCTTGTCATCCTTGCCGCCAAGCTTGAGCTTGCCGAAGTTGGAGAAGGCCAGAACGATGACGAACAGCAGATAACCGCCAATCACCAGCATGTAGTACCAGCCAAAGCTGCGCGACAGCCAGGCCTGGGCCTGGCCGAGCACGCGGCCAGCTGTTTCGGGAACCGCAATAAGCAAGGCAGTCAAAAGCAGGATCAGTAGCGTCGAGGTGTAGAACACCACGCTATTGACCCGGACCCTCTCGGCAGGGGTCTTGATAAGTGAGGAACTCATTGCACGTAGGCTCCGGGCAGTGCGAGAGAAACGAAACGACCTTTGCCTGAGCAAATGGTGCAATAGCCCCACTGCGTCAGGTGTTATAAAAGCACCTTGAAAAACCGTGATCCCGAATCGATTGCGTTGAAAAAAACAGAACCGATACCCCGCTCCGAGGGTAGCGCCGCGCGATGTGTTACCGCTCGGCAGATCTGTTCAACGCGCCGCCTGCGCCCGTCAACGCCTTGTATTCCGGGGGTTACACGTCTTTTTGGGGTGCCAATTTGTGTCGCTGAACAGTGGAAAATTCCTGTCAATGGCACAGATTGTCGCAGAGCTTATTCTTTGTTGATTGAACGTTCAATCAAAACAAAATAGACTGGCCTTCGCCGAGGCAGCCGCTCGTCGTCTGCTCGCAGGCCTGAGGAGATTTGCAAAATGCCCAAGGTCGGTATGCAACCTATTCGCCGCCAGCAGTTAATCGAAGCCACATTGCTGGCTATTGACCAGGTCGGCATGGGAGACGCCAGCATTGCGCTGATCGCCCGTTTGGCCGGTGTGTCGAATGGCATCATCAGTCACTACTTTCAGGACAAGAACGGCCTGATCGCAGCGACTATGCAGTACTTGATGAGCGTGCTGAGCGAGAACGTCGTCGCCAACCGGCAGGCGCTCAAGAACAACAGCCCGCGTGCCCACCTGCAGGTGATCATCGAAGGCAACTTCGACGCCAGTCAGGTCAACGGCCCGGCAATGAAAACCTGGTTGGCCTTCTGGGCCTCCAGCATGCACCAGCCGTCTTTGCACAGGTTGCAGCGGATCAACGATCACCGCTTGTATTCCAACCTGTGCTGCCAGTTCCGCCGCGTCCTGCCGCTGCCTGAGGCACGCACTGCGGCGCGTGGGCTGGCAGCGTTGATCGATGGTCTGTGGCTGCGCGGTGCGCTGTCCGGAGAAGCTTTCGACACCGACCAGGCGAAACAAATCGCTTACGAATACATGGATCTACAACTGGCGAAGCAGACGAGTCCGAACACACAAACCCGGACCTCTGAACCACTACGCGCCGCAATTGCCAAACAGGCAGGAGCGTCGCTCGGATAGCCAAACCACAATGCACTTGCGAGGACACTATGGCCCGTTTCGAACTGCAAAAACTTTACATTGATGGTGGTTATGTCGACGCTTCCAGCGACGCTACCTTTGAAGCCATCAACCCGGCCAACGGCGAAGTCCTCGCCCAGGTGCAACGCGCCACCGAAGCAGACGTCGAGCGCGCAGTAGAAAGCGCCGAGCGCGGCCAGAAGGTCTGGGCGGCCATGACCGCCATGCAGCGTTCGCGCATCCTGCGTCGCGCCGTCGACATTCTGCGTGAGCGCAACGATGAGTTGGCCGCCCTGGAAACCCTGGACACCGGCAAGTCGTACTCCGAAACCCGCTACGTCGACATCGTCACCGGCGCCGACGTGCTGGAATACTACGCAGGCCTGGTACCGGCCATCGAAGGCGAGCAGATCCCGCTGCGCGACAGCTCGTTCGTCTACACCCGCCGCGAGCCGCTCGGTGTGACAGTGGGTATCGGTGCCTGGAACTACCCGATCCAGATCGCGCTGTGGAAATCCGCTCCAGCCCTGGCCGCCGGCAACGCGATGATCTTCAAGCCAAGCGAAGTCACCTCGCTGACGACCCTGAAACTGGCCGAAATCTACACCGAAGCTGGCCTCCCAGACGGCGTGTTCAACGTTCTGACCGGTAGCGGCCGCGAAGTCGGCACCTGGCTGACCGAGCACCCGCGCATCGAAAAAATCTCCTTCACCGGCGGCACCACTACCGGCAAGAAGGTCATGGCCAGCGCCTCGAGCTCGACGCTCAAGGAAGTCACCATGGAACTGGGCGGCAAGTCGCCGCTGATCATCTGCGAAGACGCTGATCTCGATCGCGCCGCCGATATCGCCATGATGGCCAACTTCTACAGTTCGGGCCAGGTCTGCACCAACGGCACCCGCGTATTCGTCCCTGCTTCGATGAAAGCAGCCTTCGAGGCCAAGATTGCCGAGCGCGTTGCGCGAATCCGTGTTGGTAACCCAGAAGACGAAAATACCAACTTCGGTCCACTGGTCAGCTTCGCTCACATGGAAAGCGTGCTGGGCTACATCGCCAAGGGCAAGGAAGAAGGTGCGCGCGTACTGTGCGGTGGCGAACGTCTGACCGATGGCGAGTTCGCCAAAGGTGCTTTCGTGGCCCCCACTGTGTTTACCGATTGCCAAGACGACATGACCATCGTCAAAGAAGAAATCTTTGGCCCAGTGATGAGCATCCTCTCCTACGAGAGCGAAGAAGAAGTCATTCGTCGTGCCAACGACACCGAATACGGCCTGGCCGCCGGCGTCTGCACCAACGACATCAGCCGCGCCCACCGCATCATCCATCAACTGGAAGCCGGTATCTGCTGGATCAACGCTTGGGGCGAATCGCCAGCTGAAATGCCGGTTGGCGGCTACAAGCAGTCCGGTGTCGGCCGCGAAAACGGCGTGAGCTCGCTGGCTCAGTACACCCGTATCAAATCGGTACAGGTTGAACTGGGTGGGTACACCTCGGTTTTCTGAGGCGACACGCCTCTGAAGCAACAGCTTCAAGCGGCAAGTTGCAAGTACCTGGCGGCGCGCGCTACGCCGACGCGTACTTGCAACTCCCACTAATTTGCGAGCCTCGCGCAACCGCTGTTTCTAGCGGCTTGGAGCTTGAGGCTTGCAGCTGCTTTCGGAGAAAGCCATGGAATTTGACTACATCATCGTCGGTGCCGGCTCGGCTGGTAACACCCTGGCGACGCGCCTGACCGAAGACAAAGACGTTACTGTCCTGCTGCTGGAGGCCGGTGGCCCTGACTACCGCATGGATTTTCGCACCCAGATGCCAGCCGCCCTGGCCTTCCCGCTGCAAGGCCGTCGCTACAACTGGGCCTATGAGACCGATCCCGAGCCACATATGGACGGCCGCCGAATGGAATGCGGTCGCGGCAAAGGCCTCGGTGGCTCCTCGCTGATCAACGGCATGTGCTATATCCGCGGCAACGCCATGGACTTCGACGGCTGGGCTGAATTGCCAGGCCTGGAAGACTGGACCTACCTGGACTGCCTACCGT
Organism: Pseudomonas sp. DG56-2; assembly: GCF_004803755.1. NCBI lineage: Bacteria > Pseudomonadati > Pseudomonadota > Gammaproteobacteria > Pseudomonadales > Pseudomonadaceae > Pseudomonas > Pseudomonas sp. DG56-2. The sequence continues at coordinate 5,471,485 of NZ_CP032311.1, forward strand.
ACTTCCGCAAGGCGGAAACCCGTGACATCGGTCCGAACGACTACCACGGCGGCGAAGGCCCGGTCAGCGTGACCACGCCTAAAGCCGGGAATAATCCGCTGTTCCATGCCATGGTCGAAGCCGGTGTACAGGCCGGTTACCCGCGCACCGAAGACCTCAACGGCTATCAGCAGGAAGGTTTCGGCCCTATGGACCGCACCGTAACGCCGAAGGGCCGTCGCTCCAGCACCGCTCGCGGTTACCTGGACACCGCCAAGAAGCGTTCGACCCTGACCATCGTCACTCACGCTCTGACCGATCGAATCCTGTTCGACGGCAAGCGCGCCGTGGGCGTGACCTACCTGGTCGGCGCTGGCGAAGAGCGCGTTGAAGCCCGTGCCCGCAAGGAAGTCATCGTTTGCAGCGGCGCCATCGCCTCGCCGCAGTTGCTGCAACGTTCTGGCGTCGGCCCGGCTGAACTTCTGAAAAGCCTCGACATTCCAGTGGTCCATGACCTGCCGGGTGTCGGTGAGAACCTGCAGGACCACCTGGAACTCTACCTGCAGTATGCATGCACCCAGCCTGTGTCCCTCTATCCTTCGCTGCTCTGGTACAACCAGCCGGCCATCGGTGCCGAGTGGCTGTTCAACGGCACCGGTATCGGCGCCAGCAACCAGTTCGAAGCGGGTGGTTTCATCCGTACTCGCGAAGAGTTCAAGTGGCCGAACATCCAGTACCACTTCCTGCCGGTTGCGATTAACTACAACGGCAGCAATGGTGTACAGGAACACGGTTTCCAGGCGCACATGGGTTCGATGCGCTCGCCAAGCCGCGGTCGCATCCAGGCCAAGTCCAAAGACCCACGCCAACATCCAAGCATTTTGTTCAACTACATGGCCACCGAGCAGGACTGGCAGGAATTTCGTGACGGCATTCGCCTGACTCGCGAAATCATGGCTCAGCCTGCACTGGACGCTTACCGGGGTCGCGAAATCAGCCCTGGCGCCGACGTGCAGACCGACGAGGAACTGGACAAATTCATCCGTGAGCACGCCGAAACCGCGTTCCACCCTTCCTGCTCGTGCAAGATGGGTATCGACGACATGGCCGTGGTAGATGGACAGGGCCGTGTGCACGGCATGCAGGGCCTGCGTGTTGTCGATGCCTCGATCATGCCGATCATCATCACCGGCAACCTCAACGCCACCACGATCATGATCGCCGAGAAAATCTCCGACAAGATCCGTGGCCGCCAATCGTTGCCGCGCAGCACAGCCAAGTATTACGTGGCCAACGAGGCGCCGGTCAAAGGCAAGCCGATGCGTGAAGTGAAACAGGCTTAACGTCTGCGTTACGACCAAAAGGCACTCGCGAGAGTGCCTTTTTGCTAATACCCGCCTGCCGTCAGCGACTCATGTCGGCAACGGAAAAAATCGCCTCATCAATGAGTCATCGTCAGCAGCACCCAATCGCTGCGTCATTGCCATGCGATCGAACTGCTCGCCGCTGTGCATGTCGTACACGATTGCGCTGTCAGGCGCTTCGGCCAACGCTTTCAACCGCACCTCCATGAAGCGATAAGCCTTTCCTTGCACAGCTGTCACCTGCTCAATCTGCAGATATCGCCCGGGCATCATCAGCGACTCCACTTCATCCGGTCTGGTGGAGAACGGTGCCACTGGCGTCACTTGCGCTGATTCGCCTGGTTCCAGGCTATAAATCACCGCACTGTCATCGAATATCACAGCACCACTGACCTGCGCTAGTGGGTTATTGAAAACCTCCCAAAGCGCATAAGGGTTATCGGTGAACGAGCAAAAATCCGTGGTGACCAGCACATCACCTACCCCCAGCCGGCCTTCGCGAAAAGCCAAGGTGCCAGTTCCTCGTATGCTCGACGCCGCTCGGTACATCCGCACATTGTTGTGCACGCCGACCTGCTCTAACGCCTCCGCCAAGCGGTGACTGCGCCGAATGCTGTCGACCAGATCATCCTCCAGCGGCAATCCACGCCATAGGTTGTTGTAACGCGCTGGGGAGTGGCTGTATTCATAGATCGCGGGCGACCCGAAGCCAAGCTCGTCGCGGTATACCGCCAAAGGCTCGCTGAATGCATCAAGGTATTCGCCCGCTGCACCCACCGCCTCAGCATCGGCCAACGGCACTGCAGCCAGCAGTGACTCCTGGCGGGCAAGCGCTTGGTCCGAAGAGGCCAGCAGTTCGTTTGCTGCCGGGCGCATGTAAATCTCCCACTGCGGACTGCTCACGGCACCTACCTGCCCAGCGACACGAGTAGGCACAGGAGAGCGTGCAAACAGCTCGCTGGAACGGATCATGCCGGCGTCGAGCAGAATGAACAGCATGTCCATCAGCACAGCCCACCAAGCGTTCGCTCGCCAGGCCGCCTTGCCGTTGATCGCCATGTCCAGGTGTAGCGCCAACATGCTTACGCCGATGCCCAGCGATGTCAGCGCCAGCGGCCAACCCAATGGTGTCATCGGCGCGATGATCAACGCCGTTGCCTGCAGGCTGGACAGCCAGGAGGCCTTGCGCAACTGGGCATTGGACGTCAGCCGTTCATGAGCATTACTGACCAATTCATCCATGACCTGCTCGCGCAGGTGCACGATTAAATCACCAGACACGCGCTGAGAGCCGATGCGCACGTAATCCGGCTCGCTAACCATTACCTGGAAGTATTTGCGCAATTGCCCGCGCAAGGCCTGCGCCAGCACATCACCACCGACAAAGTGCAGCATCATCCGCTCGCGACCTTCCTGCGTCGTGACCTGGTCCTGCAGCCAAGCCTTTAGGTCTCGTTGACGCTCGAATACAACCAGGGCGCCGCGGTCATCTGCACGATAGAGGCAACGTCTCCCCGTCCTCAGCGGCAGCACAAAGAGGGTGCGGGCGGCGATTCCACCGAGAGTCAATGCGGCCCAACCGCCCTGCACAGAACCCGTTGCTGAAGCCTGCAATGCAGACACAGCCAACGGCAGTTGGGTTTCCGGCAGCAGGCTGGCCAATACCTGCTCCCGCTCAGCTTCGGTAAGTGGCGCTGGGACGAGTGCGGCAAGCAACCGCGCTCTTGCCAGGGTACAGAAATCGTCGCCACGTTCGCGGCGAAACCTCCCCAGCAAACGCGTGTATTGCCCGGAAAAGTCCAGTTCCCAAAGCCTCTCGAGAACCCACTGGGGAGCAAGACGCAGTTCATTACGTTCGTCGTACACGCCATGGCTGTTATCGACCCGGTAGAAGCCACCATAGACCGACAGTGCATCAGTATCGCTCTGCTGCGCCGGGCTGAAGCGTTGCATGACCAGTTCGGTGAAGGTCAGTGATCGGTGCGGCGGCCGCGAATGCCGCCATCCGGTGAAGCTCAACGAGCTGGAAGCCGCCGAGTCGAATTCGTGCCAATAGACGCTGTCGGGATCAAGCCAATAACCTGAATGACGCCTCAACAGGTGGCCTGCGGCCTGACGGGCCAGGCCCTGCAAGTCAGGAAACTGCCCGATGTATCGCCGGGCGATATGTTCAAGGGGTTCATCGATGGGTGTAGTCAAAGTCTGCTGCCTTCCATGAGTGCTTAAAACACTACTTCAACCCATGACAAGCCCCTGAATGTGGTAACACTTTACAGCCCGCGCCGGCATCGGGTTAGAATCAGAGCGCATGCAGCCTGCCTGTTCAGCACCACCCCTCCCGCCTGTTTTACCCTGGAGTACTGCCTTTGGATGCGTCCACCATCAATAGCCTGTTCTTGATCGGCGCATTGCTGGTAGGTGCAAGTATTCTGGTCAGCTCACTGTCATCCCGGCTGGGCATCCCGATTCTGGTCATCATTCTCGCAGTCGGCATGGCCGCAGGCGTAGATGGCGGCGGCATCATCTTTAACAACTACCCGACCGCCTACCTGGTGGGCAACCTGGCATTGGCCGTAATCCTCCTCGATGGTGGTTTACGCACGCGCGTGGCCAGTTTCCGCGTGGCGCTGTGGCCAGCGCTGTCTCTGGCCACCGTAGGCGTGCTGATCACCACCGGGCTGACCGGTATGGTAGCCGCCTGGCTGTTCGACCTGAGTCTGATTCAGGGCCTGTTGATTGGCGCTATCGTAGGCTCCACCGACGCTGCAGCGGTATTCTCGCTGCTGGGCGGCAAAGGCCTGAACGAGCGGGTCACCGCGACGCTGGAAATCGAATCGGGCAGTAATGACCCGATGGCGGTGTTTCTCACCGTCACGCTTATCGACATGATCGCCAGCGGCCAGACCGGCTTGCACTGGAGCCTGCTCACTCACCTGCTGCGCGAATTCGGTATTGGCGGCCTGCTGGGTCTTGGCGGAGGCTGGCTGATGCTGCAAATGGTCAATCGCATCAATTTGGCGGGTGGCCTCTACCCGATTCTGGTCGTGGCCGGTGGCCTGGTGGTGTTCTCCCTGACCAACGCCCTGCACGGCAGTGGTTTCCTCGCCGTTTATCTGTGCGGCCTGGTGTTGGGCAACCGGCCAATTCGTAGCCGCCACGGCATTCTGCATATGCTCGATGGTATGGCCTGGCTCGCACAGATCGGTATGTTCCTGGTCCTCGGCTTGCTGGTAACCCCCCACGACTTACTGCCCATAGCCCTGCCCGCCTTGGGCCTGGCGCTGTGGATGATTATTTTCGCCCGGCCCTTGTCGGTGGTTGCCAGCCTGTTGCCGTTCAAGGCCTTCCATGGTCGCGAAAAAGCCTTTATTTCCTGGGTGGGCCTGCGCGGCGCGGTGCCGATCATTCTTGCAGTGTTCCCGCTGATGGCCGGCTTGCCCGACGCCCAGCTGTTCTTCAACCTGGCGTTCTTTATTGTTCTGGTCTCGCTGTTGGTACAAGGCACCAGCCTGCCGTGGATGGCCAAGCTGCTCAAGGTGACTGTGCCGCCAGACCCGGCACCGATCTCCCGCTCAGCCCTGGAGGTGCATATCACCAGCGAGTGGGAGCTGTTCGTCTACCGCCTCAGTGCGGAAAAGTGGTGTATCGGTGCAGCCCTGCGCGAGCTGAAAATGCCTGAAGGCACGCGTATCGCTGCCCTTTTTCGCGGTCAACAACTGCTCCATCCGTCGGGAAGTACCACCCTGGAAACCGACGATCTGCTCTGTGTAATCGGCCACGAACACAACCTGCCGGCCCTTGGCAAGCTGTTCAGTCAGGCGCCACAACGCGGGCTCGATTTACGTTTCTTCGGTGACTTCGTTCTCGAAGGTGACGCAGAACTGGGGGCTGTAGCGACGTTGTACGGTTTGCAGCTCGACGGACAAGACCCGCATATGCCGCTCAGCCGCTTCATTGCCCAGAAGGTTGGCGGTGCACCCGTGGTCGGCGACCAGATCGAATGGAACAACACACTATGGACAGTGGCGGTGATGGAGGGGAACAAGATCCTCAAAGTGGGCGTCAAATTCCCCGAAGGTACTCGACCCGGCCCCGGGTTGTTCCTTTAAACTCAAACTTCGCCCCTGGTTGTAAGAACTTTCTGCCTATGTCCCTGCGCACTTCCCTATGCGCAGCCCTGCTCGGGCTGTGCCTGTCACTCTCCTTCGCCTGGGCCGCAGAGCCGCCAACCCGTGCGTCCATTCAACACAGTCTGGACAAAATCGCTGAACGAAAGCTGCCCGAAGCCGAACAGAAGGCCGTGCAACAGGTGCTCGAGAACACCCTGGCTTTCCTCAGCACCAAGGAAGACAGCGAGAAAAAGCTCCAGGCACTCAAGCAACAATTGAGTGAAGCGCCTCGGCGTACCAGCGAGAATCAACGAGAGCTGGCCAAGCTCAATGAAAGCAAGGTAGTTCCTGCCGCCCAACGCTATGCCACGCAGACCTTGCCGCAACTGGAACAGCTGCTGGCCGAACGTACCACCGAGCAAGGGGAGCTGCAAAAGGCGTTGTCTGAAGCCAACAGCCTGACCATCACCTCGCAAACCCGACCGGAGCGCTCACAGGCAGAAATCAGTGCCAACCAGACCCGCTCCCAGCAGATCAACAACATCCTTAAACTCGGCAAGGATGGCGGCAAACCGCTGACAGCCGACCTGCGCAACCAGCTCAATGCCGAGCTGGCCGCACTCAATGCGGTAACCGTGTTGCGTCGTCAGGAATTGGCCGGCAACAGCCTGTTGCAAGACTTGGGCAACAGCCAGCATGACCTGCTGATCGAGCGCGCCGCACGTCTTGAACAAGAAATCCAGGACCTGCAGACGCTGGTCAACCAAAAGCGCCTGGCGCAATCCCAACAGACCGTTACCGAACAGTCCCTGGAAGCGCAGAAAGCCGGCGGCAGCACCCTGCTTGCCACTGAAAGCGCAGCGAACCTCAAACTCTCGGATTACTTGCTGCGCAGCACCGACCGCCTCAACGAGCTGACCCAGCAGAATCTCAAGACCAAGCAACAATTGGACAGCCTGACCCAGGCCGACCAGGCCCTGGAAGAACAGATCAGTGTGCTCAAGGGCAGCCTGCTGCTGTCGAAGATTCTCTACAAGCAAAAGCAGGCACTGCCGCACCTGAAAGTCGACCGCAACCTGGCTGACCAGATCGCCGATATCCGCCTCTATCAGTTTGAGATCAACCAACAGCGCGAACAGATCACCAGTCCTAGCAGCTATGTCGACAAACTGCTCGTCAACCAGCCCAACGAAAACGTTACCCCACAACTGCGCAAAGCCTTGCTGGAAGTGGTGATTACGCGCAGCGACCTGCTGGAACGCCTGAATCGCGAACTGAGTGCCCTGCTCAATGAATCCATCACCCTGCAATTGAACGAAAAGCAGTTGCTCAGCACCTCTCAGAGCTTGCGCACCACGCTCGACGAGCAGATGTTCTGGATTCCGAGTAACAAACCCCTCGACCTCGAGTGGCTGCAGACCGTCCCCGAACGCCTGCAGAAGCAACTGGTAAGCCTGCCCTGGGGCTCCGGGCTCAAGGAGTTGGGCGACGGCCTGACCCAGCGTCCGCTGCTATTCCTGCCGTTGTTGCTGTTGATCGGTGCCCTGCTGTGGCGACGTAAATACCTGTATCAGCGCCTCAACAAAGTTCATCAGGACGTCGGTCACTTCAAGCGCGACAGTCAATGGCACACCCCTCAGGCGATTCTGATCAACATTCTCCTGGCCTTGCCGGTGAGCCTCGGCCTGGCGTTGTGCGGTTTTGCCCTGCAGATCGATGCCCGTGGTCAGAACGCCAACCTCGGCGCGGCGCTGTGGCAGATCGCCCAGGCCTGGCTGGTGTTCTACACCGCCTACAGAGTGCTTGCCCCGGGCGGTGTGGCCGAGTTGCACTTCCGATGGGACAAGCCACAAGTGGAGTTCCTGCGTCGCTGGATTCGCCGCCTTGGCGCCGTGGTCCTGGCCTTGGTCGGTGTCGTGGCAGTGGCCGAGCACCAACCTTCGGCACTGGCGGACGACGTGCTGGGTATCGGCGTGGTCTTGACCTGTTATGCCCTGATGGCATGGCTGCTTAGCCGGCTGCTGCTCAGCAGTCCTGCCCACCGCAACACATCGCTGTTCCGCCAGGCCGTGGGCGTAGCGTTCACCGCCCTGCCGATCGCCTTGTTCATCGCCGTTTGCTTCGGCTATTACTACACCGCGTTGAAGCTTACCGATCGCCTCATCGATACCCTCTATCTGCTGATGTTCTGGCTGGTGATCGAAGCGGCCTTCGTGCGCGGTCTGGCGGTGGCGGCGCGACGCCTGGCCTACCAGCGGGCATTGAGCAAACGCCAGCAGACCACCAAGGAAGGCCTGGACGGCGAAGTGATTGTCGAAGAACCGACCCTGGACATCGAACAGGTCAACCAGCAATCCTTGCGCCTCATCCGCCTGGCCTTGCTGGGTGGTTTCATCGGTGCGCTGTACTGGGTCTGGTCCGATCTGATCAGCGTGGTTGCCTACCTCGACAACATCACCCTATACGAATACACCAGCGGCACCGGCGCAACCATGAGCATGGTGCCGATCAGCCTAAGCGACCTGCTCGGTGCCCTGGTAATCATCGGTATTACCATTGCCTTGGCTGGCAACTTGCCTGGCCTGCTTGAAGTGCTGGTGCTGTCGCGCCTGAATCTGGCGCAAGGCAGTGCTTACGCCACCACTACCCTACTGTCCTACGTGATTGCCGGTGTCGGCTTTGTCTCGACCCTTTCCGCCCTCGGGGTCAGCTGGGACAAATTGCAGTGGCTGGTGGCTGCGTTGTCGGTGGGTCTGGGCTTCGGCATGCAGGAGATTTTCGCCAACTTCATCTCCGGCATCATGATCTTGTTCGAGCGTCCCGTGCGTATCGGTGACACCATCACCATCGGCAACTTGTCTGGTACGGTCAGTAAAATCCGTATCCGTGCCACGACCATTACCGACTTCGATCGCAAAGACATCATTGTCCCGAATAAAACCTTCATTACCGGGCAACTGATCAACTGGTCGCTGACCGACACCATCACTCGAGTCACACTCAAGCTTGGTGTCGACTACGGTTCGGACCTGGACCTGGTACGCACCCTGTTGCTCAAGGCTGCCAGCGAAAACCCGCGGGTACTCAAAGAGCCAGAACCGATTGTCTACTTCCTGAACTTCGGCGAAAGCACCCTGGACCACGAACTGCGCATGCATGTACGTGACCTGGGTGACCGCAACCCGGTGCTGGACGAGATCAACCGCTTCATCAACAAGGAATTCAAGAAGCAAAAGATCAATATCTCGTTTCGACAGATGGAGATCTACCTGAAGAACATGCAGGGCCAGGAATACAAAATGGTACCCGTTGAGAGCATGGACAAGACCGTCACGGTGAACACTGCGCTGGACCTCGACAAAAAGCCGGACGACGAGGCCACCGGCAAACCGACCTGACTGGACGCCGACGGCCATACCCTTGCAGAATGATCGGATATTCTGCAGGAGATGGCCGTTGAAAGCCCTCGACGAACTGAACTTCGACAACCGCTTTGCCCGCCTGGGCGATGCATTCTCAACCTCGGTGCTGCCCGAACCGATTGCCGAGCCGCGCTTGGTGGTGGCAAGCGATGCCGCCATGGCCCTGCTGGATCTGGAGCCTACCGAGGCGCATTCACCCGTGTTTGCCGAACTCTTCAGCGGCCACAAATTGTGGAGCGAAGCCGAGCCGCGGGCGATGGTCTATTCCGGCCATCAATTCGGTGGCTACAGCCCACGCCTGGGCGACGGTCGCGGTTTGCTGCTGGGCGAGGTGTACAACGACGCTGGCGAGCATTGGGACCTACACCTCAAGGGCGCTGGCCTGACGCCCTATTCGCGCATGGGCGACGGCCGTGCAGTGCTGCGTTCCTCGATCCGCGAGTTCCTCGCCAGCGAAGCCCTGCATGCCTTGGGCATCCCCAGCAGCCGAGCCTTGTGCGTAATCGGTTCGAGCACGCCGGTATGGCGCGAAACCCAGGAACGCGCGGCAATGCTGCTACGCCTGGCGCCCAGCCATATTCGCTTCGGGCATTTCGAGTACTTCTACTACACGCGCCAGCCCGAGCAGCAACGCATTCTGGCCGAGCACGTGCTGAGCCTGCACTTTCCCGAATGCCAGACCGAGCCTGAGCCTTACCTGGCGATGTTTCGCAGCATCGTCGAGCGCAACGCCGAAATGATCGCCCTGTGGCAGGCCTATGGCTTCTGTCATGGGGTGATGAACACCGACAACATGTCGATTCTGGGCATCACCTTCGACTTCGGCCCGTTCGCGTTCCTGGATGACTTCGACGCCAACTTCATCTGCAATCACTCAGACGATCAAGGCCGCTACAGCTATAGCAATCAGGTACCCATCGCCCACTGGAACCTGAGCGCCCTGGCCCAGGCGCTGACGCCGTTCATCAGTGTCGAGGCATTGCAGGACACCCTGACGTTGTTCCTGCCACTGTACGAAGCTCACTACTTGCACCTGATGCGCCGACGCCTGGGTTTGCAGCAGGCCGAAGACGGCGACAAGGCGCTGATCGAGCGCCTGCTGAAATTGATGCAGCCGGGCGCAGTCGACTACACCCTGTTCTTCCGCGGGCTCGGCGAGCAGCCTGCCGACGCAGCGGTACGCGTTGTGCGCGACGACTTTATCGACCTCGAAGGTTTCGACCTCTGGGCCGAAGACTACCTTGCACGCCTGCAGCGCGAGCCCGGCAACGCTGACGGACGCCGAGAGCGCATGCACGCCGTCAATCCGCTGTACATCCTGCGTAATTACCTGGCGCAACGCGCCATTGAGGCAGCGGAAGGTGGCGACTACACCGAAGTGAGACGACTGCACCAGGTGCTGACCAAGCCGTTCGAAGAGCAGCCGGGCATGCAGGCCTATGCCCAACGGCCTCCCGAGTGGGGCAAGCACCTGGAGATCAGTTGCTCGTCTTGACCCTACAGAACCCTAGATTCCTGGAGTATCGATGACCGACCCGCTAGTGATTCCCTGCCCTCACTGCAACGGCCTGAACCGCCTTCCTGCCGATCGCCTGGGCGATGCGCCCAAGTGTGGTCGCTGCAAGTATCCAGTCTTGTTGACCAGACCCTTTGAGCTCAAGCAAGGCGACTACGCCAGCCAGATCAAGGGCGATCTGCCGCTGTTGATCGACGTCTGGGCCGATTGGTGTGGGCCGTGCAAGTCCTTCGCGCCGATTTTCGAGCAAGCAGCCAGTCAGCTGAGTGGACGCTGCCGGCTGGCCAAGCTCGACAGCGAGGCCAACCAGCAATTGGCGGGGCAATTGGCGATTCGCTCGATCCCCAGCCTGATCCTGTTCAAGAATGGCCGGGAAGTGGCGCGTCAGAGCGGTGCGTTCCCACTCCAGCAATTGCTCGAATGGCTGCGTAGCCAGGGTATCTAGGCGTTTTCTTCGAGCAGCGAGTGCAGTTCGACAAACTGCTGAGTCAGCTTGTGCCGCGGCTCCAGATGAATCAAAGGCAAGCTGGCTTGATGCGACTCACGCATTTTCACCGAGCTGTTGAGGTACACCGGCAGTACCGGCAAGCCCTCGGCCAGCAGTTCATCTAGCATCTGCTGGGGTAGACTGGCGCGCGCCTGGAACTGATTGACCACGATGCCTTCAACCTGCAGGTCTTCGTTATGGTCTTCCTTGAGTTCCTCGATTTCGGCCAGCAGGCCGTACAGCGCTTGGCGTGAAAAGCTATCGCAGTCAAAAGGGATCAACACGCGATCAGCAGCGATCAACGCAGAAACTGCGTAAAAGTTCAGCGCTGGCGGGGTATCCAGATAGATCCGGTCGTAATCCTCGTCCAGCTCGTCGAGCAATTTGCGCAGCTTGTTGATCTTGTGTTTGGCCTCGAGCTTGGGCTGCAGATCAGCCAACTCGGCAGTGGCGGTCACCACGTGCAGGTTGTCGAAGGGGGTCTCGTAGATATCCACCTTGTTCTTCTTGGCAAACGGCCCGGACGACAGGGTTTGCTTGAAGAAGTCGGCAATGCCCATGGGAATGTCCTCGCCGGTCAAACCGGTGAGGTACTGGGTCGAGTTAGCCTGAGCATCCAGGTCGATCAGCAAGGTTCGATAGCCTTCATTGGCACTCACCGCCGCAAGGTTGCAAGCGATGCTCGATTTGCCCACACCACCTTTCTGATTGAACACCACGCGCCGCATGGAAAGACCTCCGTGTATCTGGGAATGACCGAGTATGTCGGCGCAGCGTCGGTTTAGCCAGCACCATCCAGCCCTTCAAATCAATGAAGTTGCTCGTCACACAAAAGGCTCGCAAAGGCATCGGCCATCGTCGTCGAAGAGGCTCGTCGCTGTACCAGCCAGACCGCCGTGTCCGCGCCTTCATCCAGGAGCTGGCGGTACACCACGCCATCGATACGCATACGCTGGAATGAAGCCGGCAACACCGACACACCCAGCCCCGCCGACACCAATCCGATGATCGTCATCACCTCACTCGCCTCTTGGGCAAAGTGCGGACTGAATCCGGCCTGGCGTGCCAGATTGAGCAACTGTGCGTACAAGCCACTGCCATAGCTGCGCGGGAAGAACACGAACGGCTCATCGGCCAGCGCGGCCAAATGCACGCCCGCTTCGTTGCCCTGGGCCAGCGGATGAGCGGCGTTGATCACCGCCACCAGTGGCTCGCGAAACAGCTCCTTTGCAACCAGGCTCTCGGGCAGGGCCAGCGGGCGCATCAACCCGACTTCGATGGACTCGTCGAGCAAGGCGTCGGCGACCGCCTGACTGCTCATTTCGCTGAGATTCAAGTGCACCGCCGGAAAACGCTGGCGAAAGGCGTAGATGGCCTTGGGGATGCTGGAGTTGAACGGCGCTGACGAGGTAAAGCCGATTTTCATTTCACCCAGTTCGCCTAACTGCGCGCGACGGGCGACATCCGCCGCTTTGTCGACCTGTGCCAGGACCAAGCGTGCCTCCTCGAGAAACAGCCGCCCCGCCTCGCTGAGCGCGACCCGACGATTGGTACGTTCAAACAGGCGCGCTCCCAGCTCTTGCTCCAGCGCTTGAATCTGCTGGCTCAGCGGCGGCTGGGAAATTCCCAGATTCTGCGCCGCCCGGCCAAAATGCAGCTCTTGGGCAACGGCAATGAAGTAGCGCAGGTGGCGCAATTCCATGAACACCTCAATAGGTCGTAAAACCTCTTAAACAGGTCGAACAATATATTGGAAATGATCATTAGCCAGCTATATGCTTTTTTCACTGCCTGACAGGCCGTGGCGCCCCCGAGGTCACCCGTGAAAACTGCTGTTGCTTCACCTGTCCACAAACTGTCCCCTGCTCCGCTCGACGAAATCGTCGCCAACCTCAACGAGAACTGGATTGAAAAGGGCACACCGGCCTTCCTGCGTACGGTGCTGGCGCTGTTCTGCGGTGGCTTTGCCACCTTCGCCCTGCTCTATTGCGTACAGCCCATGATGCCGCTGTTGTCCCAGGAGTTTTCCATCAGCGCGGCCCAAAGCAGCCTGATTCTCTCGGTATCGACGGCTACTCTGGCGATCGGCTTGCTGATCACCGGACCAATCTCCGACCGCTTCGGGCGCAAGCCGGTGATGGTCTTTGCATTGTTCTGCGCAGCGTTGTGCACCATCGTCAGCGCCCTGATGCCAAGTTGGCACGGCGTATTGCTGAGCCGCGCCCTGCTTGGGCTGTCGCTGAGCGGCCTGGCGGCAGTGGCGATGACTTATCTGAGTGAAGAGATTCACCCCCAGCACATCGGTCTGGCCATGGGGTTATACATCGGCGGAAACGCTATCGGCGGCATGAGTGGTCGTCTGATCACCGGCGTACTGATCGATTTTGTAAGCTGGCACACAGCGCTGCTGGTAATCGGTAGCCTGGCACTGATTGCAGCGGCCGTATTCTGGAAGATTCTTCCCGAGTCCCGTAACTTCCGCCCACGCTCGTTGGGCCCGCGCAGCCTACTCGAAGGCTTCACCCTGCAATTTCGCGATGCCGGATTGCCTTGGCTGTTCCTCGAGGCATTCCTGCTGATGGGCGCGTTCGTTACGCTGTTCAACTACATTGGCTACCGCCTGCTGGCCGAGCCTTACCACATGAGCCAGGCGTTGGTCGGCTTGCTCTCGGTGGTGTACTTGTCTGGTATCTACAGCTCGGCGCAAATTGGCGCCCTGGCGGACAGACTAGGTCGGCGCAGGGTGTTCTGGGGCACTATCGTGCTGATGCTTGGTGGTCTGCTGCTGACCTTGTTCAGCCCCTTGCTGCTGGTGATCATCGGCATGTTGGCGTTCACCTTCGGCTTCTTCGGCGCGCACTCGGTGGCCAGCAGCTGGATTGGACGGCGTGCGACCAAAGCCAAGGGCCAGGCGTCGTCGCTATACCTGTTCAGTTACTACGCGGGGTCGAGTGTGGCCGGTACAGCCGGTGGCGTGTTCTGGCATGAAGCAGGATGGAACGGGATCGGCCTGTTCATTGGCAGTTTGCTGGTGGTGGCACTGTTGGTGGCGTTGCATCTGAGCAAGTTGCCAGCCAAGGCCTGAATGCAACCAAGGCCGCCCCCACATTGCAGTGGACGGCGGCCTTGTCGGCAATCGGCTAAGGAACAGCCCCTAGCAGTCAGTTGATCACTTCAACCAGATCGACATCAATTTCACGGCTCATCAGTTTCTTCTCGACTTCACCGGTCAGCTTGACCTTGGTCTTGTCGTTGAAAGGCACTGCCGGCATGTCTTCATTGTCGATTTCGACAGTGATGGTGCCCGTATTGTCCTTGAACTCGAACTTGTCGTCGTTGTTCAGCTTCTTGATCACAAAGCCCTGCAGGACCACTGGGGTGTCGTCAGCAGCATCGTTGGCTGCGGCAACCGTGGTCACCGGCTGAGCGCCTGGACCGGTATAGCCGGCGGCCAGGGCGGCGGTGCTGAACAGAGGGGCAAGCAGCAGAGCGAGATAACGAGTTTTCATGGTTCAGATCCTGTCTGGGTTTCGATGGAGCCAGATTACCCAGACAGGCTGAATTCAAGCTTAAAACTCGGTGGCAGCGGCCAGACTTACTGGTGGTACTGCGCCGACAGTTCGTGCACGGCGTTGATGAACGCACCTGCATGCTCCGGATCAACTTCCGGGGTGATCCCGTGGCCAAGGTTGAAGACATGCCCGGTGCCATGACCATAGCTGGCCAGGATACGACCGACTTCGGCGCGGATGGCCTCAGGCTTGGCGTACAACACTGTCGGATCCATGTTGCCTTGCAGGGCAACCTTGTTGCCCACGCGCTGGCGGGCTTCTCCGATATCGCACGTCCAGTCCAGACCCAGCGCATCGGCGCCGGCGTCGGCGATGCTTTCCAGCCACAGGCCACCGTTCTTGGTGAAGAGGATCACCGGCACCTTGCGACCTTCGTGTTCGCGGATCAGGCCGCTGACGATTTTGCGCATGTAGGCCAGCGAGAACTCCTGATAGGCCGCCGCCGACAGGTTGCCGCCCCAGGTGTCGAAGATCTGCACCGCTTGCGCACCGGCCATGATCTGACCATTGAGGTAGCTGATAACCGACTGGGCCAGTTTATCGAGCAGCAGGTGCATGGCCTGCGGATTGTCGTAAAGCATGGCTTTGGTCTTGCGGAAGTCTTTCGACGAGCCGCCTTCGACCATGTAGGTCGCCAGGGTCCACGGGCTGCCGGAAAAACCAATCAGCGGTACGCGGCCATTGAGCTCGCGGCGAATGGTGCTGACAGCGTCCATCACATAGCCGAGGTCTTTCTGTGGATCAGGGATCGGCAGGGCTTCGATATCGGCCAGGGTGCTGACGACCTTCTTGAAACGCGGGCCTTCGCCGGTCTCGAAATACAGGCCCTGGCCCATGGCATCGGGAATGGTGAGGATGTCCGAGAACAGAATCGCCGCGTCCAGCGGATAGCGGTCCAGCGGCTGCATGGTGACCTCGCAGGCAAACTGCGGGTTCATGCACAGGCTCATGAAGTCACCAGCCTTGGCGCGGCTGGCGCGGTACTCCGGCAGGTAGCGGCCGGCCTGGCGCATCATCCACACAGGGGTGACGTCTACAGGTTGCTTGAGCAGGGCGCGCAGAAAACGATCGTTCTTCAAGGCAGTCATGTCGGCATCCGGAAAAAAAGTGCGGGCATTTTCTCAGACACCAACGGAAAAGGCACGGTAAGTACCGTGCCTTTTGTCTATCGACTTGTGACAGATCAATAGATTTGCTGCATTTGTCGCGAGTTAAGCCTGCTCCCCCTGGATGGGAGCGCAATTACCCCGCGACCGGACACGTCAGACTTCCAGGTAATCCAGGATGCCTTCGGCAGCATTGCGTCCTTCGAAGATCGCCGTCACCACCAGGTCAGAACCGCGAACCATATCGCCACCGGCGAAGATCTTCGGGTTGCTGGTCTGGTGCTTGAAGGTGTTCTTCTCTGGTGCCACAACACGCCCCTGGCTGTCGGTCTGAATGTCGAACTGCTGGAACCACGGTGCCGGGCTCGGGCGGAAACCGAAAGCGATGACCACGGCGTCAGCCGGGATGATCTCTTCGGAACCCGGGATCGGCTCAGGGCTGCGGCGGCCGCGGGCATCTGGCTCGCCGAGACGGGTCTCGACAACCTTGACGCCTTCAACCTTGTCTTCACCGACGATGGCAATTGGCTGGCGGTTGTAGAGGAACTTCACGCCCTCCTCCTTGGCGTTCTTCACCTCTTTGCGCGAACCGGGCATGTTGGCTTCGTCACGACGGTAGGCACAGGTCACCGCCTTGGCACCCTGGCGGATGGATGTGCGGTTGCAATCCATCGCGGTATCGCCGCCGCCAAGCACCACAACCTTCTTGCCTTTCATGTCGACGAAGTCTTCCGGCGATTTTTCGAAGCCCAGGTTGCGGTTGACGTTGGCCACCAGGAAATCCAGGGCATCATGTACACCCGGCAGGTCTTCACCCGGGAAGCCGCCCTTCATGTAGGTGTAGGTACCCATGCCCATGAACACTGCATCGTACTCTTCGAGCAGTTGTTCCATGCTGATGTCCTTGCCCACCTCGGTGTTGAGACGGAACTCGATACCCATGCCCGTGAAGACTTCGCGACGATTGCTCAGCACGGTCTTTTCCAGCTTGAATTCGGGAATGCCGAAGGTCAGCAGGCCACCGATTTCCGGGTTGCGATCGAACACCACCGGGGTTACACCGCCGCGCACCAGTACGTCGGCACAGCCAAGGCCCGCGGGGCCGGCACCGATAATTGCGACACGTTTACCGGTCGGTTTGACCTTGGACATGTCTGGGCGCCAGCCCATGGCGAAGGCGGTGTCGGTGATGTACTTCTCCACCGAACCGATAGTCACCGCACCAAAACCGTCATTGAGGGTGCACGCGCCCTCGCACAGACGATCCTGAGGGCACACCCGGCCGCACACTTCCGGCAAGGTGTTGGTTTGGTGCGACAGCTCCGCAGCAGCGAGGATGTTGCCTTCGGAGACCAGCTTCAACCAGTTAGGGATGAAGTTGTGCACCGGGCACTTCCACTCGCAGTACGGGTTGCCACAGCCCAGACAGCGGTGAGCCTGTTCAGCCGACTGCTGGGGTTTGAAGGGTTCGTAGATTTCCACGAACTCCTTCTTGCGTTGACGCAACAGTTTCTTCTTCGGATCTTTGCGCCCGACCTCGATGAACTGGAAGTCATTACTTAGACGTTCAGCCATGTTCAAAACCTCATTACCGCAGTTGCAAGCCTCAAGCCGCAAGCTGCAAGACGATCACTTAAGCCGGGCAAACTTCGTACTGCGCTCACGTGCAGCTTGAAGCTTGCCACTTGCAGCTGTTGTTTACTGTGGGTTGGCGCGGGTGCTGGACAGCAGGTTCTTCAGGTTTGCCGCCTTCGGCTTGACCAGCCAGAAGCGACGCACGTAGTCGTCCAGGTTTTCCCAGAGCTCACGCCCCCATTCGCTGCCGGTTTCTTCGACGTATTCGCCCAGCACGCGCGAAAGGTGGCTACGGTAGGCCTCCATCGCTTCGCCACTGATGCGCTGGATTTCCACCAGTTCATGGTTGAGCTTGTCTACGAAGCTGTTGTCCATGTCCAGTACGTAGGCGAAACCGCCCGTCATGCCAGAGCCGAAGTTGTAACCGGTCTTGCCCAAAACGCAGACAAAACCACCGGTCATGTATTCACAGCAGTGATCGCCTGTACCCTCGACAATCGCGTGGGCACCGGAGTTACGCACGGCAAAGCGCTCGCCCGCGGTGCCAGCAGCGAACAGCTTGCCGCCAGTGGCGCCGTACAGACAGGTGTTGCCGACAATGGCACTGTGCTGGGTGGCGAACGGGCTGCCTGCAGGCGGCACGATAACCAGCTTGCCGCCGGTCATGCCTTTACCGACGTAGTCGTTGGCATCACCTTCGAGGTACATGTTCAGGCCGCCGGCGTTCCACACACCAAAGCTCTGACCAGCCGTTCCTTTGAAGCGGAAGGTGATCGGCGCGTTGGCCATGCCCTGGTTGCCGTGCAAACGGGCGATTTCGCCAGAGATGCGTGCACCGATGGAACGGTCGCAGTTGCAGATATCCAGTTCGAACTGGGCACCGGCCAGGTCGCGAATAGCCGGCAGGGCCATTTCGACCATCTTCTCGGCCAGCACACCCTTGTCGAAGGGCGGGTTACGGTCGACTTCGCAGAACTGCGGTTTGTCGGCCGACACGTGCGGGCTGCCCAACAGCGGGCTGAGGTCCAGGTGCTTCTGCTTCTCGGTCTCGCCGGGGAGCATTTCCAGCAGATCGGTACGCCCGATCAACTCGCCGAGGCTGCGAACACCCAGCTTGGCCAGCCACTCACGGGTCTCTTCGGCCACGTAGGTGAAGAAATTCACCACCATATCGACGGTGCCGATGTAGTGATCCTTTCGCAGCTTGTCGTTCTGAGTGGCGACGCCGGTGGCGCAGTTGTTCAGGTGACAGATACGCAGGTATTTGCAGCCCAGGGCGATCATGGGCGCGGTACCGAAGCCAAAGCTTTCGGCGCCGAGAATGGCTGCCTTGATGACGTCCAGGCCGGTTTTCAGACCACCGTCGGTCTGTACCCGGACCTTGCCACGCAGGTCATTGCCGCGCAGGGTCTGATGCGTTTCAGCCAGGCCCAGCTCCCACGGTGCACCGGCGTACTTGATCGAGGTCAGCGGCGAGGCACCAGTACCACCGTCATAGCCGGAGATGGTGATCAGGTCTGCATAAGCCTTGGCTACACCGGCAGCGATCGTGCCGACACCCGCCTCGGCCACCAGCTTGACCGATACCAGCGCCTGAGGGTTGACCTGCTTGAGGTCGAAAATCAGCTGCGACAAGTCTTCAATCGAATAGATGTCGTGATGCGGTGGTGGCGAAATCAGGGTTACGCCAGGTACGGCATAGCGCAGCTTGGCAATCAGGCCGTTGACCTTGCCGCCAGGCAGTTGGCCGCCCTCTCCGGGCTTGGCGCCCTGGGCAACCTTGATCTGCAGCACTTCGGCGTTGACCAGGTATTCAGGCGTAACGCCGAAACGACCGGTAGCAACCTGCTTGATCTTGGAGCTGCGGATCGTGCCGTAACGCGCCGGATCTTCACCGCCTTCACCGGAGTTGGAGCGTGCCCCAAGGCGGTTCATGGCTTCGGCCAGCGCTTCATGCGCCTCAGGCGACAACGCGCCGAGGGAGATGCCAGCAGAATCGAAGCGTTTGAGAATTGCGTCCAGCGGCTCGACTTCTTCCAGGGCCAACGGCTGATCGGCGACCTTGACCTTGAGCAGGTCACGGATCATCGACACCGGACGGGTGTCGACCAACGCGGTGTATTCCTTGAATTTGGCGTAGTCGCCCTGTTGTACAGCAGCTTGCAGTGTGTTGACCACATCCGGGTTGTAGGCGTGGTATTCGCCGCCGTGAACGAACTTCAGCAGGCCACCCTGCTGGATCGGCTTGCGCGCGCTCCAGGCTTCGGCAGCAAGCAGCTTCTGTTCATTCTCGATGTCGACGAAGCGTGCGCCCTTGAGACGGCTGGCAACGCCCTTGAAGCTCAGGCCCACCACTTCTTCGGACAGACCGACGGCTTCGAACAATTGAGCGCCGCGGTAGGAACCGATGGTCGAAATACCCATCTTCGAGAGAATCTTCAACAGACCCTTGGAGATGCCCTTGCGGTAGTACTTGAACACTTCGTCCAGGTCGCCGAGCACTTCGCCGGTACGGATCAAGTCAGCCAGTACTTCATAGGCCAGGTACGGGTAAACCGCCGAGGCGCCGAAACCGAGCAGCACGGCAAAGTGATGCGGGTCACGGGCGGTAGCCGTTTCTACCAATATGTTGCTGTCGCAACGCAGGCCCAGCTCGGTCAGGCGATGGTGAACAGCGCCCACGGCCAGCGAGGCATGCGCCGGCAGCTTGCCCGGAGCGATATGACGGTCGCTCAGCACCAGTTGGGTCTTGCCGCTGCGCACCGCTTCTTCAGCCTGGTCGGCGATGTTGCGCACCGCAGCTTCCAGGCCAATGCTTTCCTCATAGTTGAGGTCGATCAGCTGGCGCTCGAAGCCCGGGCGATCAAGATTCATCAGCGAACGCCACTTGGCGGGCGAAATCACTGGCGAGCTGAGAATCACCCGTGAGGCATGCTCAGGGGATTCCTGGAAAATGTTGCGCTCGGCACCGAGGCAGATCTCCAACGACATGACGATTGCTTCACGCAGCGGGTCGATCGGCGGGTTGGTCACCTGCGCGAACTGCTGGCGGAAATAGTCATAGGTCGAGCGCACGCGCTGGGACAGAATCGCCATCGGCGTATCGTCGCCCATCGAGCCGACGGCTTCCTGGCCTTGCTCGCCAAGCGGACGCAGCACCTGGTCACGCTCTTCGAAGGTGACCTGGAACATTTTCATGTATTGCTTGAGCTGATCAGTGTCGTAGCTGGCCACGCCCTGGTCATCGCTCAAGTCAGCCTGGATGCGCAAGGCATTCTGGCGCAGCCAGCGCTTGTACGGATGGCGCGACTTGAGACGATTGTCGATGGCGTCCGTGTCGAGGATCTGACCGGTTTCGGTGTCCACGGCAAAGATCTGGCCTGGGCCGACCCGGCCTTTGGCGATCACGTCTTCAGGCTTGTAGTCCCACACGCCGATTTCCGACGCCAGGGTGATGTAGCCGTTCTTGGTGGTGACCCAGCGCGCCGGACGCAGGCCGTTGCGGTCGAGCAGGCAGACTGCATGGCGACCTTCGGTCAGTACCACGCCCGCCGGGCCGTCCCACGCTTCCATGTGCATGGAGTTGTATTCGTAGAAGGCACGCAGGTCGGCGTCCATGGTCTCGACGTTCTGCCACGCTGGCGGAATGATCATGCGCACGCCACGGAACAGATCGATGCCACCGGTGACCATCAGCTCGAGCATGTTGTCCATGCTCGAGGAGTCGGAGCCGACACGGTTCACCAATGGGCCGAGTTCTTCCAGATCAGGGATCAGTTCGTTTTCGAACTTGGTCCGCCGAGCCTGGGCCCAGTTGCGGTTACCGGTAATAGTGTTGATCTCGCCGTTGTGGGCGAGGAAGCGGAACGGCTGCGCCAGCGGCCATTTCGGCAAGGTATTGGTGGAGAAACGCTGGTGGAACACGCAGATAGCGGTTTGTAGGCGCTCATCACCCAGGTCTGGATAGAAGGCGACGAGATCCGCCGGCATCATCAGGCCTTTATAGATAATGGTCTTGTGCGAAAAACTGCAGATGTAGTGGTCGGTGTCGGCGGCGTTGGCCACCGACGAGCGACGACGAGCGCTGAACAGCTTGATGGCGAAATCTTGATCGCTCAGGCCTTCGGCACCGATGAACACTTGCTCGATCTGCGGCAGGCGCTCCAAGGCCAGTCGACCCAGAACGCTGGTATCGATCGGCACTTTGCGCCAGCCCACCAGTTGCAGGCCCGCTGCGAGAATCTCGCGATTCATGTTTTCGCGTGCCGCTTCAGCCTTGGTGGCGTCTTGATTGAAGAACACCATGCCAACGGCATATTGCTTGGGCAGCTCGGCGCCGAAATGTTCCAGGGCGACAGCCCGCAGAAACTGATCCGGCTTTTGCATTAACAGACCACAACCGTCACCGGTCTTGCCGTCGGCGTTGATGCCACCGCGGTGGGTCATGCAAGTCAGCGCCTGAACGGCTGTTTGCAGTAGGTGGTGGCTGGGTTCACCCGTCATATGGGCGATCAGGCCGAAACCACAGTTATCCTTGAATTCTTCGGGATGGTACAGACCTGTTTTCATAGACACTTTCTCACCAGGTTCGCCTCTCACCAAGGCAAATCTTTTTTTAGTACAACCACTTACCATCCACGCCGAACGAATGCCAGCTTTGCGGGGGCAATAGAGGAGCCATTGTTGCACAGCGACAGGGAAGCCCACAAATTTACGACGAATATTCGTAAATCCATGTCGCGTTTTTGAATGTTTTTAAGCGCGCACCGTGGTAACGGAATGGCTTGAGTCTGAAGCGTTTCAGCCTGGACTGCAAGATGGGCTTGTGGCCGGCAGTCTGGGACAGAAAAGCCTGCCGCGTATCACGCAGCAGGCTTGACCGTAAATCAGGAGTCGCTCAGCAGGTGGCGGGGGTAGTGCCACCAGCTAGATCAGCGGGTCGCAGCGAGTTCTTGTTGAACGCTGGCGACGGTACGAGGCCAAGGTTTACCAGCCTGGACCTTGGCTGGCAAGGATTTGATTGCTGCCAGGGCTGCATCACGGCTGGAGAAGCTACCGTAAGTGATGACGTACAGCGGCTTGCCCTGCAAGGTTTTCTTGAAGTAGCGATAGTCGCCACCCTGAGCTTTCACGTATGCCTGGGCAGACGCCTCGGAGCTGGTACCGAGGATTTGCACAACGTAATTGCCTGGCTTCTGCCCAGCATACCAGCTACCGCCTGCAGCAGGCTTGGCGGCCGGCTTCTCTGCTGGCTTCGGCGCGGGCTTGGCGGTTGCAACCTGAGTCGGCGCAGGCTTGGCCACAGGCGCTACCGGCTTACTGGCAACAGGTGCAACCGGCTGCGGTACAGCTGCTGGCTGAGCCTGACTTACCGGCTGTGCGGGCGCGGGTGCAGGACCTGCGCTAACTCCGGCAGGCGGGGCAATGGTGGTGACCGTCGGTGGCTGCAGGGCGGTATCGGCGGCCGGGCCACCATCTTCGCCATCACCCATGCCAGTGGATTCAGCCAGCGGGCCACGCATGACCGGCTGTGACTGGCCGACCAGCGGCAATGGCATTGGCTGTGAGTTACCAGCAAATTCGATCGCCGGGCTGCCGTTGTTCGATTGCGCATTCCCCGGCTGACCTTGGCCCAGCGGCAATTGAGCCTGCTCTGCGGGGGCGCTGGGCGCTTGATCGCCTTTCTTTGGCATCAGCACGGCCGCAGCAACAGCGACCACTACGACAGCAGACAGCGCCAGCACGTGTTTTTTAGGCATATTGAACCCCATTGATGGTCGCTTCGCCGTGGTTCGGCTAGCGATCATGGCTTCGATCAAGGTATCGCGGGCAACCTGGTTGATGTTTCCAGGCCAGCCGTCCGAGTTTTGGTGAATATCGGCGATCTGATCATTGGTGAAAACCTCGATCCCTCGTCCGGCACCTTCCAGGCGCTGTTCGAGGTATTCCCGGGTTTCTTCTTCGCTATAGGGTGCAAGCTCGATGACATGGAAGCGCTCCAGGTCAGCATTGAGTTCTTCCAGCCCAGCGATCAACGACGGTTCGCCGAAAAGGAACACGTGCGGGCGTCCCTCCGGTGTGCCCGCAGCCAATTCCAGCAAGGCTTGGAGTGCCGACTCGTCAAGTTGTTCCGCATCGTCCACCAATAGGTAGACCTCTTGCCCGGTCAGTGCCAGTTGCACGACCTGAGCCAGCAATTCGGGAACTTCAGGCTGGGCGACACCCAAGGCCTGAGCGACCTGGCCGAGCACACTGGCAGCGTCAGTGGCGCCACGGGCGGAAACCACCACGCTTTGCACTGACTGCTTGTTGGTACTGGCAACCAGGGCTTGGCGCAGCAGCGTCTTGCCGCTGCCCTGCGGGCCGGTTACAACCAGCAGCAACTGACTGTAACGTGCCAGGTGATGCAACTGGCCAAGCACTGGCTTGCGCTGGGCCGGGAAGAATTTGAAACCAGGCACCCTTGCTGCGAAGGGATCGTGGTTCAACTGATAATGGCCGAGAAAGGCCTCGTCGGCATGCAAACTAGTCATCGGACGCTCATCAACCTCAAAGCTGGGCCACTATCGCGCGGTAATCCGCGGCGAGGGTGGCCTGAAGAATCTCTTTCGGATAGTCGTCGGTGACCACTGCCTCGCCCATGCGGCTGAGCAGGACCAGACGCAAACGACCGTCGAGTACCTTTTTATCTACTGCCATGTGTTCCATGAACTGGGCTGGCGTCATGTCCTGCGGCGGCACTACCGGCAAACCGGCGCTTTGCAACAAGCGAATACCACGATCGCGATCCTGCTGGCTGATCCAGCCCAGGCGCATGGACATCTCCAAGGCCATCACCGTACCCGCAGCCACCGCCTCACCGTGCAGCCAGACACCGTAACCCATTTGGGTTTCGATAGCGTGGCCGAAGGTATGGCCGAGATTGAGGGTGGCACGCACACCGGACTCGCGCTCATCGGCGCCGACAACTGCAGCCTTGGCCGCACAGGAGCGACGAATCGCCTCCGTCAGGGCAGCCTGATCCAGTTTGCGCATCGCCGCCACATTCGCTTCGAGCCATCCCAGGAACGGTTCGTCACAAATCAGACCGTACTTGATCACTTCGGCAAGGCCCGCCGACAGCTCACGCGGTGGCAGGGAGTTGAGACTGGCAGTATCAATGAGCACGGCATTGGGCTGATAGAAGGCGCCGACCATGTTCTTGCCCAGCGGATGATTGATGCCGGTCTTGCCGCCCACCGACGAATCGACCTGGGACAGCAAGGTGGTAGGCACCTGGATAAAATCCACGCCGCGCTGATAACAGGCAGCTGCAAAGCCTGCCATGTCACCGATGACACCGCCACCCAAGGCAACCACGGTGGTCCGCCGGTCGTGACGGGCAGTCAGCAAGGCATCGAAAATCAGTTGCAGGGTTTCCCAGTTCTTGTAGGACTCACCATCAGGCAGGACCACCGGAAGTACCGAATAGGCACCCAGGGTCTTGCTCAGTCGTTCGAGATACAGGGGCGCGACAGTCTCATTGGATACGATAGCGACTTGTCTGCCAGCGATATGCGGCGCCAGCAGCTCGGCCTGATCCAGCAGGCCCTCGCCAATGTAGATCGGGTAACTACGCTCGCCCAATTCGACCTTAAGTGTCTGCATGTGTCCCCACAATGAACAAGGCGCGACCTCGATAACTCGATCCGCGCAATAAACGGTGTGCCCTGTCACGGCATGACTGGTCGCCGAGGATAAGCCTGGCTTAACGGGGCGGCAACTTCTGCAAGCGTTCGAGAATATCCTGCACGACCATTCGTGGTGGCCGTTCGTCGGTTTCCACTATAAGGTCGGCAATCTCGCGATAGAGC
This sequence comes from Pseudomonas sp. DG56-2, assembly GCF_004803755.1. Taxonomy (NCBI): domain Bacteria; kingdom Pseudomonadati; phylum Pseudomonadota; class Gammaproteobacteria; order Pseudomonadales; family Pseudomonadaceae; genus Pseudomonas; species Pseudomonas sp. DG56-2. The sequence goes on from NZ_CP032311.1 coordinate 5,496,468, forward strand.
GGATCACGGACCTCCAGCAGGGCACGCAACGTCGCCTCCGGATTGGCCGTGCGCAACAGCGGTCGGTTGCGATCACGCGAAGTGCGCCCAACCTGCTGCTCTACCGAAGCATGCAAGTACACCACACGCCCTCCGGCGTGCAGAGCCTGACGATTGGCATCGCGCATCACCGCACCTCCGCCGGTAGCCAGAACCACGCCATCGAACGCGCATAGCTCGGCGATCATCGCCTGCTCACGGTCTCGAAAGCCCGGTTCGCCTTCCTTATCGAAGATCCACGGGATATTGGCGCCGGTGCGCAGTTCAATTTCCTTGTCGGAATCCTTGAACGGCAGGCGCAGCTCTTTGGCTAACAGGCGACCGATGGTGCTTTTACCAGCACCCATGGGCCCCACAAGTATCAAATTTCGCACAGAATCAACGACTCACAGCAATCGCCTGGTCACTCATGATACGCGGAGTCAGGAAGACCAGCAGCTCGGATTTTTTCTCTTGTAGAACATCGCGACGAAACAGCCGCCCAACATACGGCACATCGCCGAAAAATGGCACCTTGTCGACAACTTTACTTTGCACAGTGGAGTACACGCCGCCAATCACGATAGTTTCCCCATCGCGTACACGAACCTTGGCATTGACCTCGTTTTTGCGGATTGCCGGCACCTGAGCAAGGGCGTTGAGGTAGTCGGGTTCGTCCTTGGTGACCTTCACCGCCATGATTACCCGATTGTCCGGGGTAATCTGCGGAGTCACTTCCAGCGATAGCGAGGCTTCGCGAAAAGTCACCGAAGTAGCGCCGCTGCCGCTGGTTTCCTGGTAGGGCACTTCGGTGCCCTTGAGAATCCGGGCGGTCTCCTTGTCGGCCGTGACCACCTTGGGCTGGGAGATGATTTCACCATTGCCGGACTTCTCCATGGCACTGAGCTGCAAGTCCAGCAACAGGTTGTCTCGCACAAGGCCCAGGCCAATGGCCGAGGTGGCCCGCTCCACGCCCAAATCGACAAACGTGTCGCCAGCCGCGGAGCCAAGGCCACTGCCTGAACTTGCTTGCGCGCCCCAGCGCACGCCAAGGCTTTTCTCGAAATCGACATTGGCTTCGACAATTCGCGCCTCGATCATCACCTGGCGCACCGGCACATCCAGGCGAGTGATCATTTCCTTTAGTTCTTCGAGCCGCTCGAGGGGCTGATGAGCGATCAGGGTGTTGGTTCGTTCATCGACACTCAGCGCCCCCTGCCCGGGTGCCAATGGATCAGTCGGCGCAAGCGTCTGGAATACTGCGGCAATATCTTTCGCCTGGGCATAATGAATCGGCAGCAACTCACGGCGCATCGGCGCCAGCCCAGCCACCCGCTGACGCCCTTCGAGCAGCTGTTTTTCGTACCCCGCAAGCTCCGCGATCGGCGCTATCAGCAAGACATTGCCTTCGGCACGTTTTTCCAGGCCTTTGCTGCGCAGCACCAGATCCAGCGCCTGCTCCCAGGGCACCTCCTGCAAACGCAAGGAAACCCGACCTTGCACGGCATCACTGGCAACCAGATTTACCCCACTGAAGTCGGCCAGCACCTGCAGTACCGCGCGCACCTCAACATCCTGAAAATTCAACGACAACGCTCGGTCACGCTCGACGCTGCCAACGGCCATCGGGTTCACTAGCCCCCACGCAACCAGCCAGGCGATTGCTGCCTCGCTCCACTTTGTCTTCATCTGCGACCTCCCTGGTTCGCCCCCTTATCCGGTGTTTGCCGGCATTTTCAGGCCCAGCGTTCGGGTTCTCTCGACCCAACCTTCGCCCTGCACGAAAACTTCTTCGGTGATTTCCACCTCGCGTTCATCGATACGCACAACCCGGCCGTTATTACGTCCCAGCCGATCGCCCAATTGCAGGCGATGCACGAAGCCCGCAGCCCGCAGCAACGCAAAACGAACCTGATTGCGCGCAAGACTGCCGACCATTTCGAACTGTTCGAGCGGTAACGTCCGCAGGTACTCACGCGGCAGCGTCTGTGGCGAAGACTGAAAAGGGTTGCGCAACGAATCTGGCACAGGCCCTACCAGCCCGGGCTCAGCAACCGGCACTTCAGGCCATGCGCTTGCCTCTAGGCTGCGATAAGCGCTGACACGCACCTGCATGCGCAGCCCATTCGGGGCGTTCTCCTCATCCGCCAACAGGGAAAAGTCCTGCGCGGTAAGTAGCCGGGGCAACTGGGCCAAACCATGGAAAAAAGCCGCCAACCCAGAGTAAGAGCCACGCAAGTGAAGCTGCATGGGCAGCTCAATGTGCTGGTCATGCAGCACCTGCGCCAGCACCTCCAAGTGTTCGACAAACACCCCGTGCGCATGCCCTCGAAGCGCAACCACCTCAAGCAGATCAGCCAACTCACCGCCTGCTTCCAAGCGCCAGCGCGATACATTCAGGCTTTCATTGGCTGCAGCCAGTTGCGCTTCTGCGGATGCAAGCGCCTGCGCTCGACTGGCCCTGTCGATGCGTTCGATATTCATGCGCCGAGTCTGCTCATGGGCGGCTTCAACCCCTGAAAACAGAACTCGCAAGTGCAACGCGTAAGCCAGCCCGAGCAGCAGCACCAGACAACACAACAGAAAAAACACTTGCCTGATGCCAGAGGCACTCGCCAGCTGTTGCCATCGAAACATCATCGACACACTCAAGGCTTGGCCCCCAGTGCGACGCTCACGTCGAATGCTTCGCCCTCATTGACCGCCTTGACCTGATGTACATGAGTGCCCCCGAAAACGTCGGACAAGTTGCGCAACAGCTGTGCAACCAATGACGCCGATTGTGCGACCCCGAGAATCTGCAAGCGCGAACCTTCTCGGGTCACCGTAGTGAGCCGAACGCCGAGTGGAACCGCATGCTCAAGCTGCTGAAAAAGATCGACCAGGAGCAAGCGCTGCTCGTGCAGGGCGTCCAGCACTTCTCGGCGACGATGAACCTGCGCATGCATATCCTCGTACCGTGCCACCTGTAGCAGCTGGCTATCGAAATGCTCAATGTCTTGGCGAATTGAAGCCTGCTCGAGCGCTTGGCCTTGCCGCTCGCGTCGCCCCAGGTAGTCCATCATCCAGGTTGCCAGTACTGCCATCAGCCCCACGCCTAGCAGCAGTGCTTGCAGGCGTCGAATTGCAGCCTGACGTCGCTGCTCGCGCCAAGGCAGCAGGTTCAATTCAAGCATCGATCCCCCTCACGCATGGCCAGGCCGCAAGCAACTGCCAGGTATTTGGCCTGATCCCTGGAGGGCAGCGTATCCAGTCCGGGGGCTGGGACCACGGACTGGAAGGGGTCTGCATGCCGCACCTCGATGCCAAGACGCTGCTCGAGCTGCTCGGCGAAGCTCTGATCGCGTGCGCCACCGCCGGTAAGAAATACCTGCGCAGGGAGCGCCCTGCCGGGGCGGGACAGTAAGTAGTTATCCACAGCTGCGACCACCACCGGCACAGATCCCTGGCACTCATACAGAGGCACTTCCCGGCGCTGCGCTACAGGCCCTGCCGCACACTCGTGAATCACCAGGGCACCGACCTCCAGCTGTAGCAGTAGGGCATCCTGCATCCCGCCCACCTGCACTGCGCGGCGCAAGGCATGAGCGTCAGGCTCTACGGCACAAATAAACAGGTCAGCACATTCGGCGCTGGCCTGTAGTGCATCCAGCAAGGCCAGATGGCAAACGGCAACAACTACTTGCTGGTGCAGCGGGTTGCCTGGGTACGGTCCGACAGACTGGAAGTCGATTGCCGCCTCCTCGAGGGCAAAAGGAACAAACTCGCCGACGTCACTGGATAGGCGCTCATCCATAAGGTGATCTTCAAGGTCGGCAGGCAGTGAAAGGACTTTCTCGATGACCAGCCCACCAGGTAGCGCCACCGCTCCACGCCGGCCTTGTCCGGCGCAACGCAAGACGGCCTCACGCAACACCACACCGACCTGTTCTGGCTCAGTAATCCAGCCCTGGTGCATTACACCTGTCGGCAAGGGTTCGAGTGCCCAGCCCTGAAGGTGATAAAGACCTCGGCGCCGGCACAACCGCACCAGCCTGATGAACGGAGGGGTAATTTCTACTCCCAAAAGTGAACTGGCATCCCTGCCCATGCGTCCAAGCATCGGTTTTCCCCTGATCTGGACAGGCGTATTGAGGTCAGCCCTCAACAACCTGCTGCCTTCCTGACGGTCGCACCAATAACGCGCCCGCGTGAAAAATGCTTATAATGCCCAGCGTTTTTCCTTGTCCGCTGGCCCTGCGCGCAACCCACTCTTTTATCTGGACGCCCAAAAGCCTTGATACGCCTGCTGAAGTTCTTCTGGTGGTCTTTCGTCGCAGTCATTTGCGCCATCGTGCTCGGTCTGAGCGGCGCGTTTCTGTATCTTAGCCCCAGCTTGCCCTCGGTAGAGGCCCTCAGAAGCATCCAGTTGCAGATCCCTTTACGGGTCTACAGCAGTGACGGAAAACTCATCGCCGAGTTCGGCGAGATGCGTCGCTCCCCCATCCGTTTCGCCGACATTCCGCCCCATTTCATCCAGGCTTTGCTCTCGGCAGAAGACGACAATTTCGCCAATCACTACGGGGTCGACCCGGCTAGTTTGATGCGTGCTGCAACACAATTGCTGAAGTCCGGGCACATTCAAACCGGCGGCAGCACTATCACCATGCAGGTGGCAAAGAACTTCTTCCTCAGCAGTGAGCGCAGCTTCTCGCGCAAGACCACCGAAATTCTCCTGGCCTTGCAGATCGAACGCGAGCTGACCAAGGACGAGATTCTCGAGCTGTACGTCAACAAGATTTACCTGGGTAACCGCGCTTACGGCATCGAAGCCGCAGCACAGGTTTACTATGGCAAATCGATCCGCGACATCAGTTTGGCGCAGATGGCGATGATCGCCGGCCTGCCGAAGGCACCGTCGCGCTTCAACCCGCTTGCCAACCCGGTCCGCGCCAAAGAGCGTCGCGACTGGATTCTTGGGCGCATGTACAAACTCGGCAAAATCGACCAGGCCGCCTATCAAGCCGCGCTGGCCGAGCCAATCAACGCCAGCTACCACGTACCAACGCCTGAAGTCAGCGCCCCTTACATCGCCGAAATGGCGCGGGCGGAGATGGTCGGCCGTTATGGTAGCGATGCCTACACCGAAGGCTTCCGGGTTACCACCACCGTACCGAGCGACCTGCAGGAAATCGCCAACAAGGCGGTTCTCGACGGCCTCAGTGCCTATGACGAGCGCCATGGCTATCGCGGTCCCGAAGCCCGCTTTGCGGGCAAGTCCCATGTTGATTGGCTTCAGGAGCTGAGTAAACAGCGCCCATTGGGTGGCCTGGAGCCAGTCATTGTCACTCACGTCGATAAGACCGGCCTGCAGGTACTGACACGCAGTGACACAGTGGAAACTGTGGCCTGGGAAACCATGAAGTGGGCTCGCCCGTTCCTCAATACCAATAGCCAGGGTCGAGCGCCGCAACAGCCTGCCGATGTTGCTCAGGTCGGCGACCTGATCCGCGTCCAGCGCCTGGACGACGGCACGCTGAAGTTCAGCCAGGTACCCAATGCCCAAAGCGCGCTGGTTTCGCTGGACCCGAACACCGGTGCCATCCGTGCCCTGGTCGGCGGTTTCTCCTTCGAGCAGAGCAACTACAACCGCGCCATGCAGGCCAAGCGCCAACCCGGCTCGAGCTTCAAGCCCTTTGTCTACAGCGCAGCACTGGACAACGGCTACACAGCCGCCAGCCTGGTCAACGACGCGCCTATCGTGTTTGTCGACGAGTATCTGGATAAAGTCTGGCGACCAAAAAACGACACCAACACCTTCCTCGGTCCGATCCGCATGCGTGAAGCGCTGTACAAGTCGCGCAACCTGGTGTCGATCCGCCTGTTGCAAGCGATGGGGGTTGGTCGCACCATCGACTACATCAGCAAGTTCGGCTTCAACAAGCAGGACCTGCCACCCAACCTGTCTCTGGCCCTGGGTACCGCGACGCTGACGCCAATGGAAATTGCCACCGGCTGGAGCACCTTCGCCAACGGTGGCTACAAAATCACCCCGTACCTGATCGAACGCATCGAAAGCCGCAACGGTGAAACCCTGTTTACCGCCAACCCGCCACGGGTGCCGCAAGCCGATCAAGTCGCAGCAGGCATTGCTGCGCCAGAAGCCCCGATCAGCACCCAACTGCCCGGTGAGGCGGCTCCCGCACCTGCAGGCAATGAAGCGGCGGCAGACCAGCCTCCAGCCGTCGCTGAACGGATTGTCGATGGCCGCACCACCTACATCCTTACCAGCATGCTCCAGGATGTAATCAAGCGCGGTACCGGACGCCGCGCCCTGGCCTTGGGCCGCACGGACCTTGCGGGCAAGACCGGCACCACCAACGAGTCCAAGGATGCCTGGTTCTCCGGCTACAACGCCGACCTGGTAACCACAGTGTGGAGCGGCTTCGATCAACCTGAAACCTTGGGCCGCCGTGAGTATGGTGGCACCGTGGCGCTGCCAATCTGGATGAACTTCATGGGTGCCGCTCTCAAGGACAAACCCAACCACGCGCCGGCAGAGCCGGAGGGCATCCTCAGCCTGCGGATCGATCCTGTCAGTGGCCGAGCAGCGACACCTAGTACGCCCAATGCCTACTTTGAGTTGTTCAAGGCAGAAGACACCCCCCCATCGGTGAACGAGCTGGGCGGTTCGGCCCCAGGCAGCCCACTACCGGCTGATGAAGCGGCGCCGATAGACCTGTTCTAAGCGATCGCGGGGCAAACCCGCTCCCACCGGTCATGCATGGCCCAGCCTGGGGGCGGGCTTGCCCCGCGATGAGACGCACAGACAGCAGCCCAACAAAAAGCCCCGACTCTTGCGAGCCGGGGCTTTTTGCTACAACGCTACAACAGCTTAGCCGTTGAACACGTCATCCACGCTTTTCAGCGGGTAGTTGGCCGGATATGGCAGGGTCGCCACACCAGTCTCCAGCGCTGCCTTGGCTACGGCATCGGAAACGACGGTGATCAAACGTGCATCCATTGGCTTCGGAATGATGTACTCACGACCGAATTCCAGGGCATCAACGCCGTAGGCTGCACAAACTTCCTTTGGAACCGGCAGCTTGGCCAGGTCTTTCAGGGCGTTGGCCGCAGCGATTTTCATTTCTTCGTTGATGCGCTTGGCGCGAACATCCAAGGCGCCACGGAAGATGAACGGGAAGCCCAGTACGTTGTTGACCTGGTTCGGGTAGTCGGAACGACCCGTGGCCATGATCACGTCGCTACGGGTAGCGTGAGCCAACTCCGGCGAAATTTCCGGATCAGGGTTGGAGCAAGCGAAGACGATTGGGTTTGGCGCCATCGACTTCAGGCCTTCAGCGCTCAGCAGGTTCGGACCGGACAGGCCAACGAACACATCAGCGCCGTCCAGGGCATCAGCCAGGGTACGCTTGTCGGTAGCGTGAGCGAAGACCGCTTTGTACTGGTTCAGGTCGTCACGGCCAGCGTGGATCACGCCAGTACGGTCAACCATGAAGATGTTCTCGATCTGCGCACCCATGCTGACCAGCAGCTTCATGCAAGAGATGGCAGCAGCACCGGCGCCCAGGCAGACGATCTTGGCTTCAGCCAGAGTTTTGCCAGCGATTTCCAGGGCGTTGATCATACCCGCCGCGGTCACGATAGCGGTGCCGTGCTGGTCATCGTGGAACACCGGAATGTCGCACTGTTCGATCAGGGCGCGCTCGATTTCGAAGCACTCAGGTGCCTTGATATCTTCCAGGTTGATGCCACCGAAGGTGATGGAGATGCGTTTTACGGTGTCGATGAAGGCTTGCGGGCTTTCGGAGTCGACTTCGATGTCGAATACGTCGATGCCAGCGAAACGCTTGAACAGAACACCCTTGCCTTCCATGACAGGCTTGGACGCCAGCGGGCCGAGGTTGCCCAGGCCAAGAATGGCGGTACCGTCGGAAATGACTGCTACCAGGTTACCCTTGCCGGTGTACTTGTAGGCCAGCTCCGGGTCGCGACCAATTTCGCGCACCGGCTCGGCCACGCCAGGGCTGTAGGCCAGCGCCAGGTCGCGAGCAGTCGCGGTAGGTTTGGTGAGCTCTACGCTCAGTTTCCCCGGACGAGGCTGAGCATGATATTCGAGAGCGGCAGTTTTCAGGTCTGACATGGTGGGCATTCCGCTATTTACTGTTCTGACGGACCGCCGAGGATACGCAAAGAGCCAAGGCCCGACAAGACTGGTCGGTCACTTGTGTCAAGGCCTTTAACCTACGACTTTCCGCCAAGAGCCGCGGCCCGCAAGGGTTTCGATGTGTACAATCGAAATAAAAAATGTAGACAATTTTTTATCTTTCGACCCTTTCCAGCATCGTTGGATCGGTCAATGGCAACATCCAGCGCCGCTGCCCGGGTTTCAAGCCACCTTTGCGGGAACGATCCAGCACCCAACCGCGAACTTCGACGGATCGCCCTTTTAGATCAGTCAGGAAGGACGGCGGGAAGTTACGCTGCAACCGCGAGGACACCTGCAGAACCAATGAATCGTCAATTTCGATCCAGATACCGCCGCGATTGCGCTCGATACTGCGTACCTTGCCGCTGATCAACGCAAAGCCCGACTTTCGGATCTGGCTCGACGGGGTCACCGGGGACTGGCGCCACAGGCCTTTTCCAGCCCGACGAGCAGCCTGCTCGGCCTGCTGCTGACACTCGCTCAACGAGACGTTGGGCGCGACCGCCACGCGATAGCCAAGGCCTTCACTGAGCAGTTGTGCCTCGAAATTGTCGCCAGAGTGGCCATAGACGTGCGCCAGCGTGCGACCGTATTTGTCGCGCGCCTCAGCGCCGGGAACCAGGCTCACCCGGTCGCCACTGGCCTCTACCAGCGCCCGCAGGCGTTGGCGTGCGGCCTCGGCAAAGGCCTCACTGGCTCGCCCCTTACGACCGATCTCCGGCGCATTGATACCAATCAGGCGCACGCTTCGACCATCTTTCAGACGCAAGGTATCGCCGTCGACCACCTGGCGCACGCTGACCCACTGCGGATCGACGGGCATCGGACAGAAGGCCAGCGCCGTCAGTTGCCAAGTTGCGCCCACAAAAAAGGCGCCCACAAGGGACGCCTTTTTCAGCAGCGATGCCAAGCCCAGCGGGCCAGCTACGCGCAATCTTACTTCTTGCCGAACGCAGCGAAGCGATCTTCGAAGCGCTTGACGCGACCGCCGGTGTCCAGAGTCTTCTGCTTACCGGTGTAGAACGGGTGGCACTCGTTGCATACGTCGGTACCCAGTGGAGCGCACAGGGTCGAACGAGTTTCGAACTTGTTACCGCAGCTGCAGGTGACTGCGACTACTTCGTAATTCGGGTGAATTTCTGGCTTCATGGTCACTTCCTCGACTGCGTGCCGCCACCCAACACCATTGTTGAATACCGCACGTAATTAGGCGGCGAATAATACCAGAGCATGCTGTCAACGCAAGTTGTCGCTTGCACCGGCTGTCGTCTGCTAGGCTCGCCAGGTCTTGGAACCCCTTCAGAGAACTCACTGCGTGTCCGACGTCATTCTGCGCCTCGCCCTACCCTCGCCGCTGCGGCGACTGTTCGACTACAGGGCCACGGCAAGCATGGCGCGCCACACGCTAACCCCTGGCATGCGTATTCGCGTGCCCTTCGGGCGCCGGGAAATGATCGGCATCCTGGTCGAAGTCACCGACAAGAGCGAAGTACCGGCCGACAAGCTGAAACCGGCAATCGCCCTGCTCGACCCGGTTTCGCCCCTGCCCCCGGCGCTGTTCAAACTGTGCCTGTGGACAGCCCAGTACTATCAACACAGCCTTGGCGACACCCTGAGCTGGGCCTTGCCCGTGCTACTGCGCCAGGGCGAACCCGCCGAAGCACGCCAGGAACGCTTCTGGCAGGTGGCCCCAGGGGCACGCCAGGATGACCCTCGTATCGCCCGCGCCCCTCGCCAGCGCGAAGCCCTGGCGACGCTGGCACAGCACCCTCACGGTGTCGCACACACGCTGTTGAGCAAACTGATGTTGAGCAAAGACAGCCTCGACCTGCTGCTAGCCAAAGAGCTGGTACAGGTTGAAGTACGCCGCCACTTGCCACAGGAGCGTCATGAGCACTGGCTGGCCCAGCCTGAGCTGCCACTGAACGACGAACAGCGCGCCGCCTTCAACGCCGTACGCTCGGGATTCGACAGTTTTCATGCCTTCCTGCTCGCCGGGGTTACCGGCAGCGGTAAGACCGAGGTGTACCTGCAACTGATACGCGAAACCCTGGAAGCCGGCAAACAAGCGCTGATTCTGATTCCGGAAATCAACCTCGGGCCACAGACCCTGGCGCGCTTCGAGCAGCGGTTCAACGCCCGCATCGCCCTCCTGCACTCCGCCGTCAATGACCGCGAACGCCTGGATGCCTGGCTTGCGGCCCGCGACGGCGAGGCCGATATCATCATCGGGACTCGTTCGGCCCTGTTCACTCCGATGAAACATCCCGGCCTGATCATCATCGACGAGGAGCACGACGGCTCCTATAAACAGCAAGAAGGTCTGCGCTACCACGCCCGCGACCTCGCCCTGGTGCGCGCGCGGCAGGAGAACATCCCGATCCTGCTCGGCTCGGCGACACCGTCCCTGGAAAGCCTGCACAACGCGCACAGCGGGCGCTACGGCCTGCTGCGCCTCAATCAGCGCGCCGGCGGCGCCCAGCATCCGCGCTTCCTGCGCCTGGACGTCAAGAGCCGGCCGCTGGACAGCGGTATCAGCGGTCCGATGCAGCAGGCTATCGGCCAGACCCTGGCCGCCGGCCAACAGGTGTTGGTGTTCCTCAATCGCCGCGGTTTCGCGCCCACTTTGCTCTGCCACGATTGCGGCTGGATGTCCGAGTGCCCGCGCTGCGATGCGCGCATGACCGTTCACCAGCGCTCCAATGAATTGCGCTGCCATCACTGTGGCTACGATGAGCGAGTGCCGCGCCAGTGCCCTCAGTGCAACAAGGTTGACCTGCGCCCCGTTGGTGCGGGCACCGAGCGAGCGGAAGAGCGCCTGAGCATTCTGTTCCCTGACTTCCCGGTTTTGCGCGTGGACCGCGACAGCACCTCGCGCAAGGACGCCATGAACCAGCTGTTCGCCACGATCCAGCGCGGCCAGCCGTGTATCCTGGTCGGCACCCAGATGCTCGCCAAAGGGCACCACTTCCCGCGCGTAACCCTGGTGGCAATTCTCGACGCAGACGGCGGGTTGTTCTCCGGAGACTTTCGCGCCAGCGAGCGTATGGCCCAACTGATCGTCCAGGTCGCAGGGCGTGCAGGACGCGCTGAGGAGCCCGGCAAGGTCATCATTCAGACACACCTGGCTGACCACCCGCTATTAGTACAACTGACCGAACAAGGTTATTTCGCCTTTGCCGAACAAGCCTTGAGCGAGCGGCGTGCTGCTGGCCTGCCACCGTTTGCCCACCTGGCGCTGCTGCGAGCTGAAGCGCACAAGCCAGGGCAGGCCGAAGGGTTTCTCGACGAAGCATGCAGCGCTGCAGAACAGCTGCTGATCGAACACAACCTTCAAGGTATCGAGCTGCTTGGCCCGGTACCTGCGCCGATGGAACGACGCGCGGGCCGTTTTCGAGCACAACTATTGCTCCAGGCCAATGCACGTGCGCCTTTGCATCGACTGATCAGCGCCTGGTTGCTACTGTTGGAACAGATGCCGTCCGGGCGCCAAGTGCGCTGGTCTTTGGATGTTGACCCTGTAGATCTGTACTGACCAGGGTCGCAGTGGGAGCGGGCTAGCCGCACGATACACCCTCAAAGGTTGGCAACCACGCTCCGGCAACGGATAATGTCCAGTTTTTCCACCTGCGCATCGAAGCGCCGCCGCGCTTGCGGTCGAAAGAGAAGCCCATGAAAGACACCATTCGCCAGCTAATCCAGCAAGCCCTCACCCAACTCGTCACCGACGGTGTGTTGCCTGAAGGGCTGACGCCGGCGATCCAGGTGGAAAACGCCAGGGACAAAACGCACGGTGACTTCGCCAGCAACATCGCGATGATGCTGGCCAAGCCTGCCGGCATGAAGCCACGTGACTTGGCAGAAAAACTCATTGCCGCACTGCCTGCCGACGAGCAGATCAGCAAGGTCGAGATTGCCGGCCCTGGCTTTCTGAACTTCTTCCAGAACACCCAGGCCCTGGCTGCCCGCCTTGATGCCGCACTCGCCGACAGCAAACTCGGCGTGCGCAAAGCCGGCCCTCAACAGAAGGTTGTGGTTGACCTGTCGGCACCGAACCTCGCCAAAGAGATGCACGTCGGCCACTTGCGTTCGACCATCATCGGCGACGCCGTGTCGCGCGTACTGGAATTTCTGGGCGACACAGTGATTCGTCAGAACCACGTGGGCGACTGGGGCACCCAGTTCGGCATGTTGATGGCCTACCTTCAGGAAAACCCGATCACCAGCGACGAGCTGTCGGACCTGGAAAACTTCTACCGCGCAGCGAAAAAACGTTTCGACGAATCCGAAGAGTTCGCCGACCGTGCCCGTGGCCTGGTGGTCAAACTGCAAGCGGGTGACGAGGAGTGCCTGAAGCTGTGGACCCGCTTCAAGGACATCTCGCTGTCGCACTGCCAGAAAACCTACGAACTGCTCAACGTCAAGCTGACCATGGCCGACGTCATGGGCGAAAGCGCCTATAACGACGACCTGGCCAATGTCGTCAACGACCTCAAGGCCAAAGGCCTGCTGGTCGAGAGCAAGGGTGCCCAGTGCGTGTTCCTTGAGGAGTTCAAGACCGCCGAGGGCGAACCACTGCCAGTGATCGTACAGAAAGCCGATGGCGGCTACCTGTATGCCACCACCGACCTGGCTGCCGTGCGCTATCGCAGCAACGTACTCAAGGCCGACCGCGCCCTGTACTTTGTCGACCAGCGCCAGGCCCTACACTTCAACCAGGTGTTTGAAGTAGCTCGCCTGGCCGGCTTCGTCGGCCACCCGATGCAAATGGAGCACATGGGCTTCGGCACCATGAACGGCGCTGATGGTCGTCCGTTCAAGACCCGCGACGGCGGCACGGTAAAACTTATCGATCTGCTCACCGAAGCCAAAGAGCGTGCCTACGCCCTGGTCAAGGAGAAGAACCCCGAGCTGCCCGAGGCTGAACTGCGCGCTATCGGTCAAGTGGTGGGCATTGACGCGGTGAAGTACGCCGACCTGTCCAAGCACCGCACCAGCGACTACAGCTTCAACTTCGAGTTGATGCTCAATTTCGAGGGCAACACTGCGCCATACCTGCTGTATGCCTACACGCGCGTCGCCGGCGTATTCCGCAAGCTGAATAAAAGCTTCGATGAGGCAGACGGGCAGATCGTCCTGCAGGCAGCCCAGGAACAAGACCTTGCCGCGCGCCTGGCTCAGTTCGGCGAAATCCTGAACAACGTCGCCGAAAAAGGCACCCCACACGTACTCTGTGCCTATCTGTACGACGTGGCCGGCCTGTTCTCCAGCTTCTACGAGAACTGCCCGATCCTCGCTGCCGAGACACCTGAACAACAGCAGAGCCGCCTGCGCCTGGCTGCCCTGACTGGCCGCACCCTCAAGCAAGGTCTGGAGCTGCTCGGCCTGGAAACCCTGGAGCGTATGTAAGTTGGCTGCCAAGAAAAAACCTGCACCAAAGCGCGGCGCCAGCCGCAACCAGGCACCTGCCAAACAGCCGATTCCGGGCTGGTTGTGGCTGGCAATTGGCCTGACGGTTGGCGCCTTCATCGTTTTTCTGATGAAGCTTGAGCCAGGCAACGAAGAGGTGAAGCGGACCAAGCCTGAACAGCAAAAAGCCGAAAGAGCCGCCGAAGCCAACAAGACAGCGCCGAGCCCACAACAACCGGTAAAGCCCAAGTACGACTTCTACACCTTGCTGCCCGAGTCGGAAGTGATCGTGCCGCCTGAAGCGGTTCCGGAGAAAACCCCGCCGGTGCCTGCGCAACCTCCGGTAACCCCGGCGGAAGCGGCGAAGATCGATACGGCGCGCGCACAGGCGGCGCTGATGGGACAAACGCCACCGCCCGCGCCACCAGTGATCAAGCCTGCAGCAACGACCCAGTTCTTTCTTCAAGCCGGGTCGTTCCGCAAACAGGCGGATGCCGACAAGGTTCGGGCGCAGATCATTCTGCTCGGCCAGGCGGTCAAGGTGGAGTCCGGTACCGTCAAGGAAGAAACGTGGTACCGAGTGCTGGTCGGACCGTTCAGCAACCGCGAACAACTGACCGTAGCCCAGAAGCAACTGGCCGGCAGCGGCTTCAGCAACTTGCTCTTGCAGCAACGCCAGACCCGCCAGTGAGTCCCGCCAGCGGCCTTGTCGACACCGACAAGGCCGCTACTTTCAACGCCGCTGAGCGTTGGCCAGCGATACCTGGGTGTTCAACGTCCAGAAATCATACAAGACCCCCACCAGGAAAAGCCCACCGGTGAACAGGTAGATGATGCCGGTGATCCACTTGCCCTGATACATGCGGTGCACGCCGAATACACCCAGGAAAGTCAGCAGAATCCAGCTCAGGCTGTAGTCCAGAGGACCGGCGTGAAAGCGCAGATCCGCCTCGCGATCCATCGCCGGGATCAGGAACAGGTCGATCAACCAGCCAATGCCCAGCAAGCCCAGGGTAAAGAACCAAATAGTACCGGTAACCGGCTTGCCGTAATAAAAACGGTGGGCACCGGTGAATCCGAAAATCCACAACAGGTAACCGATAACCTTGCTGTGAGTGTCGTGCAACTGCCCGTCCTGCTGATAACTGTTCATTTCTAGCCTCAGTGAGTTATCGATAAATTTTCTAAGAAAAAATGTGACTTTTTCGTTTCAGGGCGACGTATGGCACTGCGCCAATCGACCAACGGATCAGAAATTGATCAAAAAGCTGTTATAAAGTTGCGCGCTAACCAACAAGAGCCCTGCCCATGCGTCCTTTTTTCAAGACATGGCTGACCCTTTGCCTATTATTGCCACTGGCAGCCCACGCCACCAACCGTGAGCAACGTTTACCCAACGGCTTTTCCGGGTACTCCTCAAATTCCGCCGCCGAGCGTTCCACCAAGAACGTCAGCAGCAAGGTGCACCACAGCACCCGCTCCAGCAAGCCAAGCCTGCCGGTCGCATCAATGTCGCCGCAACAGAGCAGCGATGTGCTCAGCCGCGCCGTCAATGTACTGGGCACTCCTTATCGTTGGGGCGGCAGCAGCCCAAGTAAAGGCTTCGATTGCAGCGGCCTGGTCAAGTACGCCTTCCACGAGATCGATGAAGTCGACCTGCCCCGCACCTCCAACGCCATGGCTCAGGGCCACGGCGTGAAAGTCGATCGCAATGACCTCAAGCCAGGCGACCTGATTTTCTTCAATATCAAGAGCCGGCGGGTCAATCATGTTGCCATTTACCTGGGCAACGACCGCTTCATCCATGCCCCACGCACAGGCAAGCGGGTGAGCATCGACACACTTAACAAGCCTTACTGGCGCAGCCGTTATGTAGTTGCCAAGCGTGTTCTGCCGAAAAGTCAGCAGTTGGCCCTGGCCAAGCGCTAGAACCATTGGTGCGCCCCCGCGCGGGCGCTCTGAACACTGATCAAGCCACGCGCAAGCAGACCTTCGAGGCTACTGTCCAGGGTCTGCATACCCAACGCCCCGCCCATTTGCATCGTTGAATACAACTGCGCCACCTTGCCCTCGCGCACCAGGTTGCGCACTGCGGGGGTAGCCAGCAACACCTCATGGGTGGCTACCCGTCCGCCCCCCACCTTTTCCACCAGCACCTGTGACACCACAGCCTGCAGCGCTTGCGCCAACATCACCCGCACCAATTGCTTTTCATCCGCCGCAAAGACGTCTACCAGTCGATCAATGGTTCTCGCCGCAGAGCCTGCATGCACCGTAGCCAGGACCAGATGCCCGGTTTCTGCAGCGCTCAGGGCCAGGCGTATGGTCTGCGCATCACGTAGCTCACCGAGCATTACCACATCCGGATCCTGGCGCAGGGCGGCACGAAAGGCTTGTTCAAAGCCAAGGCTGTGCCTGCCAATCTCACGCTGGCTGATCAGGCTGCATCGAGGGCTGTGAACAAATTCGATAGGGTCTTCAAGGGTAATGATGTGCAGTTGCCGCTGACAATTGAGGTGATCCACCAAGGCGGCCAAGGTGGTCGACTTCCCCGACCCAGTAGGGCCGGTGACCAGCACCAATCCTGCAGGCAGTTCGGCAATCTGCTGAAAGACACTGCCCAAGCCCAGGTCAGCGAGACTGCTCACCACACTCGGAATCACCCTAAGTACTGCTGCGGGCCCTCTGCTCTGCGTAAAGGCATTGACGCGAAAACGCGCCAGGCCGGGTACAGCGACCGAGAAATCGATATCCAGAAGTGTTTCGAAATCCTTTTTCTGCGCGCTGGTCATCAACTGCGCCAGCATCTCGAGCATTTGTTCAGCGCTCAATACCGGCAGTTGCAGTCGACGGACTCGCCCATCCACACGAAGGGCCGGTACCTCTGCTGCCGACAGGTGAATATCCGAGGCTCCAGCCCTTGTCGCTACGGCCAACAGTTCAGTCACATCCATGAGACTCCCCAAAGGCTGCCAAGCAGGTAGAATGCCGCAGACCCAAAGAGCCGCTGGCATCTATCAATGTCCACCATAGCAGACAACCTTTCCACGCTCGCCGCACGCATCAGCGCTGCCGCCGAGGCCGCTGGACGCGCACCTTCCGACATCCGCCTGCTGGCGGTGAGCAAGACCAAACCCGCTGCCGCCGTGCGTGAAGCCTTTGCCGCCGGGGTTCGCGATGTCGGCGAGAACTACTTGCAGGAAGCCTTGAACAAACAAGGCGAATTGACCGACCTGCCCTTGACCTGGCACTTCATCGGCCCCATTCAGTCGAACAAGACTCGCGCAATCGCCGAGCATTTTGACTGGGTACATTCCGTGGACCGCTTGAAAATTGCTCAACGTCTGTCCGAGCAACGCCCAGATGGCCTAGCTCCGCTGAACATTTGTCTGCAAGTGAATGTCAGTGGCGAGGCCAGCAAATCCGGGTGCTCGCCAGAAGAACTACCTGCACTGGCCACCGCCATTGCCGCATTACCGCACCTGCAACTGCGCGGGCTGATGGCGATTCCCGAGCCCACCGACGATCGCGCAGCTCAGGAAGCGGCATTTGCACGTGTTCGCGAGCTACAAGACAGTCTCGGGCTGAATCTGGACACGCTCTCCATGGGTATGAGCCACGACCTGGAAGCGGCAATCGCTCAGGGCGCGACGTGGGTACGTATCGGCACCGCATTGTTCGGCGCCCGCGATTACGGCCAGCCCTGACCTATGCCTTTTCAACTTATTTCCTAAAGGACCTGACATGAGCAAGACTCGTATTGCCTTTATCGGCGCCGGCAACATGGCCGCCAGCCTGATCGGCGGCCTGCGCGCCCAGGGCCTGGACGCCTCGCAGATCCGCGCCAGTGACCCGGGTGCCGAGCAGCGGGCCAAAGTTAACGCCGAGCACGGCATCGAAATGTTCGCCGATAACGCCCAGGCCATTGAAGGGGCCGACGTGGTGGTGTTGGCCGTCAAGCCGCAGGCCATGAAAGCCGTCTGTGAAGCGCTCAAGCCCAACCTCAAGCCCGAACAACTGGTTGTGTCCATTGCCGCTGGAATCACCTGCGCCAGCATGAACAACTGGCTCGGCGCACAGCCAATCGTGCGCTGCATGCCCAACACGCCGGCGCTGCTACGCCAGGGTGTCAGTGGTCTGTACGCCACCCACGAAGTGACGGCGGCGCAACGCCAGCAAGCCGAACAACTGTTGTCGGCAGTGGGCATTGCTCTGTGGCTGGACACCGAGCAACAGCTTGACGCTGTCACCGCAGTTTCCGGCAGTGGTCCTGCGTATTTCTTCCTGCTGATCGAAGCTATGACTGCTGCTGGCGAAAAACTCGGATTGCCTCGCGAAACGGCAGCCAAGCTGACCCTGCAAACCGCTCTGGGCGCCGCACACATGGCCGTTAGCAGTGATGTCGACGCCGCCGAGTTGCGTCGTCGGGTAACGTCCCCTGCCGGCACCACTGAGGCGGCAATCAAGTCGTTCCAGGCCGATGGATTCGAAGCGCTGGTGGAAAAAGCGCTGGGCGCTGCCGCGCATCGCTCGGCTGAAATGGCCGAACAACTGGGCAACTAAGGAGCCGAATATGATCGGATTGAACAACGCTGCCATTTACGTCGTACAAACCCTGGGTAGTCTCTACCTGCTGATCATCATGCTGCGCTTCATTCTGCAGCTGGTTCGGGCTGACTTCTACAACCCACTGAGCCAATTTGCGGTGCGCGCCACCCAGCCGTTGCTCAAACCAATGCGCCGGATCATCCCGAGCCTCTTCGGCCTGGACATGTCATCGCTGTTGCTGGCAATCATTGTGCAAATGCTGGTCATGGGCCTGACCCTGTTGCTGGCCTATGGCACCACCGGCAATCCGCTGCAACTGCTGATCTGGTCGATCATTGGCGTTACGGCCCTGTTCTTGAAGATTTTCTTCTTCGCCCTGATCATCAGCGTGATTCTTTCCTGGGTCGCTCCCGGTAGCCACAACCCTGGCGCCGAACTGATCAATCAGATCTGCGATCCGTTCCTGGCTCCATTTCGCCGCCTGCTGCCGAACCTGGGTGGCCTGGACATCTCGCCAATCCTGGCGTTCATGGCGCTCAAGCTGATCGACATGCTGGTCATCAACAACCTCGCCGCCATGACCGGTATGCCGGAAATTCTGCGCCTGCTGGTTTGATTCAACGCTATCACGGGGCAAGCCCTGTACCACAGGCTGGGAACGGCCGTGCCCCGTGATGCTTTCCTTCCTTGCCGCACACATCAGTGGTCTTTAGACTTACGCCTCATTTAAGCGTGAGCAGGGTCGATGTCCACTGTCTTTCCCGAAGATTCGGTCGGTCTGGTAACACCGCAACTGGCGCAGTTCAACGAGCCCTTGGCCCTGGCCTGTGGCCGCTCGCTGAACGCCTATGAACTGATCTATGAAACCTACGGCACACTCAACAGCTCGGCCAGCAACGCCGTGTTGATCTGCCATGCGTTGTCCGGTCACCACCACGCGGCGGGCTACCATAGCCCGGACGATCGCAAGCCGGGCTGGTGGGACAGTTGCATCGGTCCAGGCAAGCCGATCGATACCAACCGTTTTTTCGTGGTCAGCCTGAACAACCTGGGCGGCTGCAACGGCAGCACCGGCCCAAGCAGCATCAATCCGGCCACTGGCAAGCCTTATGGCGCCGATTTCCCGGTGCTGACGGTGCAAGACTGGGTTCACAGTCAGGCTCGCCTGGCCGACCGCCTGGGTATCACCCAGTGGGCAGCCGTGATCGGCGGCAGCCTGGGCGGCATGCAAGCCCTGCAGTGGACCATCACTTACCCTGATCGCGTACGTCACTGCCTGGACATCGCTTCGGCACCGAAGCTGTCGGCACAGAACATCGCCTTCAACGAGGTCGCCCGCCAGGCCATCCTTACCGACCCCGAGTTCCACGGTGGCTCGTTCCAGGATCAAGGCGTAATCCCCAAGCGCGGCTTGATGCTCGCACGCATGGTCGGGCACATCACGTACCTGTCCGATGACTCCATGGGTGAAAAATTCGGCCGCGAACTCAAAAGCGACAAGCTCAACTACGACTTCCACAGTGTCGAATTCCAGGTCGAAAGCTACCTGCGCTATCAGGGTGAAGAGTTCTCTGGCCGCTTCGATGCCAACACTTATCTGCTGATGACCAAGGCGCTGGACTACTTCGACCCCGCCGCTGCCCACGGCGGCGACCTGGTGGCAGCCCTGGCCAACGTCACGGCGCAGTACTGTGTGATGTCCTTCACTACCGATTGGCGCTTCTCGCCTGCTCGTTCGCGGGAGATCGTCGACGCGCTGATCGCTGCACGCAAGAACGTCTGCTACCTGGATATCGACTCGCCCTATGGCCACGATGCCTTCCTGATCCCGACCCCGCGCTACATCACGGGATTCACGAACTACATGAACCGCATCGTCTGCTGAGGACCCTATGAGAGCCGACCTGGAAATCATCCAAGACTGGATCCCCGCCGGCAGCCGGGTACTCGACCTCGGTTGCGGTACTGGTGAACTGCTGGCTTCACTGCGCGACAACAAGCAGGTCAGCGGTTATGGCCTGGAAATCGACCCGGACAACATCGCTCAGTGTGTCGCCAAAGGCGTGAACGTCATTGAGCAGGACCTCGACAAAGGGCTGGGCAATTTTGCCAGCAACAGTTTCGATGTCGTGGTCATGACCCAGGCCCTGCAGGCCGTGGAGTACCCCGACCGGATCCTCGATGAAATGCTACGCGTGGGTCGCCAGTGCATCATTACCTTTCCCAATTTCGGCCACTGGCGCTGCCGCTGGTACCTGGCGACCAAAGGTCGCATGCCGGTCTCGGACTTCATGCCGTATACCTGGTACAACACGCCGAACATCCACTTCTGCACCTTTGAAGATTTCGAGGCGCTGTGCAGCGAACGTCGCGCACAAGTTCTCGACCGCCTGGCCGTTGACCATTTGCACCGCCACGGGTGGGCAAGCAAGCTATGGCCTAATCTTCTAGGGGAGATCGGCATTTACCGTGTCAGCAGCCCCGGCCTTACCCAACATAAGGTCGCGGTTTAACCCGCACACTGGAGGAGAACGATCATGGGTCGCTTGTTGAGTTTTTTTCTGACTGCCTGCTTAAGTGTCACAGCAGTTGCTGCCGACGCCATCAAGGGCGAACGCCAGGAAGTCTTCGGAGACACCACGGTGCACTACAGCACCTTCATCTCGACCTTCCTGCAACCGGACATCGCCAAGGCTGCCGAACTGGTTCGTAGCAAAAACCAGGGCGTGATCAACGTTTCGGTGATCAAGGCCGGCAAACCCGTGGTTACCCAGGTCAGCGGCAGCGTCAAGGATCTCACCAGCAATTCGATCCCGCTGAAGTTCAAACAGATCAACGAACAAGGCGCGATCTATTACATCGCCCAATATCCTGTGCACCAACAGGAAACCCGTACATTCACTATCAACGTTGATACTGGCGGCAAAACCGAAACCATCAGTTTCAACCAAGAGCTTTTCCCAGGCGAATGATGAATTTTCAGCAAATCGTATTGGCCAGCCATAACGCCGGCAAACTCAAGGAACTGCAGGCCATGCTCGGTGATACCGTGCAACTGCGTTCAATTGGCGAATTCAGCAGCATCGAGCCGGAAGAGACCGGCCTGTCGTTCGTCGAGAATGCCATCCTCAAGGCACGCAATGCAGCACGCATTTCGGGCATGCCGGCGCTGGCCGACGACTCCGGCCTGGCCGTCGACTTCCTGGGTGGCGCCCCAGGGATCTACTCGGCACGCTATGCCGACGGCAAGGGTGATGCAGCCAACAACGCCAAGCTCCTCGACGTTCTCAAGGATGTACCGCAAGAGCAACGCGGCGCCCGGTTCGTCTGTGTCCTGGCGCTGGTACGCCATGCCGACGATCCGTTGCCGATCCTCTGCGAAGGACTCTGGCACGGGCGCATCCTTACCGAAGCCAGCGGCGAGCACGGTTTTGGCTATGACCCGCTGTTCTGGGTACCGGAACGCGACTGTTCCAGCGCCGAACTGAGCCCCGCCGACAAGAACCAGATCAGCCACCGTGCCCGTGCCATGAGCCTGTTGCGTCAACGTCTGGGCCTGGCATGATCGATCATTCGCCGGCACAGCCACTGCATCTGGGCGAGGCTGGCTTTACCACCCAAACACCACGGGCGGCACTTACACACCTGCCGCCCCTGGCGCTGTACATTCACATCCCCTGGTGCGTGCGTAAATGCCCGTACTGCGATTTCAACTCTCACGCCGCTACCCCCGAGCTACCGGAAGAGGCTTATGTCGATGCCTTGCTGGCCGACCTGGACCAGGAGCTAGGCGCAGTCTATGGGCGGTCGATCAGCTCGATCTTCTTCGGCGGCGGCACCCCGAGCCTGTTCAGTGCTCGCGCGCTGGGCCGTTTGCTGGCGGGGGTAGAGCAACGCATCCCATTTGCCAGCGATATCGAGATCACCTTGGAGGCCAACCCAGGAACCTTCGAGCAGGAAAAGTTCAAGGCCTACCGACAATTGGGCATCAATCGCCTGTCGATTGGTATCCAGAGCTTTCAACAGGCCAAGCTTGAAGCCCTGGGCCGCATCCACAACGGCGACGAAGCCATCCGCGCCGCCGATATGGCGCGCAATGCCGGCTTCGACAATTTCAACCTGGACTTGATGCACGGCCTGCCTGATCAGTCGCTGGACGACGCCTTGAATGACCTGCGCCAGGCTATCGCGCTGCAACCTACGCACCTGTCCTGGTACCAGCTGACTCTGGAGCCCAACACGGTGTTCTGGAACCAGCCACCCATGCTGCCAGAAGACGATATTCTCTGGGACATCCAGGAAGCCGGCCAAGCCCTGCTGGCCAGTCACGGCTATAACCAGTACGAAGTGTCGGCCTATGCCCAGACCGGCCGCGCCGCGCGCCACAACCTCAATTACTGGAGCTTTGGCGACTTCATCGGCATCGGCGCCGGCGCCCACGGCAAACTCAGCCATCCAGACGGACGCATTCTGCGCACCTGGAAGACCCGCCTGCCCAAGGACTACCTCAACCCGACCAAAGCCTTCAAGGCTGGCGAAAAGTTGCTGCCGATAGACGAGCTACCCTTCGAATTCCTGATGAACGCCCTGCGCCTGACCCAGGGGGTCGACGCCGAACTGTTCAGCCAACGCACTGGGCTGGCGCTGGAACAACTCACCGCTGCACGGCGCGAGGCCGAACAAAAAGGCCTTTTGCAGGTCGAAACGACGCGACTGGTCGCCACCCCTCGGGGCCAGTTGTTTCTCAATGACCTGCTGCAGTATTTCTTGACCTAAGGATTGCGAATGGACTTGGTACTCGACCTGCTCTCGACAGTTTCTCGCTGGAGTCGCAGCAATCTATCGGAAATCGCACTGGCGCTTGTAGGCTGCTTGCTGGTGTTGTTTGGCACGGATATCAAAGGCTGGGTGGAACAACGCCTGGGCGGCCTGGCAGGTGCCTTGCGCGTGCCTTTCATGGCGCTGTTGGTGATGATCGGCAGTGGTGCTGCGCTGATCTACGCAACGCCGTGGGTAGTGCGCGGGTTGGCGCAATTCAACAACTATGCGTTGGCGCCGGTGTTGCTGGTTGTGCTGGTATTGATTGGCGTAGTTGCTGACCGACGCTGAATGCATCGCGAGGCAGGGCGACGATTCGCCTTGCCCCGCTACAGGCTTACGCCAGCTTTTCGAACTTCAGATCCCAAACCCCATGCCCAAGTCGCTCGCCACGGCGTTCGAACTTGGTGATCGGGCGCTCAGCCGGACGCTCTACGCATTTGCCGTCCGCTGCCAGGTTGCGGTAACCCGGCGCCACATTCATCACTTCCAGCATGTATTCAGCATAGGGTTCCCAGTCGGTAGCCATATGGAATACGCCGCCCACCTTGAGCTTGCTGCGCACCAGCTCGGCAAACTCGGGCTGAACGATACGCCGCTTGTGGTGACGGCTTTTGTGCCATGGGTCAGGGAAAAACAGCATCAGCCGATCGAGACTGTTGTCAGCCACGCACTTGTTCAGCACTTCGATCGCATCGCAGTCATACACCCGCAGGTTCTTCAAACCCTGGGTCAGCACGCCATTGAGCAGCGCACCGACACCTGGCCGGTGTACTTCGACACCGATAAAATCCTGCTCCGGTGCCGCAGCAGCCATTTCCAGCAAGG
Organism: Pseudomonas sp. DG56-2; assembly: GCF_004803755.1. Taxonomy (NCBI): domain Bacteria; kingdom Pseudomonadati; phylum Pseudomonadota; class Gammaproteobacteria; order Pseudomonadales; family Pseudomonadaceae; genus Pseudomonas; species Pseudomonas sp. DG56-2. Next base: position 5,520,298 of record NZ_CP032311.1, read on the forward strand.
AATGGCCCATGCCGAAACCAATCTCCAGGGTACGCGGCGCTGAACGGCCAAATACCTGGTCGTAGTCGACCGGGCTATCGGCCAACGGCAGAATGAACAGTGGACCACCCTGCTCCAGGCCACGTTGCTGGCCCTCGGTCATACGCCCGGCGCGCATCACGAAACTTTTGATACGGCGGTGTTGGCGCTCTTCGCCGTCAGTGGAGATCGGCGTTTCTTGCGATTCAGTCATCAGGAGCTCTTACTTGATCAGACCATCCAGCGGCGACGAGGCGCTGGCATAGAGTTTCTTCGGCATACGACCGGCCAGGTAAGCCAGACGACCCGCGACAATGGCGTGCTTCATGGCTTCTGCCATCATGATCGGTTGCTGGGCGTTGGCAATGGCCGAGTTCATCAGCACCGCCTCGCACCCCATTTCCATGGCGATTGTAGCGTCCGAAGCAGTGCCGACGCCGGCATCTACCAGTACCGGTACTTTTGATTCTTCAAGGATGATCTGCAGGTTGTACGGGTTGCAGATGCCCAAGCCGGTGCCAATCAGGCCCGCCAACGGCATAACAGCGATACAACCGATTTCAGCCAACTGACGGGCGATGATTGGATCGTCGCTGGTGTAGACCATCACGTCGAAACCATCCTTGACCAGCACTTCGGCGGCCTTGATTGTTTCAATGACGTTGGGGAACAGGGTTTTCTGGTCGGCCAGCACTTCCAACTTGACCAGGTTGTGGCCGTCAAGCAGCTCACGGGCCAGGCGGCAGGTGCGCACGGCCTCGACCGCGTCATAGCAACCCGCGGTGTTCGGCAAAATGGTGTAGCGATCCGGCGGCAGCACATCGAGCAGATTCGGTTCGCCCGGGTTCTGGCCGATATTGGTACGGCGCACGGCCACGGTGACGATCTCGGCACCCGAGGCTTCAATGGCCAGGCGGGTTTCTTCAAGGTCACGGTACTTGCCAGTGCCGACCAGCAGGCGCGACTGAAAGGTACGGCCGGCCAGCGTGAAGGGCTTGTCGCTGCGAAGGTTGCTCATCGGATATCCTCTGAATGGTTGAGGGACTTGCAAGGTAATCCTGGGCCTCTAGCCGCCGCCGATGGCATGCACGACTTCGACCTGATCGCCTTCACGCAGCGCTGTGGCTGCATGCTGGCTACGTGGCACGATGTCCAGGTTGAGCTCTACCGCGACACGGCGCCCGACAAGGTCCAGGCGGGTCAGCAGGGCCTCGACGTTTTCGCCATCGGGCAACTCGAAGGGTTCACCGTTCAATTGAATGCGCATGCGCACGGCCACCATTATTTTTAGGGGCCCGCATTCTAGCCCTGATCAGGTGCTGCGACCAAGGCCAAGCATCGCCATTCGTCTCGATTCGGACCGCCGAGTCAACCCAGGCGCCAGGCTGCCAGGCCCAGGCACAACCAACCACCGAGGAAGGCCATGCCGCCGATTGGAGTGATTATGCCCAGTTTGCCAATCCCGCTGAGGGTCAGCAGGTAAAGGCTGCCCGAGAAAAGTACGATACCCAGGGTAAACAAGCCGCCAGCCCAACCCACCAGGCGCCCCGGCAACTGCGTAGCCAGTACGGCAACCCCGAACAACGCCAGGGCATGGACCAACTGATAGGTTACACCTGTCTGGAAGATCGCCAGGTATTCGCTGCTCAAGCGCCCTTTCAAACCATGAGCGGCAAATGCCCCCAAGGCGACGCCAGTGAAGCCGAAAAACGCGGCGAGCAAAAGAAAACTACGCAACATGGGGCGACTCCTAGTCATCACAGGGTCTGTATAATGGCCCGCTCAATCGGTTCGGCCAAGCCATCTCTATGTTGTCTTCCATAATCCGCCGTCTTACCCGCGCCCTGCTCTGGTTCGCCGCCGGCAGTGCCTTATTGGTGCTGGTGCTGCGCTGGATACCTCCACCCGGCACTGCGTTGATGGTCGAACGCAAGATCGAATCCTGGTTCAACGGCCAACCTATCGACCTGCAGCGCGACTGGGAGCCTTGGGAGCGAATATCCGACGAGCTCAAGGTGGCGGTCATTGCCGGTGAGGACCAGAAGTTCGCCAATCACTGGGGCTTCGATTTCATTGCCATTCAGGCAGCCCTGGCCCACAACGAACGCGGCGGTAGCATTCGCGGCGCCAGCACCCTCAGCCAGCAAGTGGCGAAAAACCAATTCCTCTGGTCAGGGCGCAGTTGGCTGCGCAAAGGCCTGGAGGCCTGGTTCACCGCCCTGATCGAGTTGCTCTGGTCAAAGGAGCGAATTCTTGAGGTTTATCTCAACAGCGCTGAGTGGGGCGAAGGCGTGTTTGGCGCCCAAGCCGCGGCGCAACACCATTTCGGTGTCGATGCCAGCCGCCTTAGCCGCCAGCAGGCCAGCCTGCTCGCAGCAGTACTACCCAGCCCGCTGAACTGGAGCGCTAGCCGCCCAAGCAGCTACGTGGCTCGGCGAGCCGGCTGGATTCGGCAACAGATGCGTCAGTTGGGTGGCAGTGGTTACCTGGTTCAATTGGAAAGCCCGCGCAAGGCGCCCTGGAAGCAATAAAAAACCCGGCAAAGCGCACACTTTGCCGGGTTTTCATTATTTGCCGATTACGGGGTAAATGCCTTAGAACGCGCCCATGTAATCACGCTTGCCCACTTCCACACCATTGTGACGCAGGATTGCGTAAGTGGTGGTGACATGGAAGAAGAACTGCGGCAGACCGTAGGTCAGCAAATAGGCCTGGCCAGTGAAGCGCTTCTCTTTCGGCGTACCCGGACGGGTCACGATTTCAATACCTTCCTTGCCATCGATCTGCGCTGGCGCAACGCCGTCCAGGAAAGCCAGAACCTTACTGATCAGTGCTTGCAACTCAGCAAAGGTGGTTTCGCTGTCATCGTATTTCGGCAACTCGACCTCAGCCAGGCGTGCCGATACACCCTTGGCGAAATCAACCGCGATCTGCACCTGGCGAACCAGTGGAAACATATCCGGATAAAGGCGAGCCTGCAGGAAGACGCTCGGATCAATGTTTTTAGCCGTAGCGTGAGCTTCGGCCTTGTTCAGAACCTCACTCAAGGCGTTGAGCATTTGCTTGAAAACAGGAACAGAAGCGGCATACAAGGAAATGGTCATAACAGTCTCGACATGGGTGGCGGAAAGAGTGGCGGGGCCAACGTGGCGCGATTATAGACCGGCGTTGTCGCGTGAATGGCCCGGCACCATAAAAAAGGGTTTTCACGGATTGCCGGTTCGGTATGACAATCTCTCGGCGCCTATATGAAGTTGCCCAAGGACTTTCGGGCAATGCACGCGAGGTGGAACCTTGAAATACATCATCGAAGCATTCGATAGAGAGACCGAACAACTAGCTTATGAAATCGCGCTGCCTGACGGATGCGATCCACAGCTAGCGGCAATCATGGGGTGGACAGCGCCCCAGCGAGGGGATGAAGGATACAACCTGACCAGCGAACAGGTGGCGGCGATTGAAGTGCTCGCTAACAGAACCATTCACGAACACGACCATATCCTGCAGCTCACCTGCAACATCGATTAATTGTCTGACCTGGGGGCGTACCGAAGAGGAGGTGGCCGTAACTCTTGATGATGCCGTAACGGGATAAGCATACATTTGCAGTGCACAACCCAGCCCTGCCCCATCTAGCCACGAAAATCCGTGATGCCTAAAAAAAGCCCCGACACTTCGGGGCTTTTTGTTTGTCGCGACTTAGATTGCGATCAAGGCTTTCACCTTGTTCATCGCATTCTTTTCCAGCTGACGAATGCGTTCGGCAGACACGCTGTATTTCTCGGCCAGATCATGCAGTGTGGCCTTTTCTTCTGCCAGCCAGCGCTGATAGAGAATGTCACGGCTACGATCATCCAGGCCCTGCAGTGCTTCATGCAGATTGCTGGTGGAGTTGTCGCTCCAGTCGGCATCTTCCAACTGACGAGCCGGGTCGTAGCGATGGTCTTCCAGGTAATTGGCCGGCGACTGGAAAGCACTGTCGTCATCAGCTTCGGACGCTGGGTCAAAGGCCATGTCCTGACCGGTCAGGCGGCTCTCCATCTCGCGCACTTCACGTGGCTCGACGCCCAGGCTTTCAGCAACACGATGAACTTCATCGTTGTTCAGCCAGGCCAGGCGTTTTTTCTGGCTGCGCAGGTTGAAGAACAGTTTGCGCTGGGCCTTGGTGGTAGCGACTTTGACGATGCGCCAGTTACGCAGAATGAACTCGTGAATCTCGGCTTTGATCCAGTGCACAGCAAAGGACACCAGGCGCACACCCATTTCAGGATTGAAACGTTTGACCGCTTTCATCAGGCCAACGTTGCCTTCCTGAATCAGGTCAGCCTGGGCCAGCCCGTAGCCCGAATAACTGCGAGCGATATGTACGACAAAGCGCAGGTGCGCGAGCACCATCTGCCGAGCTGCCTCTAGATTTTGCTCATAGTAGAGACTCTCGGCCAGTTCACGCTCCTGCTCAGGCGACAGCAGTGGAATGCTGTTGACTGTGTGCACGTAGGCCTCCAGGTTTGCACCGGGAACCAGGGCATAGGCAGGTTGCAACGAAGTGGTCATACGAAAAAACCTCCGACTCACTAAACTCGTGCCCTCAGGCACTGCCAACATTGACCGGGAACCGCGAAACAAGTTCCCTGAATATGAAAAGAGTCAATAGCAGCAAAAAGACACTATCGCGGTGCAAGCTCTCGCAAATGGCGGGCGACCGCAATCCAAGCACCGATATACCCTAACAACACCGCTCCAAGCAAGAGCGACAGACCATCGGCAGGCGGAACCCCGGCCAAGGCGAAATCACTGCCATAAAGCCCGGAAAGGCCAATAACCGCGTCGTTCAGCCAGCTCAGGCCAAATGCCAGTACGCCCCAGGCCAACACCCCGGCGCCCAGACCATACAACGCACCCATGTACAGGAAAGGCCGGCGTACATAGCTGTCAGTGCCGCCTACCAGCTTGATGACTTCAATTTCGGTACGGCGGTTCTCGATGTGCAGGCGAATTGTGTTACCAATTACCAAAAGCAGCGCCGATACCAGTAAGACAGTCAGGCCGAACACAAAACGGTCGCCCAGCTTCAGAATCGCCGCCAGACGCTCGACCCAGACCAGATCCAGTTGCGCTACATCCACCTTGGGGAGCTCTGCAAGGCGCTGGCGCAAGGCTTCCAGCGCTGGCTTGTCGACCTCCGCCGGGGTTACGACAACCACACCGGGAAGTGGATTATCCGGCAATTCACGCAGGGCATCGCCCAGGCCCGATTGCTGTTGAAATTCTTCCAGGGCTTTTTCACGACTAACGTATTCGGCCTCGGCAACGCCAGGCAAACCCTTGATCTGCTCACGCAGCGCTTCGCCATCGCGGCTGCTGGCATCCAACTTGAGATACAGGGAAATCTGTGCCGCTCGCTGCCACGATCCTCCCAGACGCTCGACGTTGCTCAGCAGCAACGACAGCCCCATGGGCAAGCTCAGGGCCACAGCCATCACCAGGCAGGTGAAAAAGCTGCCTATTGGCTGCTTGGCCAGACGGCGCAAACTATCGAGCAGGCTGGAGCGATGACTTTCCAGCCAGGCATGCAGAAGAGTGCGAAAGTCAGGACCATCGTCGTCATGGCTGCTGCGTTTGTTTTTTTCCGGTTGCGGATCGGCGGCCTTGGGGGCCACGCGCTCGGAAACTTTGGGACTGCGTGTCGCACTCATTGCCCGGCCTCCCCGTCGCCGATCAAGCGACCGCGTTGCAGTGTCAGCATGCGATGGCGCATACGCGCAATCAGCGCCAGGTCGTGACTGGCGATCAGCACGCTGGTGCCCAGGCGGTTGATATCTTCAAATACACCCATGATCTCTGCGGCCAGGCGCGGGTCGAGGTTACCGGTGGGCTCATCCGCCAGCAGCAAGGCCGGGCGATGGACAATGGCGCGGGCAATACCAACGCGCTGCTGTTGTCCGGTGGACAAATCGCCAGGATACAACTCGGCTTTGTCCGAAAGCGCTACGCGCTCGAGCGCCGAGTCGACGCGCTTGGCAACTTCGACCTTGGACAGTCCGAGGATCTGTAGCGGCAAGGCAACGTTGTTGAACACGGTACGGTCGAACAGCAGTTGGTGATTCTGGAACACTACGCCGATTTGCCGGCGCAGGAAGGGGATCTGGGCATTACTGATCTGTCCCAGATCTTGTCCGGCCAGCAACAGTTTGCCGCTGGTAGGCCGCTCCATGGCCAGCAACAGGCGCAGCAACGTACTTTTGCCCGCGCCGGAATGACCGGTGACGAACAGGAATTCGCCCCGACGCACCCGAAAACTCAACTCATGCAGGCCTACGTGACCATTGGGGTAGCGCTTGGCGACCTGTTCGAATCGAATCATGGGTGCTCCCGCTCGGCAAACAGTGCTTTCACGAAGGGTTCTGCTTCGAAGGTGCGCAAATCGTCAATACCTTCACCCACGCCAATATAGCGGATCGGCAAGCCGAACTGCTTGGCCAGGGCAAAGATGACGCCGCCTTTGGCGGTGCCGTCGAGCTTGGTCAGGGCCAGGCCTGTGAGCTCGACACTCTGATTGAAGTGCTTGGCCTGGTTGATAGCGTTTTGCCCAGTGCCAGCATCGAGCACCAGCAAGACCTCGTGAGGTGCGTCGGCATCGAGCTTGCCGATGACCCGACGGACCTTCTTCAATTCTTCCATCAGGTTGTCTTTGGTATGCAGTCGACCGGCGGTATCGGCGATCAACACATCAACACCCCGCGCCTTCGCAGCCTGGACAGCATCGAAGATCACTGAAGCGGAATCGGCGCCAGTGTGCTGGGCAATAACCGGAATATTGTTACGCTCGCCCCACACCTGCAGTTGCTCGACGGCGGCGGCACGGAAAGTGTCACCGGCTGCCAGCATGACTTTCTTGCCTTCAAGCTGAAGCTTTTTCGCCAGCTTGCCGATGGTGGTGGTTTTGCCGGCACCGTTGACACCCACGACCAGAATCACAAAAGGTTTGGCCTGGGAATGGATGCGCAATGGCTGCTCGACTGGTTTGAGCAGGTCAGCCAGTTCACCCTGCAGCGACTTGTACAAGGCATCGCTGTCGGCCAACTGCTTACGCGCGACCTTCTGGGTCAGACTCTGGACAATTGTCGAGGTGGCTTCAACACCGACATCTGCGGTCAGCAGGCGGGTCTCGATTTCGTCGAGCAGATCATCATCGATCGCTTTCTTGCCCAGGAACAGGCTGGCCATGCCCTCACCAATGCTGGCGCTGGTCTTGGACAATCCTTGCTTGAGGCGAGCGAAGAAACCGCCCTTGCTTTCCTCGGTACTGACGGGAACAACGTCTTCGACAGGCGCAGGTTCTGCAACCGCTACCGGCGCTACCGGCGCTACCGGCGCTACCGGCGCTACCGGCGCTACCGGCGCTACCGGCGCAGGCTCGGCCAGGACTACCGGTGGCGCAACAGGTTCTGGCGCTGTAACCACAGGCACGGGCATAGGCTCAACCACCAGCGGCGCAGGCTGGGCCGCTTCCACCTGTACCGGACGTTCCGGGATGGGGGGAGGTTCATGCGGCTCCAGGTCGGCGACCAGTGCTACCGGCTCTTCAGGAACCGGCAAGACCAGCCCGACGGACGGCGCGTGCGGGGCTTCGACCGCGGCAATCTGAACGGGCTCAGGTGCTGCAACCGGAGTCGAAATAATTTCGACTGGCGGCGTTGCAACCTGCTCCGGCTCAATCGGTGCGGGAGGTTGTGGCTGCTCGGCAACAGGTTGCTGGGGCTTTTTGCGCAGCCAGCCGAACAGGCCTTTCTTTTCACCAGCCGCGGCCGGCGTCTTTTTGTCGTCGTTGGAACCAAACATGGAAGACGGCTATCTCAGGGTAGCGAAGCGCCACTGTGGCACTTCGAGAATTCTTTTCACGCAGAACAGACTACTTTTATTCCGGCTCGTTCATGCGCAGCATTTTGTCTTGTGGCCTGCAGGTCAGATCCACGACAGGCATGGTCGACAGGCAACCGGATCAGTATCCTAGCACCTCCTAGCCCGCTGACGCTAAGACCACGCGGGCAGTCCTACAGGTTAAACAACGTATGAATGCTCTAGCCCGCCGCGCCGCTGGCCTGTTGCTCAGCACAGTTTGTCTGCCGTTCGCGGCCTTTGCCGCCGATCCGCAACCCACCCATGAGTTCATTCTCGACAACGGCCTTAAAGTGGTCGTGCGCGAGGACCACCGCGCACCGGTGGTGGTCTCGCAGATCTGGTACAAGGTGGGCTCTACCTATGAATCCCCTGGCCAGACGGGTCTTTCCCATGCTTTGGAACACATGATGTTCAAAGGCAGCGAGAAGCTCGGACCGGGCGAAGCCTCACGGATCCTGCGCGACCTGGGTGCCGAAGAGAACGCCTTTACCAGCGACGACTACACCGCCTACTACCAGGTACTGGCTCGCGACCGCCTGCCGGTAGCCCTGGAGCTGGAAGCCGACCGCATGAGCAGTCTGCGCTTGCCTGCTGACGAGTTCAGCCGCGAAATCGAGGTAATCAAAGAGGAACGTCGCCTGCGCACCGACGATCAGCCCAACGCGAAAGCCTTTGAGCTGTTCAGCGCCATGGCCTTCCCGGCCAGCAGCTATCGCACGCCCACCATCGGTTGGATGGCAGACCTGGACCGCATGAAGGTCGAAGAGCTGCGCCACTGGTACGAGTCCTGGTACACCCCGAACAACGCCACCCTGGTAGTAGTCGGCGACGTTACGGTCGATGAGGTCAAAGGTCTGGCCCAGCGCTTCTTCGGCGCTATCCCAAAGCGCGCAATTCCACCGGCCAAATTGCCGTTGGAACTGGCCGAACCTGGCTTGCGCGAGACCACCCTGCATGTGCGCACCCAACTGCCGAGCCTGATCTACGGCTTCAACGCCCCCGGCCTGGCAACCGCCAAGGACCCGCGTACCGTGCATGCTCTGCGCCTGATCTCGGCATTGCTTGACGGTGGCTACAGTGCTCGCCTGCCAAGTCGCCTGGAGCGCGGCCAGGAGTTGGTCTCCGGGGCATCATCCAGTTACAACCCGTTTACCCGTGGCGACAGCCTGTTCCTGATCTCGGCCACACCGAATCAGCAGAAGAAAAAAACCCTGGCCGAAGTCGAAAGCGGTATCTGGAAGCTGCTCGACGAGCTTAAAACCACCCCGCCATCCGCCGAAGAGCTTGAGCGCGTACGCGCCCAGGTCATCGCCGGACTGGTCTACGATCGCGACTCCATTAGCAGCCAGGCCACTTCCATCGGCATGCTGGAGACCGTCGGCCTGTCCTGGAAGCTGATTGATAGCGAACTCGATGAACTCAAGAGCGTAACCCCGGCCGACATTCAGAACGCCGCGCGCACCTACTTCACCCGTGAACGCCTGAGCGTTGCCCATGTACTGCCCGAGGAGAACGCTCATGAGTGAACGTAGCGCACCCCGTTACACCCTGATCGGCCTCGGCATCCTGGTGCTGGTAGGCGCCTCGGCGTTCTTCCTGGCCAAGCCGGCCCAATCGGACAATGCCGCGCAGCCTGCCAACAGCGCGGCGGCCAAGCCAACCAATACCTTGCAGACACTGGCAGAGCTCGATGGCAAGGCGCCCAGCCGTCGCCAATTGAACATCCAGACCTGGAACACTGCCGAAGGTGCCAAGGTGCTGTTCGTCGAAGCACGTGAACTGCCAATGTTCGACCTGCGCCTGACCTTCGCTGCCGGCAGTAGCCAGGATGGAGACGCTCCAGGTCTGGCTACCCTGACCAACGCCATGCTCAATGAAGGGGTTTCCGGCAAGGACGTTACCGCCATTGCCGAAGGTTTCGAAGGCTTGGGGGCAGACTTCGGTAACGGCGCCTATCGCGACATGGCCGTGGCCTCACTGCGCAGCCTGAGCGCAGCGGATAAGCGTGAACCGGCACTGAAGCTGTTCGCTGAAGTCGTCGGCAAACCTACTTTCCCGCAGGATGCCCTGGAGCGGATTAAGAACCAGTTGCAGGCCGGCTTCGAGTACCAGAAGCAGAACCCAGGCAAGCTGGCCAGCATTGCGTTGTTCGAGCACCTGTATGGCAATCACCCCTATGCCCATCCAAGTGATGGCACTGCCAAGAGCATTACGCCGATCACCCTGGAGCAACTGCGCGCATTCCATGCCAAGGCCTATGCCGCGGGCAATGCCGTCATCGCCCTGGTTGGCGACCTCAGTCGCAGCGAAGCCGAAGCCATTGCCTCCCAGGTTTCGGCAGCCCTACCCAAGGAGCCAGCACTGGCCAAGCTGGCTCAGCCTGAGGAGCCAAAGCCTGGCACTACACATATCGACTTCCCGTCCAACCAGACGCACCTGATGCTGGCGCAATTGGGTATCGACCGCAACGACCCTGACTACGCTGCACTGTCGTTGGGCAACCAGATTCTGGGTGGCGGCGCCTTTGGCACCCGTCTGATGAGCGAAGTCCGTGAGAAACGCGGCCTGACCTACGGCGTATACTCCGTGTTCAGCCCGATGCAGGTACGTGGCCCGTTCATGATTAACCTGCAGACCCGCGCTGAACTCAGCGAAGGCACTCTCACGTTGGTCCAGGATATCCTTGCCGATTACCTCAAGACCGGCCCGAGCCAGCAAGAGCTGGACGATGCCAAGCGTGAACTCGCGGGCAGTTTTCCGCTGTCCAATGCCAGCAACGCCAGCATCGTCGGCCAACTGGGTGCCATTGGCTTCTACGACCTACCGTTGACCTGGCTGGAAGACTACATGCAGCAGTCCCAGGCCTTGACTGTGGAGCAGGTCAAAGCTGCACTCAATAAGCACCTCGCAACTGACAAGATGGTGATTGTCACTGCAGGACCAAGCGTGCCGCAGAAACCCCTGCCGCCGCCCACTGACAAACCCACCGAGCAGCCGCTTGGTGTACCGGAGCATTAATGGCCAGTCCATCCGCAAAAACGGCCAAGCAACATAGCGGTCAAGGCCAACTGCGCATCATTGCCGGTGAATGGCGCAGCCGCCGCCTGAGCTTTCCTGACGCCCCAGGATTGCGTCCTACGCCCGATCGAGTGCGTGAAACGCTGTTCAACTGGCTGGCGCCACACATCGAAGGGGCCAAGGTTCTCGACGCCTTTGCCGGTAGCGGCGCCCTGTACCTCGAGGCGCTGTCACGTGGAGCCGGCGAAGCTGTTGCGCTGGACAGCAATCCAGCGGCCATTGCCAGCCTGCGGCAAAACCTGGAGACCCTGCGCTGCCCTCGCGGCCAGGTGATCCAGAGCGATGCCCAGCGCTACCTGCAAGGCGAGCCGAAGCTTGCTTTCGATCTGGTATTCCTCGACCCACCGTTCCACCAGGAACTGCTGCCAACCACCTGTGCACTCCTTGAAGAGCGCCAGTGGCTGGCTGCCAATGCCTGGATCTACACCGAAAGCGAAACCCCGCCTTCTACGCTGCGGCTGCCAGGTAACTGGCGTCTGCATCGCGAGAAGAAAGCCGGACAGGTGTACTACGCCCTCTGGCAGCGTGGCTGAATTGGCTCGCGGCCCCTGTGAAGACGGGGGCCGCTAACAGTGTGGTAATTAAATAGTCCCTGCGCCCCCTCGTTGTAGCTGATCGTTCCTCTGGTCATCAACCAGAAGGAGCGCCGTCATGGAACGACGTTATTGCCTAGGAAGCGGCCTGCTTGGCTTGCTTCTGTTCTCGGGCCAAGCCCTGGCGGACTTGCCCGTCCGTCACACCTTCAGCCTGAATAACGGCCTGCAAGTGGTCGTCAGCGAAGATCGCCGAGCCCCGGTGGTCACTACCCACATGCTCGTCAAAGTCGGTTCTAGCCATGAATACCCCGGCCAATCGGGACTGTCTCATGCCCTGGAACACATGCTCTTTCGTGGCAGTTCAAAGACTGCGCCCGGAGAGTTCTCGCAAATCATTGAACGCCTGGGCGGCAGCCAGAACGCTTACACCACTCGCGACATGACGGTCTACTACCAGACCTTACCAAGCGATCGCCTGGCTGTGGCACTGGAGCTGAACGCTGACCTGCTTCAGGGCGCCACCCTCGCCGCTGCCGAATTCGAGCGCGAAATAGAAGCAGTAAAATCTGAGCGCCGCGAGGAAGTCGACGGTTACCCCACCGATAGAACACAAGAGCAATTGCAATCCATTGCCTACACCAGCAGCTACAGCACGCCTGTGATCGGCTGGCAGAATGACCTTGAGCGCATGAGCAACGAGGAGCTCAAAGCCTGGTATAAGACCTGGTATGCACCCAACAACGTCACCTTGGTTGTCGTTGGCGATGTGCAACTCGATGAAGTCAAAGCGCAAGTTGAACACTACTTCGCGGGCTTCTCCCGGCAACACTTGCCAGTGACAAAGCGGCCCTTGCAGTCGATTCCGGCAGGCCCGAGAACAATGACCGTACTCGATAAGTCCAGCACCCCATTGCTGAACATGGCCTTCAACGTGCCCACCTACGCAACAGCCGAACAGGCAGACGATGTAGAGGCCTTGCGATTGATTCAAGCGCTGCTGGGAGCAGGAATGGGGGCACGACTCAGCACCCGCCTGCATCGTCAGCAGGCAATCCTTTCCTCTCCCCGGGTCAAATACAAAGCGATATCAAGGGGCGATACGCTTTTTGAAATCAACGCCTTGGTCAATATCGCCCAACCTCGCCCACTGCCGGAGATCCAGAAAGCCATCTGGGCGGAACTGAACAACTTGAAGCAGACCCCGCCCGAGCCGCAAGAGCTTGAACGAGCCAAAGCCTTGCTGTTGGCTGAAAAGGTCTTCGCTCAAGACCATCTGGAAGGTCAGGCAGCCAGCATTTCAGCCCTTCTGGGCAGTGACCTGGCGATCTCCCAACTGGATGCTGACGCCGCCAGGTTGGCACTGATAACGCCGGAAAAAATTCAACAAGTCGCGGCTTCGTACTTCACCCGCGAGCGTTTCGCTGCTGCCTATTTCCAGGCCGAGGAGGCCGAAGATGAATAAAATCACGAGCAGTTTTCTATATGCCTTACTGGCGCTGGTGTGCGGCGTGCTCCATGCACAGGAACAATCCCATGTCCTTGAGCTGGAGTCATTGAAGACGCCTCCCGCCTCTCCTGCGCAATTGCAGCTGCCAATCGAATCGTGGCAAACGCCCCAGGGAAGCCAGGTGCTGTTTCTACGCAGCCCGAAGCTACCAATGTTCGATGTGCGAGTCGTGTTCGACGCAGGCAGCGCTAGGGACGATGGCGCGTCAGGACTTGCTCAGCTCACCACCGGCATGCTCGATGAGGGAACAACTCAGCGCGATGACCTGCAGATTGCCGAGGAATTTGACGAAATCGGTGCAAAATTCCAAAAATCAGTTCATCTCGACTACACCTACGTGAGCGTGCGTAGCCTCAGCTCAGGGCCGCACCGTGCCAAGGCAGTGGCGTTGTTAGCCGAGGTATTAGGTCAACCGCAGTTTGCCGAAGACAAGTTGCAACTGATCAAAGATCAGATGAACAGCCTGTCCGCGCGAAACAAAGATTACGCCATGACCAAAGCGCTCTCGCAGCTGTATGCGCATACCTATGCCGGTCACCCCTATGCCACGCCCAAGCTTGGTACACCGCAGACGCTTGAAACATTGAAAATCGCCGACCTCCAGGCATTTCATCAACATGCGTTCAACGCAGAAAACGCACTGATCACCCTGGTTGGCGACCTCACTCAAGAGCAGGCCCGGGATATCGCCACCCAACTGTCCACTGCCTTGCCTGGAGGCACGGCCCTGCCGCCGCTGCAGAAACCGGCAACGTTCGAGCCGGAGATCTATCACATCGCACACCCCGGTGCTCAATCACTCCTGCTATTGGCCATACCTGGGGTCGGTATCGATCATCCCGATGCGCCGGCACTGACCTTGGCTAACCTGATACTCGGTGGTGGATCAACGTCTCGACTCTTCGAGCAACTGCGCACCCAACGCGGCTTGACCTACAGCGCCAGCTCTCACCTGCTGCAACCGACTGGCACCGGGATCTGGGTGTTCAATACTCAAGTTCAAGCCAAATACCAGGAGGGCGCCGTTGCGCTGCTCGAAGAGTTGTTGCAGGAGTACGCCGACAATGGCCCGACTGAACAAGAATTCACCGATGCCAAGAACAAATTGCGCGGTGTCTACCTTCGAGAATCGGTAAGCAATGAACAGCTCAGTCAGATTCTGATGCGTATAGGCGTGCATCAGTTGCCACTGGACTACCGCCAAGCGTTCATCGCGCACGTTCAGGCACTGACACTGGATGAGCTGAACGTCGCCTTGAAAAAACACCTCAAGCTCGACAAGCTGGTGCGGATCAGCGTCGGCCCTACAGGCGAGCAGCATCCCTTACCCGAGCAGCCGGCGGGTTGATTGCAGCGAAGTTCAGGGACCCGGCATACACTAACTTGTAACAAGATTTGTGAGTACGCCGCAATGTCTTCATCTGCGCCCAGCCCCTTCACGCCCGCCCGGGGGCTGGGCAACCCACACCTGCAGACATTGTGGGGGCCGCTCTGGCGCAAGTCGGCTGTCTTGTCTCGTCAGCGCGAGCGGCTCTGGTTGGCCGACGGAGACTTTCTCGACCTCGACTGGCATGGGCCGCACAGCGCTGATGCGCCGCTGGTACTGTTACTCCATGGTTTGACCGGGTCGTCCAACTCACCCTACGTGATCGGTTTGCAGCGTTGCCTTGCGGCGCGAGGCTGGGCCAGCGTGGCCTTGAACTGGCGTGGCTGTTCTGGTGAGCCCAACCTTCTTGCACGCAGCTATCACTCTGGCGCCAGCGAAGACCTGGCCGAAGCAATCGCGCATCTGCGCAGCAGTCGTCCGTTGGCACCGATCTACGCGGTCGGCTACTCATTGGGCGGTAATGTGCTGCTCAAGCATCTGGGTGAGGTAGGTTCGGCGAGCCAGGTGCAGGCAGCGGTGGCAGTGTCGGTTCCGTTTCGCCTGGACCAATGCGCCGACCGAATTGGCCTGGGTTTTTCGCGGGTTTACCAGGCGCATTTCATGCGCGCCATGCTCGCGTATGTGAAAGATAAGCAGCGTCACTTCCAACACCACGGCCACCAGGAGGGACTGGCAGCCCTGGATCGCCTGGGACCGCTGGAGAACCTGCGTACCTTCTGGGACTTCGATGGCAAGGTCACTGCGCCACTCAATGGCTTTATCGACGCCAAGGACTATTACCGCAGGGCATCGAGCCGCTATTACCTGGGCGAAAACCGCACGCCCACGTTGATAATCCATTCCAGCGATGACCCTTTCGTGTTCAGCCATAGCTTGCCTGAGGCGAAAGAGTTGGCGCCGAAGACCACCTTGGAGTTGCACTCGCGCGGTGGTCATGTCGGCTTTGTCGATGGCAGCGTACGGGATCCCGGCTATTACCTGGAAAGACGCATTCCGCAGTGGCTGGCAGACCTGTGAACCCTAATCCCCGGTGGCTACAGGGCGCTGGTTGTCGGTAATCCACTCACTCCATGACCCTGCATACAACTTTCCAAGCGGATACCCCGCCAGCGACAAGGCAAACAGGTTATGGCAAGCCGTCACACCTGAACCGCAGTAGGCAACCAGCTGCTCTGGCGCGCGCGTGCCAAATTTTTCGGCAAAGCGCTTTTTGAGCTGCTCAGCAGCCAGGAAGCGACCGTCCGGGCCCAGGTTGTCGGTGAAAGCTGCGCATTGCGCGCCGGGAATATGCCCGGCAACAGGATCAATAGGTTCCACTTCGCCGCGAAAACGCGGGAGACCGCGGGCATCAAGCAGGGTCAGGTCGGCCTGGCCCAGGCGTTGTGCCAACCGCGTGGCATCAAGCACCATTGCAGGATCAGGTTCGCCTCTGAAAGTACCTTCGCGTTTGACCGGTGCGTCCAGGCTCAGCGGCAACCCTGCTGCGTGCCACGCCTTGAGGCCACCATCGAGAATCGACACGCCGCTACGCTTGCCAAGCCAGGCGAGCAGCCACCAGGCACGCGCAGCGAAGGCACCGGGACCGTCGTCGTACAGAACGACTTCGCTGTCGTTGTCGATGCCCCAGTCTTGCAGACGCTCGACCAAGCGCTCTGGGTCGGGCAATGGATGGCGACCCGTCACGCCCTTGATGATCGGACCACTGAGGTCGCGTTCAAGGTCGGCAAAATGCGCACCGGCAATATGCCCCTCAGCATAACTACGCTGACCATAGTCGATATCTTCCAGGGCAAAGCGGCAATCGAGAATCACCAGCTCCGGCGCCTCCAGGCGTTCGGCCAATTGCTGGGCAGTGATCAGTTGCGCGAGGGGCATGACAGTCTCCTGAACGATTGAACGGATAGGGCCTGGGCTTTATTGCTCCAGTGCCTGGTTTAGCGATACGTAAAATTCCTGGCACAAGGCGTCCACCGCAGGGCGAGCTTGTGCTGTAACAAAACCGAGCTCCAGGACCAGTACCTGGTAGATACCTCGCTTGAAGGCGTCTTCACTGAGGTAGGCCGAACTTTCCCGGGTAGTACAAAGAAACCGTACCCAGGAGGTCAGCACAATCCAGGCATTGAGTGTCAGCGACTCGATCTGCACGGCATCCATGGCCACAAGCCCAGCCTCCACGAAACCACGGTAGATTGCCTGGCCCTGGATCAAGCTGCGCTGGGAAAAACGTCGATAACGGGCCGCCAGCTCTTTGTCACTGTCGAGCAGGTGTTCAAGGTCCCGGTGCAAAAAGCGATAGTCCCACATCGCCGCTAACAGCTCCTTGAGGTAGAAACGCTTGTCGGCAACCGTGGCAACGCGATCTTGCGGTGGACGCAAAAAGCTCTCCACCTGCTCTTCGTACTGACTGAAGAGCACGGCAATGATTTCCTGCTTATTGGCGAAGTGGTAGTACAGATTTCCGGGAGAGATCTCCATATGCGCTGCAATGTGATTGGTGCTGACGCTGCGCTCGCCCTGCTGGTTGAACAGTTCCAGACTGGTCTGCACGATGCGGTCGCGGGTCTTGATGCGCGGGGCCATGATCAGTTCCAGATGCCGAGCTTTAATCGATTAGGTCCATCTTACGGTTTATCCGAATGTGGATGTACCTGCCTGTCATTAAAAACTAGTCGCAAAACGCGCGTATTAGAGTATAAGCTCTAGAAAAACACACTGCCGTGGAGTTTTCGCATGACCGCCGACGCTGCTCGCCTTTTGCCCTCTAGCACCCTTGATGATCTCGCCACCCAGTTCAGCGTTCAGCGCCAGGCGTTCGCCGGCAACCCCATGCCACCTGCAGCGCAGCGCCTGCAGTGGCTGAAAAGCCTGCGGCAGATGCTGCTCAAGCACCAGGATGCCCTTGCCGCAGCCATCAGTGAGGACTTTAGCGGCCGTAGTATCGATGAAACGCGACTAGCCGAAGTGATGCCTAGCATCCAGGGGCTGCGTCATACCGAACGCCATCTCAAGCAGTGGCTGAAGGACTCGCCGCGCAAGGTCGGCCTGGCGTTCCAGCCTGCCAGCGCCAAGGTGGTGTACCAGCCCTTGGGTGTGGTGGGAATCATCGTGCCGTGGAACTACCCTCTGTTTCTGGCCATGGGCCCTTTGACCTGCGCCCTGGCTGCTGGCAATCGAGTCATGCTCAAGCTCAGCGAAGCCACACCGGCAACTGGCTTGTTACTCAAGCAATTGCTGGAGTCTGCGTTTCCCCAAGATTTGATTACCGTGGTGTTGGGCGAAGCCGATGTCGGCGAAGCATTTTCTCGCCTGCCCTTCGACCACTTGCTGTTCACCGGCGCCACCAGCGTCGGCCGCCACGTCATGCTGGCAGCGGCGCAGAACCTGACGCCCGTTACTCTGGAACTGGGTGGAAAGTCGCCGGCCATCGTCTCCGCTACCGTGCCCCTGGCCGATGCGGCAGAACGGATCGCCTTCGGCAAGACCCTCAATGCCGGCCAGACCTGCGTGGCGCCAGACTACGTCTTAGTGCCACGTGAACGTCTGGATGACTTTGCCGACGCTTATCGCAAGGTCGTGCATCGCTTCTACCCGAGCGTGGCCGATAACCCCGACTACACCGCGATCATCAATCCCCGTCACCTGGCACGCCTGGAGAGTTATCTCAGTGATGCGCGTGACAAAGGCGCGAAAATCATCGACCTGTACCCACAGGAAGTCCGTCAGGGCCGGCGCCTTCCTCCACACCTGCTGCAGCAGGTCAACGACGACATGCGCGTGATGCAGGACGAAATCTTTGGACCACTACTGCCGCTGGTGCCCTACGACCATCTTGATGAGGCGCTTTCCTACATCAACCAACGCCCTCGACCCTTGGCGCTTTACTACTTTGGCTATGACCGTGGCGAACAGCAGAAGGTACTCGAGCAGAGCCACTCTGGCGGCGTCTGCCTGAACGACACGTTGTTGCACGTTGCACAGGACGACCTGCCCTTCGGCGGCGTCGGTCCCTCGGGCATGGGCCACTACCATGGTCACGACGGCTTCCTGACTTTCAGCAAAGCCAAGGCCGTGTTCGCCAAGCAACGCTTGAACGCCGCACGCCTGATCTACCCGCCCTACAGCAAGCCGCTGATCAAGTGGGTATACAAACTCTTCATTCGCTAACAACAACTCCAGGCACAACAACAATGACCATAAATCTGCCTGCAACATCCGCCCTGAGTCGTCGCGGACTGCTCAAGTTCAGCCTGGGCGCCACCGCGTTCCTGGCGACAGCCGGCCTGGGCGCAAGCCTCAGCGGCTGCTCGGCGCAAACGCCGGCCAGCGGTTTCATCACCTTGCGCCAGGGTGACTTGCCGATTCTACGCAGCCTGATTCCGGTGGTCCTTGCCGGAACCTCCGCTGCCGAAAACGTCGACGCAGTGCTCAACCGGCTGGACAGCAAGCTTGCCAGCCTGTCTCCGGCGATGCTCAAACTGACACAGCAATTGTTCGACGTACTCGCTCTGCCAGTTACCCGCGGGCCACTCACGGGTATCTGGGGTGGATGGGAAAGCGCCAGCACCGAACAACTGCAGGCCTTTTTACAGCGCTGGGAAAACAGCTCGCTGAATCTGCTGCGTATGGGCCATGCCTCACTGCTGCAATTGTTGCAGATGGCCTGGTACGAGTTACCTCAATCCTGGGCGAGATGCGGCTACCCAGGCCCTCCGAAGATCTGAATCAACTGACAACGACAAGAGGCTGAAGATGCCCGTACCAGACCTGTTCCGCGACGGCATGAGCCGCGGCTGGAAAACCCGTGACGCCTCGCGCCTGGACCAAGACCTGAGCCTGGAAGCCGATGTCGCCATCATCGGTAGCGGCGCCGGAGGCGCCACCAGTGCCGAAATGCTCAGTGCCGCCGGCTTCAAGGTGCTGTTGATCGAGGAAGGGCCGCTCAAAACCAGCAGCGACTTCAAGTTACTCGAAGACGAGGCGTACTCCAGCCTCTACCAGGAAGGTGTCGGCCGCATGAGCAAGGATGGCGCAATCACCATCCTGCAGGGCCGCGCCGTAGGAGGCACCACCCTGATCAATTGGACTTCAAGCTTTCGCACACCGGAACCGACGCTTGCGCATTGGGCCAGCGAGCATGGTGTGAAAGGCCTGAGCAGTGTCGAGCTTGCGCCCTGGTTCGAGCGTATCGAGCAACGTCTGGGCATTACGCCGTGGGCCATGCCACCCAATGCCAACAACGAAGTGCTACGCCGTGGCTGTGAAGCCCTTGATTACAGTTGGAAAGTCATTCCACGTAATGTGCGCGGGTGCTGGAACCTGGGTTATTGCGGCATGGGCTGCCCGGTCAATGCCAAGCAGTCGATGCTGGTAACGTCCATTCCCGCCACCCTGGAAAAAGGCGGCGAACTGCTTTATCTGGCCCGTGCTGAGCGTCTGATCCACGACGGTGAACACATCAGCGGCCTGCAATGCCTGGCCATGGACGCCCGCTGCGTCAACCCGACAGGGCGCAAGATTCAGGTCAAAGCTCGACACTACATTCTCGCCGGCGGCGGAATCAACAGCCCTGGTCTGTTGTTGCGCTCGGACGCCCCGGACCCCCATGAACGCCTGGGCAAACGCACCTTCTTGCATCTGGTCAATTTCAGTGCAGGGTTATTCAAGGACAAGGTCAATCCGTTCTACGGCGCCCCGCAGTCGATCTACTCCGATCACTTTCAATGGCGCGATGGCGTCACCGGCCCAATCGGCTACAAACTTGAAGTACCACCGCTGCAGCCCGCGCTGGCCGCCACGTTACTCGGCGGCATGGGTACTGAAAATGCGATCCGTATGGAGCAACTCCCCAACACCCACATGATGCTCGCCCTGCTGCGCGACGGTTTCCACCCGCAAAGTGTCGGCGGCGAAGTTCAGTTGCGCGGCGATGGCTCACCGGTACTCGATTACGCCGTCACGCCCTACGCCTGGGAAGGGGTACGCCGCGCCTTTCACAGCATGGCTGAAATCCAGTTTGCTGCCGGTGCCGAGGCCGTTCTGCCTGTGCACAGCGACGGTCGCTACGTGAAGTCGTTGCAAGAAGCCCGGAAAATGATCGACGGCCTGAGCCTGGAACTGTTCCGCACGCGCTTGGGCAGCGCCCATGTGATGGGGGGTTGCGCCATGGGCGAAGACCCTCGCCAGGCTGTCTGCGACAGTCTTGGACGCCATCATCAACTGGCCAACCTCTCGATTCATGACGGTTCGCTGTTCCCCACCAGCATCGGAGCCAACCCGCAATTGTCGGTGTACGGCCTGACCGCCCGACTCACTGATGGGCTGATCGAACGCCTGGTTACCAGTAGATGACAACAAATGGCCTCACTGTCTATAGTGCCTTCAGCATGTGCAGGCGACTTGGCCGACTGCCACTGCTGCGATACCATCCGACTCCCCAACGCACTCCTGCCAGGACGACGCGATGAACCGAGTGTTGTACCCAGGTACTTTCGACCCTATTACCAAGGGCCATGGCGATCTGGTCGAACGTGCCTCACGGCTGTTCGACGAGGTGATCATTGCGGTCGCTGCCAGCCCGAAGAAAAACCCTCTGTTCCCCTTGGAACAACGGGTGGAACTGGCTCGTGAGGTTACCAAGCACCTGCCCAATGTCGAAGTCATCGGCTTCTCATCTTTGTTGGCACATTTCGCCAAGGAAAGGCAGGCCAATGTATTCCTGCGCGGTCTGCGTGCCGTTTCGGACTTCGAGTACGAGTTCCAACTGGCGAACATGAATCGCCAACTGGCACCGGATGTCGAAAGCCTGTTCCTCACCCCTTCCGAGCGTTACTCGTTCATTTCCTCGACTTTGGTTCGGGAGATCGCGGCTCTGGGTGGCGACATCACTAAATTCGTCCATCCCGTGGTGGCCGAAGCCCTGACCGAACGCTTCAAGAAGTGACATCGGTGATTTGACCACGGCGCCCGCGTGCACTGCGGGCGCTAATGCGGCACAATTGTGCCCATTGGTTTTCAAATGCCTGGGTGTTGAGCCCTGGCCGGAGTCCCCATGTCCCTGATCATCACCGACGATTGCATCAACTGCGACGTCTGCGAACCCGAGTGTCCGAACGCCGCTATCTCCCAGGGCGAAGAGATTTACGTGATTGACCCGAATCTGTGCACGCAGTGTGTCGGTCACTACGACGAACCGCAGTGCCAGCAGGTTTGCCCGGTCGATTGCATCCCGCTGGATGAAGCGCATCCAGAGACCGAAGACGAACTGATGGCCAAATACCGCAAGATCACCGGCAAGGCCTGATGCCGTTCGTCGCCCGGTTCCTCCCGTTAGTTCTTGGCGCCACCCTCGCGCTAGGGGCTGTCGGTGCCCAGGCCCAAGGCCCGGGG
The DNA here is from genome assembly GCF_004803755.1 of Pseudomonas sp. DG56-2. Lineage (NCBI taxonomy): Bacteria > Pseudomonadati > Pseudomonadota > Gammaproteobacteria > Pseudomonadales > Pseudomonadaceae > Pseudomonas > Pseudomonas sp. DG56-2. Next base: position 5,542,112 of record NZ_CP032311.1, read on the forward strand.
CGTCCCGCGATCGCCAGTCCGCACACAGAAGCCACTGCCGCTGCCCGAGAAATCCTCCAGCAGGGTGGCAACGCGTTCGATGCAGCCATTGCCCTCAGTGCAGCCCTGGCAGTCGTCGAACCTTACGGCTCCGGACTTGGCGGCGGAGGGTTCTTCCTCCTACGTGAAAGTGACACACCGGTTCGCTACGCCTTTATCGACGCGCGCGAGCGCGCGCCCGCCAAGGCCAGCGAAGCCATGTATTTGCGGGACGGCAAGGTTCAGCCCGGCTTGTCCATCAATGGTCCTTTGGCGGCGGCGATCCCCGGCTTGCCAGCGGCACTAGCCGATCTTGCAGCGCATTACGGCAAGCTGCCGCTAAGAAGCACCCTCGCCCCGGCTATTCGCCTGGCCAACCAGGGCTTTGCCGTCGATCGTATCTACCGGGATCGGGCCAAGATGCGCTTGAGCGCACTGCGTGACGACCCAGAGAGCGCCCGTCTGTTTCTCACGAACGGTGAAGTACCCGAGCTGGGTGCAAAGATCCGCCAACCCGAACTGGCGATCACCCTGCAACGACTGGCCGAACAGGGCCGCGATGGGTTCTACGCGGGCCCTACTGCCCAGGCCATGGTTCAAGGTGTGCAGGGCGCGGGCGGAATCTGGAGCCTGGACGACCTGGCCAACTATCGCACGGCCAAGCGCGAGCCATTGCGCTACCCGTTGGCCGACCAGCGCGAGCTGATCAGCGCCCCACCACCCTCCGCCGGTGGCGTGGCCCTGGCCCAGAGTCTGGCGATGCTCCAACGCCTCCCCTGGCAAAGCGCCGAGCCGGTACAACGCAGCCATTACGTGCTGGAAGTGTTGCGCAGGGCTTACCGCGACCGTGGCCTGCTTGGCGATCCGGATTACGTGCACAACCCGGTAGCGCAGTTGCTGTCGCGCAACTACTTGACCGGCCTTGCAGACAGCATTGACGTCTACCAGGCTACGCCCAGCAGCAGTCTGCCGCCGTCGCCGCCTTGGCGCGAAGGCGATCACACCACGCACTTTGCAGTGATCGATGCCGATGGTAACGCCGTCGCCGCGACGCTGTCGGTGAACCTGCCGTTCGGTGCAGCTTTCAGCGCACCCGGCACCGGGGTGGTACTGAATAACGAAATGGACGACTTCGCCGCCGACCCTCACGGCAGCAACAGCTACGGGCTGGCGGGCAGTCAAGCCAATGCCGTAGCCGCCGGCAAACGGCCGCTATCGAGCATGAGCCCAACCTTCATCGAGAGCCCGACGCAGTTCGCTGCCTTTGGCACGCCAGGCGGCAGCCGGATTCCCAGCATGGTGCTGTTGTCGATGCTTGGTTTCCTCGAAGGTAAGCCGGTCGCCAGTTGGCCCGCCGTGCCACGCTACCACCACCAGTATCTACCGGATGTCGTAGAGCTCGAACCGGGGGCCTTCAGCGCCGAACAGCAACACCAACTGCAGGCCCGTGGCTACCAGCTCAAGGATCTGGGCCGCACATACGGCAACCAGCAAGTGTTGTTCTGGGACAAGGCCAAGCAAACGCTGGAAGCCGCCAGCGACCCCCGCGGCGTAGGCCGCGCAGAAGTGCTCAGCCCCCGCTGAGCGCCTTCACTTCTGACAGCGCGGGCAAAAAACGCTCGCGCGCTGGCCCAGTTTGACCTCGCGCAGGATGCTGCCACAAACCTTGCACGGTTCTTCCCGGCGACCGTAGACAAACAGCTCCTGCTGGAAGTAGCCCGGCTGGCCATCACCGCCGACAAAGTCGCGCAAGGTGGTGCCACCGCGCTCGATCGCACAGGCCAAAATGCGTTTGATCTCGATAGCCAGCTTCAAGTACCGCGCCCGTGAAATGCTGCCCGCGGCGCGACGCGGATCGACGCCCGCCGCAAACAACGCCTCGGTCGCATATATGTTGCCAACCCCAACCACCACCGCGTTATCCATGATGAACGGCTTGACCGCCATGGACTTGCCGCGCGACAGCTGAAACAGTCGCTCACCGTCAAACAGATCGGTCAACGGCTCCGGTCCGAGCTTGATCAGCAATTCATGATTGAGCGGATCCAGACTCCAGAGCATGGCACCGAAACGGCGGGGATCGGTGTAGCGCAAGGCCAGACCCGACTCCAACTCAATGTCCACATGCTCATGCTTGCCGGCAGGCAGGCCGATCTCGATTAGACGCAAATTGCCGGACATGCCCAGGTGACTGATCAGCGTTCCGACTTCGGCATTTAGCAGCAAGTACTTGGCGCGGCGCTCGACCTTGACGAAACGCTGCCCGGACAAGCGAATGTCGAGATCCTCGGGAATCGGCCAGCGTAAACGCCGGTCACGCACGACTACCCGGCTGACGCGCTGGCCTTCCAGGTAAGGCGCAATACCGCGCCGGGTAGTTTCGACTTCTGGTAGTTCCGGCATGTGTCAGTGGCTGCCCAATTCGCGAATGGTCTGTTTGAGGTTCTCGAAGTCGTACTCCGAGAGCCCCACGTAGTCGAGCACCAAGTGCCCAATGGCCTGCCACTCGTGATCGACACTCTGGTTGCCCAATACCCGGTACGAGGAGCAGATGTGCTCGGCCATCTTGAGAATCGCCAGCAGGTTTTTCAATTGGCTGCTGCGCGCCGAATCATCGCTGAACACTGCGAGGGCGTTGTGGTGATTTGCGATGGCATTGCTCAAATGCTCGGGCAGGCGCCAGGACTTGGCTGTGTAGTAACCCACCACTGCATGGTTGGTGTTGAACACCTGGTTCTCGGTATCGACCACCCGTTTGTCAGGGCCGGCACTGGCGTAGGCATCTTCAAGCACGCCCATGTAATCGGGGAAACGCTTGAGCATCAGCGGCACACCGCAGTCATGGAACAAGCCCAAGGCGTAGGCTTCGTCCACCGCCTGGGAGCCGATGCGCTTGGCCAGGGTCAGGCAGGTCATCGCCACATCCTGAGCGGTATCCCAGAAACGGTTGAGCGTAACGATAGTGTCGTCACTCATTTCGCCCTTGATCGATTGGGCGTTGATCAGGTTGATGATCGAACGGCTACCGAGCAAATTCACTGCACGCTGTATCGAGGCAATCTTGTTGGTCAGCCCGTAGTAAGGCGAGTTCACCAGTTTGAGCAGAGCACCCGACAGACCGGGGTCTTGAGAAATCAGCTTGGCGATCACCTCAAGGTCGGGATCAGGCATATATTGCTCGAACTGCAGATCGACCATGATCTGTGGCTGCGGCGGTACGCTGATGCCTTGCAAGGCGTGCTGGATCTGTTCGGCGGAGAGTTCCTGGGACATATGTACACACTCGGGACTGAGCGGCGATTCTAACCCGATCATCCCGGCCAGGGGAGCAAGCAAGGCCTCTGCCATGTAGCAATTTGTCGCTATTCACATCGGCGCGCCAGGCATCGGGTTATACTCCCGCTCTTTTTTCCCGGAGCGACGTCATGTCCCTGCCCAGCCTTCGTCTCAAAGCCAATGCCGATCGCCGCCTGCGCGCCGGCCACCTATGGGTCTACAGCAACGAAATCGACGTCGCCGCGACCCCGCTGCATGGCTTCAAGGCCGGCGACCAGGCTATCCTGGAAACCGCAGGTGGCAAGGCCCTGGGCGTCGTCGCCATGAGCCCGAACAACCTTATCTGTGCCCGCTTGCTGTCGCGTGACGCAAAGTTGGCGCTGGACAAATCGCTACTGGTGCACCGCATCAACGTCGCCCTGTCACTGCGTGAACGCCTGTTCGACAAGCCGTTCTACCGCCTGGTGTACGGTGATTCCGATCTGCTGCCGGGGCTGGTAGTGGATCGTTTCGGCGATATCGTCGTTGTGCAGTTGGCCTCGGCCACCATGGAGCAGCATAAGGACGACGTTATCGCTGCGCTGGTCCAGGTGCTCAAGCCTAGCGGCATCCTGTTCAAGAACGACTCGGCCGCACGCGATGCCGAGGGCTTGAATCGTTACGTGGAGACCGTGTTCGGCCTGGTGCCGGAGTGGGTTGCCCTGGAAGAGAACGGCGTCAAGTTCGAAGCTCCGGTCATGGAAGGCCAAAAGACCGGCTGGTTCTACGACCACCGCATGAACCGTGCGCGCCTGGCGCCGTACGTTCAAGGCAAGCGCGTTCTCGATCTGTTCAGCTACATCGGTGGCTGGGGCGTTCAGGCCGGTGCCTTCGGCGCCAGCGAAGTGTTCTGCGTAGACGCTTCGGGCTTCGCACTGGACGGCGTTGAACGCAACGCAGCACTTAACGGCATTGCCGAGAAGCTGACTTGCATTGAAGGCGACGTATTCGAAGCCCTGAGAGAGCTCAAGGCCTCGGAAGAGCGTTTCGACGTGATCGTTGCCGACCCACCCGCCTTCATCAAACGCAAGAAAGACCTGAAAAACGGTGAAGGTGCATACCGTCGTCTGAACGAACAGGCCATGCGCCTGCTGACCAAGGACGGCATTCTGGTCAGCGCATCGTGCTCGATGCACCTGCCCGAGGACGATTTGCAGAATATTCTGCTGACCAGCGCCCGCCATCTGGATCGTAACATCCAGCTGCTCGAGCGCGGCGGTCAAGGCCCGGATCACCCGGTACACCCAGCGATCCCGGAAACCCGCTACATCAAGAGCATTACCTGTCGATTGCTGCCTAACAGCTAAGCGGGTGAAGCTTGCCCTGCGATCGCGAGCATTGATTTACATCGCATCGCGGGGCAAGCGCGCTGCTAACGGGCGTGTCTGCACAACACAGTCGCCAGCGTGGTTAGATATCCAGCACCTGCGAAGCGATCCCGAAGTACACCAGCACCCCAGCGGCATCGGCAATCGATGTCACCAAAGGCCCGCTGGCCGTGGCCGGGTCGAGCTTGATACGGCTTAGCAGGAACGGCAGGCTCATACCGATCAGGCTGCCAAGCAACACTATTACCAACATGCTGCTGGCCACGATCAGCGCGATATCCCGGCCGCCACGCAACGCCCCAAGCGACGCCACGGCGATGGCCATGGTACATCCCAATGCCAAGGCGACCCCGCACTCGCGACCGAGCAAACTCAACCAGTCACGCATGACCACTTCACCTGTAGCCAAGGCGCGGACCATCAACGTTGCCGACTGGGCCCCGGCATTGCCGCCGCTGTCGACCAGCAACGGCAGAAAGAACACCAGGACGATATGTGCAGCGATGGTTTCTTCAAAAATGGCGATTCCAGCCCCGGAAAACAGGTTGCCAAACACCAGTAGAACCAGCCAGAACACGCGCTTGCGATACAACAGGCCAATCGTGGCTGTCTTCAGGTTACCCAACGGGGTAGAGATCAAGGCGCCCTTGTGGAAATCCTCGGTTGCCTCCTCGACGGCTGCGCGATGAGTCTGCGCTTGAGCCTTGGACGATGCCGGGGCGGTACGGTTTAATTCGTGAATAAATGTCATTTCGATCTCCAGGCAGCAGCGCAGGTGCCTGGAGGCCGACCGCAAGGAATATCGGTCAGCTGACGGGCAGCCCTGGCGCCACTGTGTTCAGTGCCAGAATGTAGGTTCGCGATGAACTGAAACTGGGAAGGTCCATTAAGGGTGTCGTCTCGTAAGCCGCACATGCGGCGCAGCGATGATAGCCAGTTCGACTGGGGGAAACAGCCGCTTTCAGGGGCTTTCTCAACGATTCAGAAAGCTCTTACAAAAGGTCTGACAGACCGATGACGGGTCGATGTCGGTGCTGATCGCCACCAACCCTCTACATCACCATTCCTTCGCGGCGCCAGCGGTGTAGAATCGAGCTATTCATCGCCAGTCATCCCGGCGGGTTTATGAGCTCTGGCCGAGCGCACGGCGATCCCGCGGCGATCTCGGCTTCATCCGTACCAGCGGCCACATGCCTTCGGTGCAAAGGACAAGAGAAGCTCACTCCCCTTTTTGTTACCTGATTAGCCGCCAGGAGTGCTTCATGCCTGATTACCGCTCGAAAACGTCCACCCACGGTCGCAACATGGCCGGCGCACGCGCCTTGTGGCGCGCCACTGGGATGAAAGACGAAGATTTTAAAAAGCCGATCATCGCCATCGCCAACTCGTTCACTCAGTTCGTCCCGGGGCATGTGCACCTGAAGGACCTGGGTCAACTGGTCGCCCGTGAGATCGAACGTGCCGGTGGTGTAGCCAAAGAGTTCAACACCATTGCGGTGGACGATGGCATCGCCATGGGCCACGACGGCATGCTCTATTCCCTGCCTAGCCGAGAAATCATCGCCGACTCGGTCGAATACATGGTCAACGCTCATTGCGCCGACGCCATTGTATGTATCTCCAACTGCGACAAGATCACCCCTGGTATGTTGATGGCCGCCCTGCGCCTGAACATTCCGGTGATTTTCGTTTCCGGTGGACCGATGGAAGCCGGCAAGACCAAACTGGCCAGCCACGGCCTGGATCTGGTCGACGCCATGGTCATCGCCGCCGATTCGACCGCCTCCGATGAAAAAGTCGCCGAATACGAGCGCAGCGCCTGCCCAACCTGTGGTTCCTGCTCCGGCATGTTCACCGCCAACTCGATGAACTGCCTGACCGAAGCGCTGGGCCTGGCCCTGCCCGGCAACGGTTCGACCCTGGCGACCCACAGCGACCGCGAACAGCTGTTCCTGCAAGCCGGGCGCACCATCGTCGAGCTGTGCAAACGCTACTACGGCGAAAACGACCAGAGCGTACTGCCACGCAATATCGCCAACTTCAAGGCGTTCGAGAACGCCATGATGCTCGACATCGCCATGGGTGGCTCGACCAACACCATCCTGCACTTGCTGGCTGCCGCCCAGGAAGCGGAGATCGATTTCGACCTGCGCGATATCGATCGCCTGTCGCGCAAAGTGCCGCAACTGTGCAAGGTCGCGCCGAATATCCAGAAGTACCACATGGAAGACGTCCACCGCGCCGGCGGCATCTTCAGCATCCTCGGCTCGCTGGCCCGTGGCGGTCTGCTGCACACCGACCTGCCGACCGTGCACAGCCCGAGCATGGAAGAAGCCATCGCCAAGTGGGACATCACCCAGACCAGCGACGAAGCCGTACACCACTTCTTCAAAGCTGGCCCGGCCGGTATTCCGACCCAGACCGCTTTCAGCCAGTCGACACGCTGGGAAAGCCTGGATGATGACCGTGAGAACGGCTGCATCCGCAGTGTCGAACACGCCTACTCGCAAGAAGGCGGCCTGGCCGTCTTGTACGGCAACATCGCTCTGGACGGCTGCGTAGTGAAAACTGCCGGCGTCGACGAGTCGATTCATGTCTTCGAAGGCAACGCGAAAATCTTCGAAAGCCAGGACAGCGCCGTGCGCGGCATTCTTGCCGACGAAGTGAAGGAAGGCGATATCGTCATCATTCGCTACGAAGGTCCGAAAGGTGGCCCGGGCATGCAGGAAATGCTCTACCCGACCTCCTACCTGAAATCCAAGGGCCTGGGTAAAGCCTGTGCCTTGCTGACCGATGGCCGCTTCTCTGGTGGCACCTCGGGCCTGTCCATCGGCCACGCTTCCCCTGAAGCAGCTGCCGGCGGCGCTATTGGTCTGGTTCAGGATGGCGACAAGGTACTGATCGACATCCCCAACCGTTCGATCAACCTGCTGGTTAGCGATGAAGAGCTGGCTGCACGTCGCGTAGAACAAGACAAGAAAGGCTGGAAGCCAGTGGAAGTGCGTCCACGTAAAGTAACTACCGCACTGAAAGCCTACGCCCTGCTAGCCACCAGCGCCGACAAGGGTGCAGTTCGCAACAAGGCAATGCTCGACGGCTTGTAAGTCGAAACGCCAACACAAAAAAACCGGCGCCCTGTGCGCCGGTTTTTTTATTCCAATTCCCGCTCCCTTTGCCCGCCCCGGGAAGCGGACGGGGATGCTCTGCAATGGCCTTATCCCTCTGCGTTCTGCGGCTCCTTGATCTTGTACCAGGCCACATACAAGGCCGGGAGGAACAGCAATGTCAGCAAGGTGGCAATGATGATCCCGCCAATCATCGCGTAGGCCATGGGGCCCCAGAACACTTCACGTGCAATGGGGATCATGCCCAGACTCGCCGCTGCGGCCGTCAACAGAATCGGCCGACGGCGGTGGTTGGTAGCTTCCTGAACCGCAGCCCACGGCGTGAAGCCCTGGCCTTCGTACTCGTCGATCTGGGTCACCAGAATCACCGAGTTACGAATGATGATGCCGATCAGCGCAAGAATCCCCAGAATTGCCACAAAGCCCATCGGTGTACCTGTTGGAACCAGGGCCAGAACCACACCGATCAAGCCCAGCGGTGCCACGCTCGCGACCAGGAATAGCTTCTGCACGCTGTGCAACTGAATCATCAGGAACGTGCCCATCAGGAACAGCATCAGCGGTAGCACTTTGGCAATCGGGCCCTGGGCCTTGCCACTCGCCTCCACGGTACCGCCGGTTTCGATTTTGTACCCAGCCGGCAACTTGCTGGCAAAATCGTCGATCTGCGGTTTGAGCTCTCTTACCAGGTCGGTCGGCTGAATGTCACCGCGCACGGCAGCCTTGATGGTAATGGTCGGCTTGCGATCGCGGCGCCAGACCAGCGGCTGTTCCAGCTCGTAGCGCACTGTAGCGAATGCCAGCAAGGGAATTGACGTACCGTTGGGGGTGACGATCTGCAGGTTTTGCAGCGTTTGCGGCGAGCTACGTTCACTGCCTACGGCGCGCGCAATAACGTCGATCAGGTAGATGTTGTCATTTACCTGGGTGATGGTCGTGCCGCTGACAATGCTGTTCATCACGTTGGCCACGTCCTCGGACGACAGGCCAAGCTGCCGTGCCTTGTCCTGGGCGATGTCGACTCGCAGGACTTTGCCAGGCTCGTTCCAGTCGTAAATGATCTGGCCGATGTTGTCATTGCTGTCGAGCAGGGTCGCCAAGGCGATGGCGTGTTTACGCACCTCGTCGATGTCCTTGCCCATTACCCGATACTGGATTGGCAACCCGACAGGAGGACCCATTTCCAGTGACTGCACTGTGCTGCCAATGCCGACGAAGTCTTCACGCAACCGTTCCTTCAAGCGCTTGATGAGTATTTCGCGGGACTCGAAGCTCTTACTGACGATGACCAGCTGCGCGTAGTAGGGGTTCTGCAGTTGCTGGTCCAATGGCAGGTAGAAACGAATCGCACCCTGGCCGATGTAAGTGCTCCAGCGCTCGATGTCCGGATCACCCTTGAGCGTGGCCTCCAGCTTATCCACCGCTTTGCGGGTCTCCTCGATAGAGGCGTTCTGCGGCAGGTTGAGGTCGACAAGAATTTCAGGGCGGTCCGAAGCGGGGAAAAACTGGTTCTGCACGAATCGCATGCAAAACAGCGCCAGCAGAAAGATCAGGATGGTGCCGATGATAGTCAGCCAGCGATGGCGCATGCACCACAGCAAGCTGTGTTCGAATGCCCTGCCGACGCGGCCGGTTTCCTCGTTGTGCGGTTTGACCTTGGCGCTGAGGATATGCACTCCCAGTACCGGCGCGAACACCACTGCCACAACCCAGGACACCAGCAACGCAACAGCGATCACCGCAAAGAGTGTGAAGGTGTACTCACCTGCAGAACTGGCATTGAGACCAATCGGCATAAAACCTGCGACTGTCACCAGGGTGCCCGTGAGCATCGGAAAGGCCGTCGAGGTGTAGGCAAAGGTTGCTGCCTGCTCCTTGGTCTCGCCCATTTCCAGGCGCGTTACCATTACCTCCACCGTGATCATCGCATCGTCTACCAACAGCCCTAGGGCGATGATCAACGCCCCCAACGAGATCCGCTGCATGGTGATGCCGCTGTACTCCATGAAGATGAACACCATCGCCAGCACCAATGGAATCGAGCACGCCACCACCAGACCGGCGCGCAGGCCCAGGCTGATGAAGCTCACCACCAGAACGATGATGACCGCCTCGAACAGGGCACTGGTGAAGCCACCTACGGCTTCTTCCACCACCACCGCCTGGTCGGATACGGTATGCACCCCGACGCCTACCGGTAGTTCGGAAATCACCTGGTTCATGGTTTTGTGCAGGTCGGCACCAAACGCCTGGATGTTGCCACCGGCTTTCATGCCGATGCCCAGACCTATGGCAGGCTGACCATTGAAACGAAACTGCGGCGACGGCGGATCAACGTAGCCGCGCTCGATTTCGGCGATGTCCGCCAAACGGAAGAAGCGGTCATTGATACGCAGATTGACCGCTTCAAGATCCTTTTCCGAAGCGAACTGCCCGGACGTACGGACCGACACGCGTTCAGGTCCAGCCTCGATCACCCCGGCCGGCGTTACCGCGTTCTGGCTCTGCAACGCCTGCAACACCTGGCGCTGGTCAATGCCAAAGGAGGCCAGCTTGCGCGTGGAGAAATTCAGGAACAGCACTTCGTCCTGGGTACCGATCATCTCGACCTTACCCAAGCCTGGCACTTCGCGGATCACTGCTCGCACCTGCTCGACGTAGTCGCGCAGTTGGCGCATGGTCAAACCATCGGCGGTAAATGCGTAGATCGACCCGTAGACGTCACCGAACTCGTCGTTGAATCCAGGCCCCTGGATACCTTGGGGAAACTCGCCACGAATATCCTGAATCTTCTTGCGTACCTGATACCAGATCTCGGGGATCGCTTTGGAAGGAGTGGTATCGAGCAGGTTCACGTAGACGGTCGATTCACCCGGACGGGTGTAACTCTTTACATAGTCGAGTGAGTCCAGTTCCTCGAGTTTTTTCTCGATACGGTCGGTGATCTGGTTGAGGGTTTCATCCTGCGTTGCCCCAGGCCAACGCGTCTGAATCACCATGGTTTTAATGGTGAAAGAAGGATCTTCCTCCCGCCCCAGGTTCATGTAGGAAAATACGCCCATCAGTAAGCTGACGAACATCAGGTACCAAACAAAGGATTGGTGCTTCAGCGCCCACTCCGACAGGTTGAAGCTTCCTTTCATCGTGGACTGTCCTCATCGACTAATACTTTCTGACCGGGCTTGAGGCTGTTGACGCCTGCAGTTACTACACGATCCCCGGCCTTCAAACCTGCACTCAGTACGACGCTGGTCGGCGTTCGTTCAAGCAACTGCACGTCACGAATAGCGACCGTTTCCTGTTGCGGATCGACCACCCAGACTCGGCTTTTTCCGTCGCTTTCCAGCAGCGCCGAGGCGGGCAGTTCCACCCGCGGGGATACCGCCGATGTCAAGGTGACACTGATCGCGGTACCCAGATAAAAAGCATCCGGAGTGGTGGCCAAGGTCAGTCGCGCTCGGCGCGTTCGCGTGGCGGCATCCGCCTGCGGCTCAAGTTCACGCAACGTCGCGGTGGTGCTGATGTCGGGGTCAAGTTGCGAAGCGACGACAAATTTCAAATCACCAGATAGCTGTTCGGCCAGGTAGGTCGGCAGGTCGATAACCGCCTCCTTGATATCCGGGCGAGCCAAGGTGACAACCGCCTGGCCGGCACTGACGGTCTGCCCGGCTTCCGCCTGCCAATCGGTGACCACCGCCGCATGATCGGATCGCAACTCGGTGTAACCGAGTTGATCACGCGCCTGATCGACAGCAGCTCGCGCTTGCTCCAGGGTAGCGCCTGTGGTTTTCATATCGGTCATCGCGCTATCGAGTTGTGCCTGCGCACCCACGCCGCGATCAAATAGCTGTTGCTGCCGGCGTGCATCAGCCTGAGCATTTATCCATTGCGCCTGGGCCTTCGCCAGATCACCCTCGGCTGCCCGTAGCTGGTTACGCTGATCGGCCGGATCAAGGCTGGCCAGTGTATCGCCTGCCTTCACCTGACTGCCGACATCGACCCAGCGCCGCGCAATACGCCCGCCAACGCGAAAGCCCAAGGTGCTTTCGAAGCGTGCCTGAATACTGCCAGCAAATCGCCCAAGATCGGCTTGAACTTGAGGCTCGACGATCAGCGACAGCACCGGACGAATCGGATCTGGCTCGGCGGTTTCCTTGCCACACCCTGTCAACAACACCACGCTGCAAAACGCCAATGTGAGTGTCTTCATTGAGCCACCCCAATATCCTCAAAGGGCGCGATTTCCACCTGCATGCCCGGATTGAGTAGCTGCCCGCCTGCCACCACCACCATTTCACCGCCTTTGAGCCCTTCCCCGATCACCACCTTGCCGGTGAGATAACGACCGATCTTGACCTGCTGCAATCTGACTTTGTTGTCATCCCCTACCAGCCAGACAGCTGGATCATGCAACGCCTTGGTCAAGGCCGACCAAGGCAGTTCGATACTTGGTTTTCCATGAACATTGCCAGTGGCCGTGACCGGCGAGCCCAGCTCCATTGCGTCCGGAACGTCGTGCAACGCTACCTTGACCTGCACCGTCCCGCTCTGCGCTGAGACCGTCGGCGTCACTTCACGCACTTGGCCCTTGGCCTGGATCTTCGGGTTGTCGACCAGACTGACCACGATCGTTTCGTTACTTGGTGGCGCCACCAGCAAGGACTCATAAACGTTGAACACCGCATCACGCTCACCATCGCGGGCCAAGCTGAAAACCGGCATCGTGGCCTGAACCACCTGCCCTACTTCAGCTTGACGCTCGGTGATGACCCCTGCGGCATCGGCCACCAGGGCGGTGTAACCCAATTGGTCGCGAGCGTTGGCGAGCTGCGCCTGCGCGGCCTTCAATGCGCTCTGGTTGCTACGTAGCGTGGCCTGGGCCGAGTCGTATTCACTTTGACTGGTATAGCCTTTGGGCAGCAGCTTTTGCTGACGGACAAATGCAGCACTGGCCTGAGTGACCCGCGCTTGCGCTGCGAACACTTCAGCCTTGGCCGAGTCGACATTGGCCTGCAGGTCCTTGGGGTCAAGTCGAGCCAGCACCTGATTGGCTTTAACGTGATCGCCAATATCAACACTTCGAGAAATGATCTTGCCACCCACGCGAAACGACAGTTCCGTTTGTACCCGGGCCTGTATATCCCCGGTCAAGGTCACAGAAGCAGCAAAGTCACTGGGTTGAACGTGTTGTACGGCTACCCTGGGTAGTTCGACTTCAGCGGTTTTCTTTTCACCACACCCTGTCAGTATCAGCAATAGCCCTAGGCCGGCGACTAAAAATGGACGCAACACCGTCATGCAGGCTCCTTGCATGTACCAGTTCGATAGAGAGATGCGAGTGTTAGCGTAGATCAGACGCAGCGCTGCCGCTTGTGCGAAATCAATAGATTTATGCGGACAGAAGATGCTGGAGGGATAGAGCTCATCGCGGGACAGCCTGCTCCCTGGATGGGAGCGAGGCTGTTCCGCGCTTTTCAGATCAAGCTGAAACAGGCGAAGGTGAGCGACCTACGTCTGGTTGTTTCCACGACTCTGCAGCACTTTCCTCGATAGCCTGCTGGATCGCCCGGCGGCGACGTTCTTCGGCGCGACGGCTGAAGTACCAGACCATGAAGGTCACAATCGACACCGAGAGCAGGATCAGACTGGCAACGGCGTTGATTTCCGGCTTCACGCCCAGACGCACGGCAGAGAAGACTTCCATCGGCAACGTGGTCGAGCCAGGGCCCGACACGAAGCTGGCCAGTACCAGGTCATCCAGCGACAGGGCGAAGGACATCATGCCGCCGGCCGCCAGCGAAGGCGCGATCATTGGGATAGTGATCAGGAAGAACACCTTCCAAGGGCGTGCTCCCAGGTCCATCGCCGCTTCTTCGATCGACAGGTCGAGCTCACGCAGACGCGCCGACACTACCACGGCCACATAGGCCGCACAGAAGGTGGTGTGGGCGATCCAAATGGTGACGATGCCACGCTCCTGGGGCCAGCCGATCAACTGCGCCATGGCCACGAACAGCAGCAACAGCGACAGACCGGTGATCACCTCAGGCATTACCAGCGGCGCGGTAACCAGGCCACCGAACAGGGTACGGCCCTTGAAGCGAGTAACCCTTGTGAGCACGAACGCTGCCAGAGTACCCAATGCCACTGCCGCAATCGCGGTGTAGCAGGCAATTTCCAGCGAGCGCATCACCGAGCCCATCAGTTGGCTGTTGTCGAGCAGGCCGACATACCACTTGATCGACCAGCCGCCCCAGACTGTTACCAGTTTCGAGGCATTGAACGAGTAGATCACCAGGATCAGCATGGGCAGATAGATGAACAGCAGGCCCACTATCAACATCAACTTGGAGAAACTGAAACGCTTCATGCCCTGCCCTCCATCTCTTTGGCCTGACTACGGTTGAAGAGCAGAATCGGCACAATCAGGATCGCCAGCATCACCACTGCCAGGGCAGACGCCACCGGCCAGTCACGGTTGTTGAAGAACTCTTGCCAGAGCACTTTACCGATCATCAGGGTTTCCGGACCGCCAAGCAGTTCAGGGATAACGAACTCACCCACCACCGGAATGAACACCAGCATGCAGCCAGCGATAATGCCGTTCTTGGACAGCGGAACGGTGATTTTCCAGAAGCTGTTGAAGGTGCTCGAACCCAGGTCCGATGCTGCTTCAAGCAGGCTCTGGTCGTGTTTGACCAGGTTGGCGTACAGCGGCAGGATCATGAACGGCAGGTACGAGTAGACCACGCCGATATACACCGCAAGGTTGGTGTTGAGGATCTGCAGCGGTTGGTCGATCAAGCCCAGCCACATCAGGAAGCTGTTGAGCAGGCCGTTGTTGCTGAGAATGCCCATCCAGGCATAGACGCGAATCAGGATCGCGGTCCAGGTTGGCATCATGATCAGCAGCAACAGGACGGTCTGGCTTTCCTTGCGCGCATTGGCAATGGCATAGGCCATGGGATAACCGATCAGCAGGCACAACAGCGTGCTGAAGAAGGCCATCTTCAACGAGCCCAGGTAGGCCGCGATGTACAGCTCATCCTCGGACAACAGGCCGTAGTTGGCCATGTTGAGTATCAGCTGCAGCTTGCCTTCAACGTAGCTGTAGATCTCGGTGTAAGGCGGGATCGCCACGTCGGCTTCGGCAAAACTGATCTTCAGAACGATGAAGAACGGCAGCATGAAGAACAGGAACAGCCAGATGAAGGGAACGCCGATAACCAGATGGCGACCTTCAGGCTTTATTCGATTGAGCGCTCGCTTGAGCTTGCGCATGTTCATGACCGCAGTACCACACCGCTGTCGTCTTCCCACCAGACATAAACCTGGTCGTCCCAGGTCGGACGGGTGCCTTGACGCTCGGCGTTGGCAACAAACGACTGGACGATCTTGCCGCCAGGCAGCTCGACGTAGAACACCGAGTGACCGCCAAGGTAGGCAATGTCGTGAACCTTGCCGCGCGACCAGTTGTGCTCACAGGTCGGCTGCGCGGTAGTTACCAGAAGTTTCTCCGGACGCAGTGCGTAGGTGATGCGCTTGTCTTCAACCGAAGTGGTAACACCATGGCCAACATAGATTTTGCGTTCGAGTTCCGGGCTGGCAATGACCGCGTGACCCTCAGCATCCTCGACCACTTCACCGTCGAACAGGTTGACGTTACCGATGAATTCGCAGACCAGGCGACTGGTTGGCGTCTCATAGATGTCGATCGGGCTGCCGATCTGGGCAATCCAGCCCAAGTGCATGATGGCGATGCGCTGGGCCATGGTCATGGCCTCTTCCTGGTCGTGGGTCACCATCACGCAGGTTACGCCCACACGTTCGATGATCTCTACCAGTTCCAATTGCATCTGCGAACGCAACTTCTTGTCCAGCGCCCCCATCGGCTCGTCGAGCAGCAACAGTTTCGGACGTTTGGCCAGCGAGCGGGCCAGGGCAACACGTTGGCGCTGGCCACCGGAAAGCTGGTGTGGCTTACGCTTGGCGTACTGGGTCATGTGTACCAGTTTGAGCATCTCGCCAACACGGGCGTCGATCTCGGCTTTGGGCATGCGGTCCTGCTGCAGGCCGAAGGCAATGTTCTGCGCGACGGTCATGTGCGGAAACAGCGCATAGGACTGGAACATCATGTTGATTGGCCGCTCATAGGGCGGCATATCGGTAATGTCTACGCCATCGAGGAAGATGCGTCCCTCGGTTGGCCGCTCGAAGCCGGCGAGCATACGCAGCAAGGTAGATTTACCCGAACCGGAGCCGCCAAGCAGAGCGAAGATCTCGCCCTTCTTGATTTCGAGGGACACATCGTCCACCGCGACCGTTTCGTCGAATTTTTTCGTGACCCGGTCGATTTTGACCAGCACCTGTTTAGGTTGCTGGTCGCCCTCGAGGGCTTTCTTATAGGCACCGGAGGCAACAGCCATTTGTGAAACTCCCAACAAGATTTTTTGCGTCCGCCCCTGCCGTGGCGGACCCTGGATACTTACTTGCCCGACTTGACCTTGGTCCAGCTACGGGTCATCAAACGTTGCACTTTGGGTGGTAACTCGGAGCTAACGTATAACTTGTCCAGCACTTCTTGCGGTGGGTAAACCGCTGCGTCGGTTCGCACGCTCTGGTCCATCAGATCGCCAGCCTTGAGGTTCGGGTTGGCATAACCGACGTAATCACTGACCTGAGCAATAACTTCAGGTTTCAGCAAATAGTTGATGAAAGCATGGGCCTCTTTGACATTGGTGGAATCCTTGGGGATTGCCAGCATGTCGAACCAGAGGTTGCCGCCTTCCTTGGGAATCACATACGCCACGTCCACGCCTTTGCCAGCTTCTTCAGCACGGGCCTTGGCCTGGAACACGTCACCGGAAAAACCAGCAGCCACACAGATGTCGCCATTGGCCAGGTCCGAGATGTACTTGGACGAATGGAAATAGGTCACATAAGGGCGCACTGCCAACAGCTTCTTCTCAGCGTCGGCATAGTCCTTGGCATCAGTACTGTTGGGATTACGCCCCATATAGTTGAGCACCGCAGGCAGCATCTCATCGGCCGAATCCAGGAACGCGACTCCACACTTGGAGAGCTTCTTGATGTTTTCCGGCTCGAACAACATGGCCCAGGAATCGATCTTGTCGGTGCCCAGCGCCGCCTTGACCTTCTCGACGTTGTAACCGATGCCGTTGGTACCCCACAGATATGGAACGGCGTACTGATTGCCCGGATCGTTCTTTTCCAGGCGCTTCATCAGTGCCGGATCCAGATTCGAATAGTTCGGCAGCAACGACTTGTCGAGCTTCTGGAACGCGCCCGCCTTGATCTGCTTACCGAGGAAATGGTTGGACGGCACCACTACGTCGTAGCCAGTACGGCCCGCCAGGAGTTTGCCTTCCAGGGTTTCATTGGAGTCGAAGACGTCCTGTACAGGCTTGATGCCCGTAGCTTTCTCGAAGTCTGCGAGCGTCGTCTGCCCGATGTAGTCCGACC
The DNA here is from genome assembly GCF_004803755.1 of Pseudomonas sp. DG56-2. Classification (NCBI taxonomy): domain Bacteria; kingdom Pseudomonadati; phylum Pseudomonadota; class Gammaproteobacteria; order Pseudomonadales; family Pseudomonadaceae; genus Pseudomonas; species Pseudomonas sp. DG56-2. Next base: position 5,559,381 of record NZ_CP032311.1, read on the forward strand.
AATTATAAAAGTGCACCGTGGGCGCCGCTTGGACGCTGATCGCCAGCGTCAGACCCGCTCCAGCCAGCATGGCCTTGCGAAATGTAGATATAGACAAGTGGGAGGTCCTCACAATAGTGCCAGTGGCAAACGACAGAAACACCTGCCATCAACGCAAACCGGCGCGCAACTTACCTTCGATGCACTGATGTCGCAAAAAAAATTTGCCGCTAAATGATCCCTGGACGTGATTCACACCGCGCCCAGGGATACCGCCGGCTTATTTGCCCGACTTGATCTTGGTCCAGCTGCGAGTGATCTCGCGTTGAGCTTTCGCGCCTGGGTCAGCAATTGCGTACAGCTGCTTCTTCACATCAGCCGGTGGATAGATGCTCGGATCACCCGAAATATCCTTGTCTACAAGCGGGGTTGCCGCCTTGTTGCCGTTCGGGAAGCGTACTGCGTTAGTGATACCCGCCATGACTTCCGGCTGCATCAGGAAGTCCATGAACTTGTAAGCGGCGTCGACATTGGCGGCATCTTTAGGGATAGCAACCATGTCGTAGAAGGTACCGGCGCCTTCTTTCGGAATGATGTAGTCCAGCTTGACCTTGTCACCGGCTTCGTGAGCACGGGCCTTGGACTGCTCCAGGTCACCCGAGTAACCCACAGCGACGCAGATGTTGCCGTTGGCCAGGTCCGAGATGTACTTGGAGGAGTGGAAGTAACTGATCGACGGTCGGATCTTCAGGAACAGTTCTTCAGCGGCCTTCAGGTCAGCTTTGTCTGTGCTGTTGGTCGGCTTGCCAAGGTAATGCAGAGCCGCCGGGATCATTTCGGTCGGCGCATCGAGGAAGCTTACGCCACAGCTCTTGAGCTTTTCGATGTTCTCGGGCTTGAACACCACGTCCCAGGAATCGATCTTGTCGACACCCAGCGCAGCCTTGACCTTCTCTGGGTTGTAACCAATACCGATAGAGCCCCACATGTACGGGAATGCGTACTTGTTACCCGGGTCGCTGGCATCACCAACGGCCTTGAGCAGATCTTCGTCAAGGTTCTTCCAGTTTGGCAGCTTGGAACGATCGAGTTCCTGATAGACACCCGCCTTGATCTGCTTGGCCAGGAAGTTGTTCGACGGTACGACGATGTCATAACCGGACTTGCCTGCCAGCAACTTGGCCTCGAGGGTTTCGTTACTGTCGAAGACGTCATAGACGACCTTGATGCCGGTCTGCTTCTCGAAGTTGGCGACGGTGTCTGGTGCGATGTAATCGGACCAGTTATAGACGTGCAGCACTTTGTCATCCGCCTGAACAGCACTGGCCATGGCGCCCATCAGGGACATAGCCAACAACGTCTTGCCCAATTTCTTCATGCGTAATGCTCCAGAATTTTTTATTAAGCCATCTGTTCAGTGGCCTGCTCTTTACGGCACAAGCACTGGGCGACTGAAACAGTCGCTAGTCTGGCAAGTTCCAAGGCGCTCTTTCAAGGAAAGAGCACCTCGAAACCCCATGATGCCATTACGCTAGCCTAGCACTTGGCTATTTCAGCGCCTCAAGCGTCAAGTCCAGGCATTTGCGTGCCTTTTCCACAAGCTCGTCGATCTCTTCCCGGCTGATGACCAGCGGCGGCGCGATGATCATGGTGTCGCCCACTGCGCGCATGATCAGACCGTTGTCGAAACAGTGCTGACGGCAGATCATGCCCGCGCCCTGGCCTTCGTAACGGGTCCGCGAGGCCTTGTCCTTGACCAGCTCGATTGCACCGAGCATGCCCAGGCCACGCACTTCACCTACCAACGGGTGATCGTTCAGCTCACGCAAACGCTTTTGCAAATACGGTGCCGTTTCTTCCTTGACCCGCTCGATAATTTTCTCGTCGCGCAGGATCCGCAGGTTTTCCAGGCCAACGGCAGCAGCGACCGGGTGACCGGAATAGGTGAAGCCGTGGTTGAAGTCACCGCCTTCGCTGACGACCTTGGCTACTTCGTCACGTACGATCACACCACCCATTGGGATGTAACCGGAAGTCAGACCCTTGGCGATGGTCATCAGGTCTGGCTTGAGATCGTAGTAGTCGGAACCGAACCACTCACCGGTACGCCCAAACCCACAGATCACTTCATCGGCGATGAACAGAATTTCGTACTTGGCCAGGATTTCCTTGATCTTCGGCCAGTAGCTTTCTGGTGGAATGATCACACCGCCTGCGCCCTGGATCGGCTCAGCGATAAAAGCAGCGACGTTTTCTTCGCCCACTTCGAGAATTTTCTTTTCCAGCTGTTCGGCGGCCCAGATACCAAACTCTTCCGGGCTCTTGTCGCCACCCTCACCGAACCAGTACGGCTGCGGGATGTGCACGATGTCCGGCAGGGTGCCGCTTTGTTCGTGCATGCCGCTCATACCACCCAGCGCGGCGCCCGCCACGGTGGAACCGTGATAACCATTAATGCGGCCGATAATCACTTTTTTCTGCGGCTTGCCCTTGACCGCCCAGTAGTGACGGACCATACGCAGGTTAGTGTCGTTACCTTCGGAGCCCGAACCGGTGAAGAACACATGAGTCATACCTTCCGGCGCCACGGCAGAAATCGCCTTGGCCAATTCCAGCGCAGGTGGGTGTGCGGTCTGGAAGAACAGGTTGTAGTACGGCAGCTCACGCATTTGCTTGGCTGCAGCGTCTGCCAGCTCTTCACGACCGTAACCGACCGCCACACACCACAGACCAGCCATGCCATCGAGGATTTTGTTGCCCTCGCTGTCCCACAAATGCACACCTTCAGCTTTGGTGATGATTCGTGGGCCCTTTTCTTTCAGTTGCTTGTAATCACTGAAAGGCGCCAGGTGATGATCACGGCTCAGGTCTTGCCACTCGCGGGTTTGCGGGTTGTTGACGCTCATGTGCTTCTCCGTTTTCTGACGGCCGCGCTCCTGCGGCTCCGGGGTTGATCAGACTGCAAACAGCAGGAACTCACGTTCCCAGGAGCTGATTACACGTTTGAAGTTTTCATGCTCGGCTCGTTTGGTAGCGACGTAGCCGGTAATGAATTTCTTGCCCAGGTAAGGTTCCAGGGCCTTGCAGTTCTCCATACGCTCCAACGCATCCTCGATGGTCAGCGGCAGGCGCAGATTGCGGCGTTCGTAACCACGACCCTGTACCGGGGCGCTTGGCTTGATACCTTCGACCATGCCAATGAATCCGCACAACAGACTGGCGGCAATCGCCAGGTACGGGTTGGCATCGGCCCCTGGCAGACGGTTCTCTACGCGACGGTTCTGCGGACCCGCATCCGGAACCCGGAGGCCAACGGTGCGGTTCTCTTCGCCCCATTCCACGTTTACCGGAGCCGAGGTGTCTGGCAAGAAGCGGCGGAACGAGTTCACGTTCGGTGCAAACAGCGGCAGTACTACCGGAATGAATTTCTGCAAACCGCCAACGTGATTCAGGAACAGCTCGCTCATGCGGCCATCTTCATCGGAAAAGATGTTCTTGCCGGTGTGCACGTCGATGATGCTCTGGTGCAGGTGCATGGCACTGCCCGGCTCACCGGTCATCGGCTTGGCCATGAAGGTAGCGGCGACGTTATGCTTGAGCGCCGCTTCGCGCATGGTTCGCTTGAACACCAGGATCTGGTCGGCCAGGGCCAGGGCGTTACCGTGACGGAAGTTGATTTCCATCTGCGCCGTGCCGTCTTCGTGGATCAGCGTGTCCAGGTCCAGGTTCTGCAGTTCACACCAGTCGTAGACGTCCTCGAACAATGGGTCGAATTCGTTGGCGGCCTCAATAGAGAACGACTGACGCCCGGTTTCCGGACGGCCGGAGCGACCGATTGGCGGCTGCAGCGGGAAGTCTGGGTCTTCGCAGCGTTTGGTCAGGTAAAACTCCATCTCTGGCGCCACAATTGGCTGCCAGCCCCTGTCGGCATACAGCTTCAGAACCTTCTTGAGCACGTTACGCGGCGACAGCTCGACCGGGTTGCCTTGCTTGTCATAGGTATCGTGGATTACCTGGGCCGTGGGCTCGATGGCCCAAGGCACGAGAAACACCGCGTTCTCGTCAGGCCGGCAGATCATGTCGATGTCGGCAGGATCCAGCAGCTCGTAATAGATGTCGTCGTCGACGTAGTCGCCGGTAACGGTTTGCAGCAGGACACTCTCGGGCAAGCGCATGCCTTTTTCAGCGATGAACTTGTTGGTTGGAGAAATCTTGCCACGGGTGATCCCGGTGAGGTCGCTGATCAAGCACTCCACTTCGGTGATCTTGTGTTCTTTCAACCAATCGGTGAGCTGGTCGAGGTTGTTACTCATAAATACCTCAGGAGGTAAATGTCTGGACAATCGTCAGGACACCCGAAGTGGGCGTCGCAGACATTCTGGATGCCGCGCGAAGCTAAAGCAAAAGCCGCGCAGGGGCATACCGCGGCCAGAGCCGCTATAGTCATTAAAGAGAAACGTAGAAGGCGCATCGACAACAGGCAGGCTGCCCGTGCCGTCAATTATTTCAGCCGGGGTGCCGTGTACTGACGCGTAGCGGTAGACGCTCGCGTAAAATGCGTGGAAGCCAATCTGCGGGCGGCAGACGGTGAAGCCGGTTGACGGCTGGCGTGACATGTAACCCCCGGTATTATTGATGTTATGGGTTGCCACCGAGCTTAGCCTTGTTCATTTTTTTACACAACACCCCCGTAAAAAATAGAACACGGCCCGTCGAAAAATCGCTGTTCTTGTAGGAAAGTAGCGGTTGCCGATGCCCTCGATTGCAGCAAAAATGCCGCTTAAGGGCCATTTTAGGGCATCATGGGGTTGGCTTGACTTCAGTATGGCTTTCCGATTGACTGGAGCAGCAAGCCCCCATTGATTGATATTTTTAACAACAAAGGTGTTGCATCATGTCGGTACCCCCGCGTGCCGTTCAGCTTAACGAAGCGAACGCGTTCCTTAAGGAACATCCTGAGGTTCTCTACGTTGACCTTCTGATTGCAGATATGAATGGTGTGGTGCGTGGCAAGCGCATCGAGCGCACCAGCCTCCACAAGGTTTACGAGAAAGGCATCAACCTGCCGGCCTCCCTCTTCGCATTGGATATCAACGGTTCAACGGTAGAAAGCACCGGCCTGGGCCTGGACATCGGCGATGCCGATCGTATCTGCTATCCGATCCCGGACACCCTATCCAACGAGCCGTGGCAGAAGCGCCCGACTGCGCAGCTGTTGATGACCATGCACGAGCTCGAAGGTGAGCCGTTCTTCGCCGACCCGCGTGAAGTGCTGCGCCAAGTGGTGAGCAAGTTCGACGAGATGGGCCTGACCATCTGCGCCGCGTTCGAGCTGGAGTTCTACCTGATCGACCAGGAGAACGTGAACGGCCGTCCACAACCGCCACGCTCGCCAATTTCTGGCAAACGTCCGATGTCGACCCAGGTCTACCTGATCGACGATCTGGATGAGTATGTAGACTGCCTGCAGGACATCCTCGAAGGCGCAAAGGAACAGGGCATCCCTGCCGACGCAATCGTCAAGGAAAGCGCCCCGGCGCAGTTTGAGGTCAACCTGCACCACGTTGCCGACCCGATGAAGGCCTGTGACTACGCGGTACTGCTCAAGCGCCTGATCAAAAACATCGCCTACGACCATGAAATGGACACCACCTTCATGGCCAAGCCTTATCCAGGCCAGGCGGGGAATGGTCTGCATGTCCATATCTCGGTGCTGGACAAAGATGGCAAGAACATCTTCACCAGCGAGGATCCCGAGCAGAACGCCGCACTGCGTCATGCGATCGGCGGTGTGCTCGAGACCCTACCGGCGTCGATGGCGTTCCTGTGCCCGAACGTCAACTCGTACCGCCGCTTCGGTGCTCAGTTCTACGTACCCAACTCGCCAAGCTGGGGCCTGGACAACCGCACCGTTGCCCTGCGCGTACCGACCGGCGCACCTGATGCCGTACGTATCGAGCACCGTGTCGCCGGCGCCGACGCCAACCCGTACCTGTTGATGGCCGCGGTATTGGCGGGCGTTCACCATGGTCTGACCAACAAGGTCGAACCTGGCGCGCCGACCGAAGGCAACTCCTACGAGCAGAACGAGCAGAGCCTGCCGAACAACCTGCGTGATGCCCTGCGCGAGTTGGACGACAGCGAGATCCTGGCCAAGTATATCGATCCTAAATACATCGATATCTTCGTGGCCTGTAAGGAAAGTGAGCTGGAAGAGTTCGAACACTCCATCTCCGACCTCGAGTACAACTGGTACCTGCATACCGTTTGATGGCGTAATCGCGGGGCAAGCCGGCGTCTACAGATTAAGTCCTGTAGGCGCCGGCTTGCCCCGCGACGCCTTACAACGCCTTCTCGAAAATCTTCGAGTTACGCTGGTAGTTGTACAGCGAAGCCCTTGCTGCGGGCAGCCGCTCGACGCCACTGGGCACAAACCCGCGCTCACGGAACCAGTGCGCAGTCCGAGTCGTCAGCACGAACAAGGTGTTCAAGCCCATCTCCCGCGCCCGTGTCTCGATGCGCTCAAGCAGCTCATCGCCGCGCCTCCCATGGCGATATTCGGGATTCACTGCCAGGCACGCCAACTCACCAGCTTCCGATTCAGCAATTGGATACAGCGCAGCACACGCGATGATCATGCCTTCGCGCTCGACCACACTGAACTGTTCGATCTCACGTTCCAGCACCTCACGAGAACGGCGCACCAGAATGCCTTGCTCTTCCAACGGGCTGATCAGCTCCAGTAGACCACCGACATCTTCAATGGCTGCCTCGCGAACCTTCTCAAACTGCTCTTGCGCCACCAGGGTGCCGCCACCATCACGGGTGAACAGTTCGGTAAGCAAGGCACCATCTTCGGCATAGCTGACGATATGGCTGCGCGCTACGCCGCCACGGCAAGCCTCGGCAGCGGCGTCCAGCAATTCAGCCTGATAGTCACTGCCCAAACGCTGCAAATGCGCCGGAACCTGCTGCGGGCGCAGCTCACGCACCAACCGTCCTTGCTCGTCGATCAAGCCGCGTTCGGCGCCGAACAACAGTAATTTGTCGGCCTCCAACTCAATCGCCGCGCGGGTCGCGACATCTTCACAGGCCAGGTTGAAAATTTCGCCGGTCGGCGAGTAGCCAAGCGGCGATAACAACACAATGGAGCGCTCATCGAGCAGCCGGTTGATACCCTTGCGGTCGACCCGGCGCACCTCACCGGTATGGTGATAATCGACCCCTTCAAGCACACCGATCGGCCGCGCCGTTACCAGGTTGCCGGCGGCAACACGCAAGCGCGAACCCTGCATTGGCGAAGCCGCCATGTCCATCGACAGACGCGCCTCTATGGCGATACGCAGGTGACCAACGGCATCGATCACACATTCCAGGGTTGCCGCATCGGTGATGCGCATACCACGGTGGTAATGGGGCGTGAGGCCGCGACTGGCCAGGCGAGTTTCGATTTGCGGACGCGAACCGTGCACTAATACCAGGCGAACCCCAAGGCTGTGCAACAGCACCAGGTCGTGGACGATATTGCCGAAGTTGGGGTGTTCCACACCGTCACCGGGCAACATAACCACAAAGGTGCAGTCGCGGTGGGCGTTGATATAGGGCGAAGCATGACGCAGCCAGTTGACGTAATCGGGCATAACCACAAAGCCTGTAAAAAATTGGACAAGAACGGGAAGGCACACAGCGCTCGAAGGGTTATCGTCGGAACAGGCTTGGCGTCACGCGCAATCTCCTTTGGGTAACGGCTGAACTCAACGGGCAATTACCGGATTCAGACAGTAATGTTCAATCAACTCACGCAATAGACGCACAGTAGGCTGCAAGCGTGACATTTCAAGATATTCGCCAGGCTGATGAGCGCAAGCGATGTCGCCCGGACCGAGCACCAGGGTCTCACAGCCCAGACGCTGAAGATAAGGCGCTTCGGTACCAAAGGCTACCGCTTCAGCGCGATGACCCGTAAGACGTTCGGCGACCCGCACCAACTCCGCGTCGGCGTCCTGTTCAAACGGCGGCACCTCGGGGAACAACGGTGCATAGTCGATCTTCACCTGATGCAGCTCGGCCAGCGGTGCAAGCTTTTGCCGAATGGCGGCACGTAGGGCCTCGGGGTCCATGCCCGGCAATGGGCGCAAATCGAACTCCAATGCGCACTGGCCACAGATCCGGTTGGGATTGTCACCGCCATGAATGCAACCGAAGTTCAAGGTCGGCTGCGGGACGCTGAACTGAGCATTGTTGAATTCCTTCTGCCATTGCTGACGCAAGCTCATCAGCTCGCCCATCACCCGGTGCATGGCCTCCAGCGCACTGTGGCCCAAGCGCGGATCCGATGAATGGCCACTGCGACCGAGGATATCGATACGCTCCATCATCACACCCTTGTGCAGGCGGATAGGCTTGAGCCCGGTCGGTTCACCGATCACGGCCGCTCGACCCAGCGGACGACCAGCCTCGGCCAACGCACGGGCGCCGGACATGGAACTCTCTTCGTCGCAGGTAGCAAGAATCAGCAACGGCTGCTTGAAGTCGTTTGCCAGCAACGGCTGTACTGCCTCGATGATCAAGGCGAAGAAGCCTTTCATATCGCAACTGCCGAGCCCGACCCAGCGGCCATCGACTTCCGTCAATTTGAGCGGGTCGGTCTGCCACAATTGCGGATCATAGGGCACCGTATCGCTATGCCCTGCCAACACCAACCCACCCGGGCCACTGCCATAACTGGCCAGCAAGTTGAACTTGCCCGGCGTCACCTGCTGAATATCGCAGGCAAAGCCCAGGTCACCCAACCAACCGGCCAAAAGGTCGATCACTGCCCGGTTTGACTGATCCAGCGCAGGTTGGGTACAGCTGACCGAAGGCACTGCAATCAGTGCCGCGAACTGTTCTTTGAGCGATGGCAAAGGCATGCGCATTCTCCTTGAGGCGAAGCCCATCATAGGGCCATCGAGCACCTGGAATAAACCGTCGACGGCCGACTCCTGTACACTGCACGGCCAAGACGCTCCCTGTCATCCGAGCCTGGATTACTCAGCAATGCACAAAGAAACCGAAATCAAACTGCGGGTCAGCCGCGAGACACTCGCCGCCCTGCGCGAACACCCATTGCTGAAGAAGCGCAACAAGTCTGGCTGGCAACAGCGCGAGCTGCTGAACCAGTACTTCGACACCCCTGAGCGTGACCTGGCTGCCGCCAAGGTTGCACTGCGCCTGCGCCGCGACGGCGATGTGGTCATCCAGACCCTCAAGACCCGTGGCCAGAGCGTCGCCGGTCTGTCGGTGCGCAACGAGCACGAGTGGCAGTTGCCCAAGGCCAAGCTGGACGTGAAAAAGCTCGACGACGCGTGCTGGCCAGCCGAACTCGCCGACGTGGATAAAAAAGCCATCAAGGCGCTGTTCACCACTGATTTCACCCGCGAGTATGCAGAAATCGCCTGGGGTCGCGGCAAGGCCAAGGTGGTGATCGAAGCCGCCCTGGACCTGGGCAGCGTGGTCGCAGGCAAACAGAAGGAAGAAATCTGCGAGTTGGAGTTGGAGCTGCGTGAAGGTGAACCTGAAGCATTGCTGGAACTCGCTGCCGAGCTGTCCGCCAGCTTGCCGTTGTTCCCGTGCGACATCAGCAAAGCCGAGCGGGGCTATCGCTTGCTCGATCCAGCCAGCTACGCGCTGAGTCTGCCGGCTGCCGAGCTGAACCCAGAAATGCCACTGGATGACGGCTTCGCCGCCCTCGCCTGGCAATTGCTCGGTACCAGCCAACGCCTGGCCGAACAATACCGATTCAACGGTCACTGGCGCCTGCTGCAGGACTGGGTCCAGGCCCTTGCTGAGCTTCGCGCCCTGGCCAGCAGCCTTGGCCAGGCCGCACCACGCACGACAACCTCCACCTTGCGCAGCAGCCTCGATGCCCTGCTGGAAGACTGGCGCCCACTGGTACTGGCCGGCAATGACGACGAAGACGTCCGCCGTGCAGCGCCGGAACAATTTGCAGAAGAACTGCAGGACCCGCGCTGGGGCCAGTTCTCTCTGGAGACCTCGCGCTGGCTGCAGGCTCGCGGCTGGACCGTCGAGCGCAACAAACGCGGCGACCGCCAGGGTGCCGCGCAGTTGGCCAATTGGTTGAATGTGCTGCTGGCCGACGAAGCCAAGGCCCTGAACCTGCCGCTGTACCATCGCCAGCCCGAAGACCTGGCAGAGCAATTGCCCCGAATCGAGCGTCTGCTTGCCTGGCTGCACCATGCCCGTCAGGTGCTTGAGAGCCCAGACCTGGACCGCCTTTTCGGTGAGCTGAACAAGCTGCACGAACTGGCCAACCTGTCGATCAGCGACGAGGTCGAAGCCGAGGTTCGCACTACGGTACTGGATGCCCGTGCCGACCAGGCCATGGCTGTGTTCCAGAGTCGCGGCTGGAAACATCTGTTGCGCAAGTAGGCCCTCAGCGCAGCACCGGTAGACTCGTCGTGGACTTTATTTCGGATAAGGCCACGGTCGAGTTGACCTCCTGGATCCCCGGCACCATCGACAGTTTTTCGAAAAAGAAGCGCTCGTAAGCTTCGATGTCCGGGGTGACGATGCGCAGCAGAAAATCCACTGCGCCCATCAGCACGTAGCACTCCATCACCTCCGGGAAGCCGCGAATTGCCTCGGTGAATTCGGTGAAGTTGGAACGCCCGTGGGCATTCAGTTTTACCTCGGCAAAAATCTGCGTGTTCAGACCGATTTTCTTGCGATCCAGTAAGGACACCTGAGCGCGAATCACCCCTTCTTCTTTCAAGCGCTGAATCCGTCGCCAGCAGGGTGATTGAGAGAGCCCTACGCGCTCGGCAATCTGCGCACTGGAAAGCGACGCATCTTCCTGCAAGAGGGCGAGGATTCGCCGATCGTAGAGATCCAATTCACTCTGCATAATTATTCCTGCCGTGCGTTAGCATACGAATTGAACAATTCAAAAATTCATACTATCTGCTGATCATAGAGAAAAAATACCCGGTTGAGCATGTGAAAATTTCTTTCACTTGAACCGGAGATTTCCATGAGCGCACTTGAACGCTTCGACAGCCCTGTGACCCCGATGCGTGATGATGTCTGGGCCGCTGACAGCATCTATAGCTGTGTGCACTATCAACTCCAGGTAGAAGCCGAGCCAGACAGCCTGTGCCGAATCCTGAACCTGTTTGCCCTGCAATTTCTCACGCCCCACAAAGTGCTGATGGCCCAGGAGGGTGATCTGCTCAAGGTCGAGATAGAGATTGCCGGCTTGAGCTGGCACCGCGCCGAGCTGATTGCACAAAAAATGCGCAACCTGATTTGTGTCGACAAGGTACACCTGCAATTGGCCCGCGCCGCTGACTGAGTGCGGCAATACCCGGAAATGCATGTCGGCCTTGCTGTTCCCTGCTGTCGACTACGCTTGTAGTTGCCCCTTCAGGCAGCAAGGCAAGGACGCCTCATGACTGTCAGCGATCAGGATCGCAGGCTAAGCCTGGGCGGTCTTCTCACTGCGCTTCTCGACGCACGTCTCATCAGCCCGCAAGCCGCCCACGCGCTGCGAAGCCTACGCCAGACCGGCGATGCACATCCTCTGGAACTGATCGCGGCGCAAAACCTGCCTGATCCGCGCCAGGTCGGCCAATACCTGGACCTGGAGAGCCTGTGCCAGTGGCTGGCCAAGCGCGCCGGGCTGCCCTACCTGCATATCGATCCCCTGCAACTCGACCTTGGCGCAACCACAGGACTGATGTCTGCCGCGTTTGCCCGACGCCACCGCATTCTGGCGATAGCGGCGGATGACAATAGTGTCACCGTTGCCAGCGCTGAACCGTTCGTCAGGAAATGGGAGGCCGATCTGGTCCAAGTGCTGCGCAGACCGATCAAGCACGTTCTGGCGAGCCCCGTGCAAATTAACCGGTTCAGTCAGGCTTTCTTTCATATGGCCCACTCGGTAAAAGGAGCCAGTCACCAGGCAGGGACCGCGATTCCACGCGCAAACCTCGAACAGTTGCTCGACCTGAGCGCAAATGGCCGGGCGCATGAGGATGATGATGCCCATATAGTCACCATTGCCGACTGGCTGCTGCAATACGCCTTTGATCAGCGCGCGAGCGACATCCACCTGGAGCCGCGTCGAGACCAGGGCCACCTGCGCTTTCGCATCGATGGCCTGTTACATTCGGTGTATCAGTTTCCCGGCGCGGTAACCCTGGCTGTCGTCAGTCGCCTGAAAACCCTTGCTGGCATGAATGTCGCGGAAAAGCGCCGGCCGCAGGATGGTCGGATCAAGACGCGCCTGCCCACTGGCAATGAACTGGAACTGCGCCTGTCGACGCTGCCCACCACCTTTGGAGAGAAACTGGTGCTGCGCATCTTCGATCCGATGGTGCTGCAGCAGGACTTCGCGCAGTTGGGCCTGGAAGGCGACGACCTTGCACGCTGGTTGGCATTGATCGGGCAGCGCCATGGATTGATTCTGATCACAGGTCCGACCGGCTCGGGCAAGACCAGCACCCTGTACACCACGCTCAAACACCTGGCCACTCCCCAGGTCAACCTGTGTACGGTGGAAGACCCCATCGAAATGGTCGAGCCCAGGTTCAATCAACTACAGGTACATCCTGCCATTGACCTTGGCTTTGCTGAAGGCACCCGCGCGCTGCTACGCCAAGACCCGGACATCATCATGATTGGAGAAATCCGAGACCTGGAGACCGCCCAAGTGGCCTTCCAGGCCGCCTTGACCGGACACCTGGTGCTGTCCACCCTGCACACCAACGATGCTTGCAGCGCTATCACTCGCCTGCTTGAGCTAGGCCTGGCAGCGCATCTGATCAAGGCTGGGCTTATTGGTGTAATGGCCCAGCGCCTGGTACGTACGCTCTGCGCCTGTAAGCAAAAGGCAATTCCAGGTGAAGCCGGCTACCTGGCCCGAGGCTGCAATGAGTGCCGGCAGACCGGTTACTTCGGCCGCACCGGTATTTATGAACTGCTGAACATGAATGAAGGGCTGAAAACCTACGTCCACGGCGATATCGACCTCGCCAAACTGCGTAGCCAAGCCATCGCCGACGGCATGCTGACCTTGCAACAGCGCGGCGCGCAGAAGGTGGCTTCGGGGTTGACCACCATGACAGAAGTTCTGCGGGTGGCTTCAGGGAACTAGATCGAGGCAATCCGATCGAAGCTGTCAGTCAACCTCAGTTGGAGTCACCCCTCGATGCGTCTCAACGTTGCAGTCGCAACCCTTGCCCTGCTCTCCCTGCCAATCGGTTCAGCCATGGCCGATACCTTCTGGCGTAATGTCATTTCCTCTGGCGCAACCACAGGCTCTACCTACCTCACCTCCAAAGACCACAAACTGGTCCTTGCCGCACAGGACGATGCAGGCAGTTTCGTTGCCAGCGAAGGTGCTATCCGAGGCCCTTATCTGGAGTCTGCCATACACAAGGTGCGGGCCGAAAATCCCGGCCTGGAAGCGAGCGACATGGATCTGGCCAATGCCATTCTGGCCAAGAATGCTGTAAGCGAGTAATTCACTCTCGCAGGACCAGTACGCTCCCGCGAGGGCGTACTGGTCCGCGATCAACTGCGATAGTCCTCAACAGGAACACAGGCACAGAACAGGTTCCTGTCACCAAACACGTTGTCCACCCGATTAACCGCGGGCCAGTATTTATGCTGTCGCACATGGTCGCTGGGGGCAATTCCCTGGGCGATGCTGTACGCACGTTCCCACACGCCCAATACATCAGCCAAGCTATGTGGCGCATGCTTGAGCGGGTTATCGTCTGCTGACCAGTTCCCGTCCTGCACTTCACGAATCTCTGCGCGAATACTCAGCATCGCTTCGACAAAGCGATCCAGCTCCGCCTTCGATTCGCTCTCGGTAGGCTCGACCATCAATGTCCCCGGTACCGGGAACGACATGGTCGGTGCATGGAAGCCATAATCCATGAGGCGCTTGGCCACATCCTCTTCGGTAATTCCGGTCAAGGCTTTCAGCGGCCGCAGATCCAGGATGCATTCATGGGCGACGCGCTCATTGCGGCCCCGATAGAGCACCGGAAACGCCCCTCCTAGCCGTTCAGCCAGATAGTTGGCCGACAGGATCGCCACCTCACTGGCATCGGCCAACTGCGGGCCCATCATGGCGATGTACATCCAACTGATCGGCAAAATACTGGCGCTGCCCCAAGGCGCCGCACTGACCGCAGTGTTCTGTGGATCGGGCCCAGGCACCGGGATGACCGGATGGCTGGCGACAAAAGGGGCCAGATGGGCGCGTACGCCAATCGGGCCCATGCCTGGACCGCCGCCACCATGAGGAATGCAAAAGGTCTTGTGCAGGTTCATGTGTGAAACATCGGCACCGATATCAGCTGGCCGGGTCAAACCGACCTGAGCATTGAGGTTGGCCCCGTCCATGTACACCTGGCCGCCCTGCTTGTGGATAACGTCGCAAATTTCACTGATGCCTTCTTCATACACCCCGTGGGTCGATGGATAGGTGGCCATCAAACACGACAAACGCTCGCCTGCGGCCTGCGCTTTGGCGGTCAGGTCGGCAAGGTCGACGTTGCCGGCCTCATCGCACTCGACAATCACCACCTGCATGCCTGCCATCTGCGCCGAAGCCGGGTTGGTGCCGTGGGCCGACGAAGGGATCAGACAAATATCGCGCTGACTCTGGTGGCGGCTACGGTGATACTTGGCAATTGCCATCAAGCCGGCGTACTCGCCCTGCGCACCGGAGTTAGGCTGCATGCAGATCGCGTCGAATCCCGTGATCGCACACAACCAGTCTTCCAGTTCATCGATCATCGCCTTGTAGCCCTGCACCTGTGCGGCGGGTGCAAACGGGTGCAACAGCGCAAAACCCGGCCAGGTAATCGGGATCATTTCGCTGCTGGCATTGAGTTTCATGGTGCATGAGCCTAGCGGGATCATCGACTGGTTCAGCGCCAGATCCTTGTTTTCCAGTTGTTTGAGATAACGCAGCATCTCGGTTTCGCTGTGATGCAGGTTGAACACCGGATGGGTGAGATAGGCCGAGCTTCGTTGCAGCCCTGCCGGAATACCTTCGGGCAAGGTCTGCGCATCGAGGTCGTCCATATCCAGGCCATGATCTGCACCGAGAAATATATCGAACAAACGCAGCACAGTTGCCTGGTCGCACGTCTCGTCAAGGCTGACGCCCAACTGGCCGCGGCCGAGAATGCGCAGGTTGATCTGAGCAGCTTCGGCACTTTGGATAATCGCGGTCTGGCTGCCGCCCACTTCCAGGGTCAGGGTATCGAAAAAGTGCTCATTGAGACGTTTGATGCCTTTGCTGTGCAAACCGGCAGCAAGCATGGACGTCAGCCGGTGAACCCGCTGGGCAATGCGCAGCAAGCCTTGAGGGCCGTGATACACCGCGTAGAATGCAGCGATGTTGGCCAGCAGCACCTGCGCAGTACAAATGTTGGAGTTGGCTTTCTCACGACGAATATGCTGCTCACGGGTCTGCAAGGCCATTCGCAGTGCCACGTTTCCACGCGCATCCTTGGACACGCCGATAATGCGCCCAGGCATGGCGCGCTTGAACTCATCACGGCAAGCAAAATAGGCCGCATGTGGGCCACCATAGCCCATCGGCACTCCGAATCGCTGCGACGACCCCAACACCACGTCCGCTCCCAACTCACCAGGCGGGGTCAGCATCAGCAAGCTGAGCAGGTCGGCAGCCACACAGGCGAGGGCGTGCTGCTTGTGCAACTGTTCGATCAGTGGCGTCAGATCGACAATGTCGCCGTGGGTATCCGGGTACTGCAGTAAAGCACCAAATACCTGGTAGTTGGCCAGGTTATCCAGCGTATCGACCACCAACTCGAAACCAAAACCTTCGGCACGGGTTTGCACTACCGACAGGGTTTGCGGGTGGCAGTGTTCATCGGCGAAGAACACATTGCTTTTCGACTTGGCCATGCGCTTGGCCAGGGCCATGGCTTCCGCTGCCGCGGTGGCTTCATCAAGCAACGAGGCGTTGGCCAGGTCCAGACCGGTGAGGTCGATGATCATCTGCTGGAAATTCAGCAACGCTTCGAGGCGACCTTGGGCAATCTCCGGCTGATAGGGGGTGTAGGCAGTGTACCAACCCGGATTTTCCAGCACGTTGCGCAGAATGACCGTCGGCGTGAGCGTACCGTGGTAGCCCATGCCAATCAGGCTGGTCCACACCTGGTTCTGCTCGGCATAACCTCTGAGTTTGCTCAGGGCCGCCTGTTCATCCAGGGCAGCGGGCAGTTCCAGTGGACGGTTCAAGCGAATGCCCGGAGGTACGGTCTGCTCGATCAGTTCGCGACGAGTGCCGAGCCCCAGGGCCTGGAGCATGGCTTGCTGTTCCGAGGCATCTGGCCCCAGATGGCGATACAGGAAAGGATTAACTTCGAAAAGTTGGCTCAGGGACGGCGACTGGGACATAGCGGCTCTCTCTTCCTAGACCAAGCCCCGAGCAGTCGAGGCATATTGAGTCTAGGAAGAGATTGCCGCTTGTGTGAAAAACTATTCGCCGATGGCCGCTTTGTAGCCAGCAGCGTCGAGCAGTTTTTCCAGTTCGGCAGTGTCAGTTGGCTTGAGCTTGAAGATCCAGCTGGCATACGGATCGCTGTTCAGCGACTCTGGGCTATCAGCCAGTTCTTCATTTACCGCGATCACTTCACCACCTACTGGTGCATAGATGTCCGAGGCGGCCTTGACCGACTCAACCACACCGGCAGCCTCGCCTGCGGCAAAAACTTTGCCGACTTCCGCCAGTTCGACGAACACCACGTCACCCAGCGCTTCCTGGGCGTGGTCGCTGATACCGACAGTTACCGTGCCATCAGCTTCCAACCGGGCCCACTCGTGGCTTTCGGCAAAACGCAGGTCGGCGGGGATATTGCTCATCTTGTTTTCCTCGATAGGGTAAGCGGTAAGCCCGCCAGAATTAGGTTCAGATCAGAATCTTGCCATGGCGCACGAAGGTCGGTTTGACCACCCGCACCGGATACCATTTGCCACGGATTTCTACTTCGGCACGGTCTGCGGTTGCCATCGGCACCCGCGCCAACGCAATCGACTTGCTCAGCGTAGGAGAGAAACTACCACTGGTGATCTCCCCTTCGCCAATATTGGCTACGCGCACTACCTGATGGGCTCGCAGCACGCCGCGTTCCTCCAGCACCAGCCCGACCAGTTTTTGATCGACGCCATGCTCGATTTCCGCCAACAACCCGCTGCGACCGATGAAGTCGCGCTCTGCCGGTTCCCAGGCAACACTCCAGCCCAGGTTCGACGTCAGTGGCGTATGAGCCTCATCGATGTCCTGGCCATACAAATTCATGCCCGCTTCCAGACGCAGCGTGTCGCGCGCACCAAGGCCGCTCGGGGCAATACCTGCGCCGACAAGGTCGTTGAAGAATGCAGGCGCCTGCAACGCGGGCAATATGATTTCCAGGCCGTCTTCGCCGGTATAACCGGTGCGGGCAACAAACCAGTCGCCTTCGACGCGGCCTTCGAAGGGTTTGAGTTCGCGAATCAGCGCAGCCCGTGGGGCGCTGACCAGTTCGGCAACCTTGGCCCGGGCATCCGGCCCCTGGATAGCCAGGATAGCCAGCTCCGGACGCTCGATGAGCTCGACCAGGAACTGGCCTTTGTGGTCGTTCAACCACTTCAGGTCCTTGTCCCGTGTCGCCGCGTTGACGACCAGCCGATAACCGTCCTCACAACGGTAGACAATCATGTCGTCGATAACATTGCCCTGCTCGTTGAGCATGGTGCTGTACAGAGCTTTGCCGGACTCGGTAAGCCGGTCGACGTCGTTGGCCAGCAGGTACTGCAGCCAGACACGGGCCTGGTCGCCATGTACATCGATCACGGTCATATGGGAAACATCAAACACTCCGCAGTCGCTACGCACCTGATGGTGCTCTTCGACCTGAGAGCCATAATGCAAAGGCATGTCCCAACCGCCAAAATCGACCATCTTGGCGCCTAACGCCAAATGCAGGTCATAAAGAGGCGTGCGCAGTCCCATGGGTTTCTCCTTCCGGGCGTGGCGAAGCTACGGCTGTTGGCAGCATTTCAGCTACCCGGTTTGTAGGACCGGCCGCAGCGAATGCCGCGCATTGTAGCTGCAAGCTTGAAGGCTGACACCCTCAGCGCGTTTGACCTACACGATATGCCGAACGTCGAATCAGACCGATGACCGGCAAAAGGCCAACCAAAATCAGCGTCAGGGCAGGCAGCGAAGCCCGCGCCCACTCGCCCTCGCTGGTCATTTCGAACACACGCACAGCCAGCGTGTCCCAGCCAAACGGTCGCATCAATAATGTCGCCGGCATTTCCTTGAGAACATCGACGAACACCAACAAGGCGGCGCTCAAAGCCCCCGGCACCAATAACGGCAGATATACCTTGAAAAATAATTTTGGACCGCTCACGCCAAGGCTGCGCGAAGCCTCCGGTAGCGAGGGGCGAATACGCTCCAGACTGGTTTCCAGCGGCCCGTAGGCCACGGCGATAAATCGCACCAGGTACGCCAGCAGCAAAGCGAACAGACTGCCCAGCAACAATGGCCGACCGGCACCGCCCAACCAATTGGACAGTGGCACCACCAACTGATTGTCCAGGTAACTGAATGCCAGCATGATCGACACCGCCAGTACCGAGCCTGGCAAGGCGTATCCAAGATTGGCCAGACCTACTCCGGCACGAATGCTCGGCGTAGGCGCTTGACGATTGGCGAAGGCGAGCATCAACGCGACACTCACCGTGATCAGCG
Source organism: Pseudomonas sp. DG56-2 (assembly GCF_004803755.1). Classification (NCBI taxonomy): domain Bacteria; kingdom Pseudomonadati; phylum Pseudomonadota; class Gammaproteobacteria; order Pseudomonadales; family Pseudomonadaceae; genus Pseudomonas; species Pseudomonas sp. DG56-2. Next base: position 5,578,153 of record NZ_CP032311.1, read on the forward strand.
CCGCCATCGCACCCAGGTACAGGGTATGCAGAATCAGGCTGGTGTAGCGCTCATCAAGATCGAAACGGCCGCGCTGCCAGAACCACACCAGCAATTGCAGCAGCGGAATGACGAAGGCGCAGGCAAACACCAACAGGCACCAGCAGCTAGCAACCCATGCCTTCACGCCGTGCAAGTGGTACAGCGCCTTGCTCCTGGGCCGTTCGTTGCTGCCACGCACGGCGCCGCGGGCGCGACGCTCACCGTAAAGCACCAGCATCACCGCCAGCAATAAAAGACTGGCCAGTTGCGCAGCGCTCGAAAGGCTGAAGAAGCCATACCAGGTCTTGTAGATGGCGGTAGTGAAGGTGTCGAAGTTGAACACCGACACGGCGCCGAAGTCAGCCAGGGTTTCCATCAGCGCCAAGGCGATGCCTGCACCGATGGCTGGACGGGCCATCGGCAGCGCCACACGCCAGAACGCCTGCAGTGGCGAATGCCCAAGCACCCGCGCCGCTTCCATCAAGCCTCTGCCCTGGGCCAGGAAAGCGCTACGGGCAAGCAAATACACATAGGGATAGAACACCAGCACCAGGACGATGATCACCCCACCTGTGGAACGCACCCGAGGCAGACGCATGGGCCCAAACCACTCACGCAGCAAGGTTTGCACCGGCCCGGAAAAATCCAGTAGGCCGACAAAAACAAATGCCAACACATAAGCAGGAATCGCGAACGGCAGCATCAACGCCCAGTCCAGCCAGCGTCTGCCAGGGAATTCACACAGGCTGGTTAGCCAGGCCAGGCTGACACCCAGCACGGTCACTCCGACGCCGACCCCCACGATGAGGGTCAAGGTGTTGCCCAGCAAGCGGCTCATCTGGGTATCGAGCAGGTGCGACCAGATTTGCATGTCGACCGACTGCCAGGACAACAGCAGTACGCTCAGCGGCAGCAGTACCAGGGCGGCAACTGCAAAAACCAGGGGATACCAGCGACGTTGGGCGGGGTGAGCCAAAAGGACAAATCTCTTTGTAAATAGGAACGGGCTTACGCCGCGATTGCATTATGTCAGTCATCTCGCAATCGCGGGGCAAGCCCGTTCCCACAGGGGCCTATCAGGGCACCGACTTAGTTCCAGCCAGCCCGATCCATCAGGCGAATCGCCTCAGCCTGACGCTTACCAGCCACTTCGACAGGGATAGTGTCGGCCTTGAACGTTCCCCAAGCAGCGACTTCTTCGGAAGGCGCGACTTTCGGATTGGCCGGGAACTCCTGGTTCACGCCAGCGAAAATTTTCTGCGCATCTTCACCCGTCATCCATTCAACCAACTTGGTGGCGGCTTCAGGATGTGGCGCATATTTGGTCAGGCCAATGCCCGACAGGTTGACGTGCACGCCGCGGTCGGCCTGGTTTGGCCAGAACAGCTTGACCGCAAGGTTCGGATTTTCCTTGTGCAGGCGACCGTAGTAGTAGGTGTTGACGATACCAACGTCGCACTGACCTGCGTTGATGGCCTGCAGCAAGGCGGTGTCATCGGAGAACACATCCGTGGACAGGTTGTTGACCCAGCCCTTGATGATTTCTTCGGTCTTCTTCTCGCCGTGGGTTTCGATCAGGGTGGCGGTCAGCGATTGGTTATAAACCTTTTTCGCCGTGCGCAGGCACAGACGACCTTCCCAGTTCTTGTCGGCCAGGGCTTCGTAAGTGCTCAGTTCTTCAGGCTTCACTCGATCGGTGGAGTAAGCGATGGTCCGCGCCCGCAAGCTCAAGCCGGTCCAATCGTGGGACGAAGCACGGTACTGCTTGGGAATATTGGCATCGATCACTTCGGATTTGATCGGCTGCAAAATGCCCATCTGCTCGGCCTGCCAGAGGTTGCCGGCATCGACAGTCAGTAGCAAGTCAGCAGTGGCGTTCTTGCCCTCGGCCTTGATGCGTTGCATCAAAGGCGCTTCTTTGTCGGTGATGAACTTGACCTTGACCCCGGTCTTGGCCGTGTAGGCATCGAAAACCGGCTTGATCAACTCATCGATACGCGAGGAATACACCACCACTTCATCCGCAGCCTGGGCGGTACCGCCCAGCAGGGTCAAAGCCAGAGCGGCCAGTACGTACTTGCGTGGCAACATGGTGCATGTCCTCGAAGTTCAAAAGAGGTGCAAATGGTAGTTAATCCCATTTCCCATCTCAACTGAACTCATCGGGGAGGAGTTACCAGATGTTACTGCGCTTGCAAGGCTGGCCTCAGGACCGCGCCAACTCTGGCAGATCACCACTAAGCCCAAGGGCTTGACGTACAAACAAGGCCTTTGCTTCGGGCAGTTGTTCCACCCATTTCAGGCCGCTGTTGCGCAACCAGCGCAGCGGCAACTGGTCGGCCTGGAACAAACGTTCGAAGCCTTCCATCGCTGCCATAAGCGCCAGGTTGTGTGGCATACGCCGGCGTTCGTATCGGCTCAGGACGCGGATATCTGCCAATCGCTCCCCCCGCTCATAGGCGTGCTGGAGCTCTTCGGCCAAGGTGGCTGCATCGAGAAACCCCAGGTTGACGCCCTGCCCGGCCAACGGATGGATGGTGTGGGCAGCATCGCCGATCAGCGCCAGGCCTTCTGCGACATAGCGCTTGGCATGCCGCTGGCGCAACGGCACGCACAGCCTTGGGTCGGCTTGCAGTACAGTGCCGAGACGGCCTTCGAAGGCGCGCTCCAGTTGTGCGCAGAAATCGCTATCTTCCAACTTCATCAGGCGCTCGGCCTGCTCTGGAGTGGTCGACCAGACAATCGAGCACCAATCCTGCTGGCCGTCGCGCAGCAGTGGCAGGAAAGCCAACGGACCGTCATCGGTAAAGCGTTGCCAGGCGGTAGCCTGATGCGGTTCAGAGCAGCGCACACTGGTAACGATGGCGTGATGCAGGTAGTCCCACTCACGCGTCTTGCAGCCCGTCAGGCGGCGCACCGCCGAGTGCGCACCATCAGCCGCAACCACCAGCGGTGCACGCAAGGTCCGGCCATCCGCGAGGGTCAGCAACCACTCATCACCGGAGCGGCGCATCTGCTCGAGACGCGCATTGGCCAGCAAACCGATTTCGCTGTCATGCAAGCGCTGCAGCAGGCCATCCTGAACTACGCGGTTTTCGACGATGTGGCCCAGCACGTGGGCGTGCACACTGGCCGCCGAAAAATGGATCTGGCCGGTGCCGCTGCCGTCCCAGACTCGCATGTCCGAATATGGGCTCAGGCGGCGCGCCTCAATCCCTTGCCAGGCGCCCAGGCGCTCCAGGATGCGCTGGCTGGCCATCGACAGGGCACTGACCCGTGGCTCGAAAGCAGACTGCTCGTCGAATGGTTTGACCGACAGCGGACTGCCATCGAGCAGGAGGATTTCCAGGCCACTGTGCTGGAGTGCCAGGGCCAGGGCGCTGCCGACCATACCGGCACCGACAATCAACAGATCTGCGCGCATTTCCATGCTTTAAGCCTGTCTCGCTTGCGGCTTGAGCCGCACGTATAGGGTTTTGTCGACCTGGGCCACCAACTCACCGGCAGCGTCACGGATATCGACTTGAAGTTTTGGCAGGTACTTTTTACCGCCTGCGGTGTGCTCGCGAATGTCAGCCAGCAACTCATCGCCGATGCGCAAGTCAGCGAACACCGGTCCTTTGCCCGGTGCGATAAAGTCGATACTGGCTGCCTTGTCCCAGACGATGTACTCACGACCCAGCAGCTCTATCAGCATCAGCATGTAGAACGGATCGACCATCGAATAGAGGCTGCCGCCAAACTGGGTACCAACATAGTTGCGGTTGAACCAGTGCAGGCCCATGCGCACCCTCACATGGCGCAAATCCGGGCTGATACTCAACACCCGAATACCGGCGCCAATATAAGGCGGATAAAAATTCAGCAGCCAGCGCAGCAGCCGTGCACGCCGGGCCAGTTTACGCGAGTCATCCATGCTCAGCTCCGCGGGTCCGGACGGGTTCCCAGGCCCATGGCCTGACGGGCAAACCAGCGCTTGGCTGGAGGCAACAGGTCAAGCCCGAGCAAGCCCAGGTTACGTCCAGTGGCAATCAATGGCTGGGCGTTACCGAACAAGCGGGTTACTCGGTCGGAAAAGCCCACGGTCATGTCCTGGTCCAGCCGCTGGCGCTCTCGATAAACTTGCAATGTGGCAAAGTCACCTGGCACACCAGGGCCTGCCAACAGGCCTTCAGCCAGCGACTGCACATCACGCAGGGAGAGGTTGAAACCCTGCCCGGCAATAGGATGCAGGCTGTGGGCAGCGTTACCCAGAACGACAAGATGCGGACGCACTTGCTCTTGGGCTTCCACCAATGACAAAGGGTAAAGATGCCGCGCGCCCACTTGGCGTAAAGCGCCCAGGCGATAGCCGAACACATTCTGCAACTCGCCAAGGAAGCTGCGCTCGTCCAGTTCCGCCAGGCGCTTGGCATCCATACCCGCACGAGTCCAGACCAGCGCACAGCGGTTTTCCGGTAACGGCAACAAGGCCATCGGTCCTTCATCTGTGAAGCGCTCGAATGCCTGGCCACAGTGGGCTTCACTGGGTGTGATGTTGGCAATCAGCGCACTCTGGTTGTATGGCCGCTGACTGACATGAATGCCCAATTGCTCACGCAACCCGGAGCGACCGCCATCGGCCAGCACGGCAAGATCGCATTCGACCACGGTGTCGTCATTGAGCGAAAGACGGTAGCCGTCTTCCAGCGCCTGCATGGCTGTCACTTCAGCCGGACAGCGCCAGCTGACCACATCGGCATCCAGGCCTTTCCACAGGCACTGGCCGAGCCAGGCGTTCTCCACCACGTAGCCCAGGGCAGGAACGCCTTCCTCCAGGGCATCCAGGCGCGTGGCACCAAAGCGGCCACGGTCGGAAACCTGGATCTGGCGAATGGGTTCGGCGCGACGACTGATCTGCTCCCACAGGCCAAGGCGCTCGTAAATTTGGCGGGTGCCGTACGATAGAGCGGACGAACGCGCGTCATAGCTCGGCTGGTAAGTGTCGCCGGGTGCAAAGGGTTCAATCAGCAGGATCGTCCAGCCGCGCGCCTTGGCACCTGCCTGCAGGGCAAGCGCCAAACTGGCGCCGACCAGGCCGCCGCCAATAATTGCCAGGTTCACCCGTTTCATGCCGCGGCACTGCGCGCGGCAGCCATCAAGGCCTCGATTTCAGCGACCGTCTTCGGCACACCGGAGGTCAGGATTTCACAGCCCTGCTTTGTAACCACTACGTCATCCTCGATACGTACGCCAATGCCGCGCCACTTTTTCGCGACACTCTGGTTATCGGCACCGATATAGATGCCAGGCTCCACCGTCAGGGCCATACCCGGTTCGAGTACCCGCCACTGACCGCCAACCTTGTATTCGCCGACGTCATGTACATCCATGCCCAGCCAGTGGCCAGCGCGATGCATGTAGAACGCCCGGTAAGCTTCGCTTTCGATCAACGCTTCGACGCTGCCCTTGAGCAACCCCAACGCCACCAGCCCTTCAGTGATCACTTGAACCGTTGCTTCGTGCGCGTGATTCCAGTGTTTACCTGGAGCAATAACGGCGAATGCCGCTTCCTGAGCCTTGAGCACCAGTTCGTAGATCGCTTTCTGTTCCGGGGAGAATTGGCCACTGACCGGAAAGGTCCGGGTGATGTCACTGGCGTAGCAGTCGATCTCACAACCGGCGTCAATCAGAACCAGATCACCATCCTTGAGCAGTGCATCGTTCTCCTGATAGTGCAGAATGCAGCTGTTGCGTCCGGCAGCAACGATAGAGCCATAGGCCGGCATCTTCGCCCCGCCCTTGCGGAACTCGTAATCCAGCTCGGCCTCCAGGCTGTACTCACGCAAGCCTGCACGACAAGCCTGCATGGCGCGAACATGGGCACGGGCAGAAATGGCTGCCGCTTCACGCATCACTTTCACTTCTGCCGCCGACTTATACAGGCGCATGTCGTGCAGGAGATGATCCAGGGCAACGAACTCGTTCGGTGGCTGGGCACCAAGGCGAGCCTTGGAACGGATCACGTTGATCCACTCCATCAGGTGACGATCAAACTCGGGGTTGCTGCCCATGGCCGAATACACCCGGTCCCGGCCCTCGATCAGGCCCGGCAGGATGTCGTCGATATCGGTAATCGGGAAAGCGTCATCGGCGCCAAAATCACGCACCGCACCTTCCTGTCCGGCACGCAGCCCATCCCATAATTCACGCTCTGGATTGCGTTCACGACAAAACAACACATATTCGCCATGCTCGCGACCAGGAATCAGCGCAATCACTGCCTCCGGCTCAGGGAAGCCGCTCAGGTACTGGAAATCACTGTCCTGACGGTACACATGCTCAACGTCACGGTTGCGAATGGCAACCGCAGCGGCAGGCAGGATAGCGATACTGTTGGGCTCCATCTGCGCCATCAGCGCCTTGCGTCGACGGGCGTATTCCGACTTGGGGATATGGCTCATGGGCAGTGGGGTCCCTCTACAGTCAGTGCAGCGAAGGTTTGGCTGCAGGCTCGACCGGCTTGGCCAATTCCGTGTACAGCAACAGCGGTGCGACGCGCAGGTATTCCATTACTTCCATATAGTCGCTTTCACCGTCTTCGGACTCTTCCAGGGCGTCCTGGACCTGGGAAATGGCATCCAGGTCTTGAAGCACTTCCTTGGCTTCAGTGCTCAGCGTCACGCCGGCGGAGTTCAGACCGAAGCCATACAGGAAGCCCTTGCACCACTCACCCAGCGCTGCAGCGCGGTCAGTCAGCGCAGCTTCATCGCCCGGCAGCAGCAGTACGATAGTGATATCGTCACCCGTGAGTTCGCCCTTGACCATCTCCTGCAGGCCGATCAAAGCGTTACGAACATTGTCTGCCGGATCGTTTTCCAGCAGATGGGCGGCATCGGCCAACCAGGCCTCCGCATCGAAGCCAGCCCCGGCGCAGCTACGCCCGAGCAACAGCCCGTGCAGTTCGGCAGGAGATACAGGATGCCCGTTGCTGGTGAGCAAAGTGGCGAAAGCGGTGTACGGCGAATTGGTAATAGGCATGGGCAACTAGGCGCCAGACGGCGCAATGACTAGAATGAAGACCTTGTATCCTAGCACCGGCAGGCGCGCCAAGACCATCGACGCGGCCAACTCGGAGCAGGCCGGGGCATAAATCGGGCAACCACCCGCCAGACCGAATCGAGTGGCAACCAATGCAAGAGAACGATCTGCAAACGCTGATGGGCCGATTCGAACTGCTGATTGAGCGAGTCGAGCAACTTAAACGGCAAAACACACTCCTATTAGCTCAGGAAAAGTCCTGGCGCGAGGAGCGCGCCCACCTCATCGAAAAAAACGAAATCGCCCGGCGTAAGGTCGAATCGATGATTTTGCGACTCAAGGCCCTGGAGCAAGACTCATGAGTTCAAGCAATAGCGTGACCGTTCAGATCCTCGACAAAGAATATTCGATCATCTGTCCGCCCGAGGAACGCAGCAATCTGGTCAGCGCCGCACGCTATCTGGATGGCAAAATGCGTGAAATCCGCAGCAGTGGCAAAGTGATCGGCGCCGACCGGATCGCTGTGATGGCCGCTCTGAACATTACCCACGACCTGCTGCACAATCAGGAACGCCCTGAAGCACCGACCGGTGGCGCCACCCGCGAACAGGTTCGCGATCTGCTCGAACGCGTCGATCAGGCACTGTCTGACGATCAAGATACAAATAAGGGTTAAGAATCGGTATACTGGCGCCACTCCCTGGAGTGCTTGCCAGTCGGTCATGTCCCTGAGCCGATACGCACAACCACGGGGGTTGCACGTGGGGCCGGTGTGCATGTCCGCTTGACGGAAAGCCTTAACGCCTCCTGCAATCTCCACCTTGAACTTTCGGGTTCAAGGGCTACACCGACAGCGGTTCGTCGGGGAGCCTGAATTACCTTTGCGCGCATTCCAAAGCGGGCAAATTGAGCGGTTGCCCAAGCGCAACAGCCTTCTCTGGGAACGCCCGTGCCATGACCGACACCGCGCAGCTAACCCGCCCCCAACTTCGCCGCCTGCTACGTGACGCCCGTCGTGCCTTGAGCCCGGCCCAACAACGTCAGGCCGCAGCCGGGTTGTACCGCCAGCTGGCGCAACATCCATTGTTCCGTCGCGCCCGCCACATCGCCCTGTACCTGCCCAACGACAGTGAAATCGACCCTCGCTTGCTGCTGCGCGAGGCGCAACGGCGAGGCAAACGTACTTATCTGCCCGTCTTGCACGCCTGGCCTAGAAGTAAAATGGTCTTCCAACGTATCGAGCACGGCGAAAAACTGCGACCCAATCGCTTTCGCATCGCCGAACCTCACATCAACCTGGCGCGACAACGACCTATCTGGGCGCTGGATTTGATCCTGCTGCCGTTGGTGGGGTTTGATGAAGAAGGCGGCCGACTGGGGATGGGAGGCGGCTTCTACGATCGAAGCCTGGCCTATCAAGCCCGCCGCAAAGCCTGGAAAAAACCTTTGCTGCTGGGCCTGGCGCACGAGTGTCAAAAAGTGCAACGACTGGCACAGGCCAGCTGGGATGTGCCGCTACAAGGGACGGTCTCGGACCGTGGCTGGTACCTGGCGCCAGCCTGAGAAACGTCAACGCTGCGATCAACGTTGTTGCGGATTCACCGGCATTTCGTAGGGAGCATCGAGTTTGCGCTCCCAAAGGCTTTGCGCATAACCGGTAGTGACCACACCCAAACCGAACAGAAACACGAGAATCCAGAGCAAGTCCGGTTTGCGATTCATTGATTGCCCCCCTCAGGCAAACTGATCACGTTGTCAGCAACGTTTTTAGTTGTTGCAGCAGCGTCAAGCTTAAAAGTGGCGCATTCTCCGACAACCAGCGCCGACACGCAAACCTTGACGCCAACCGACCGTCGGTTTCATGCAACAGGTTATTTCAAATTTAGTCAGGAGCACCACCTATGGCCTATTGGCTAATGAAATCCGAGCCCGAAGAACTATCAATCGAGGATCTGGCCCGCCTCAAGCAAGCGCGCTGGGACGGCGTTCGTAACTATCAGGCCCGCAATTTTCTGCGCAGCATGGCAGTGGGTGATCAATTTTTCTTTTATCACTCAAGCTGCCCCGAACCCGGTATCGCCGGGATCGGCCAGATATGCACCGCCGCTTACCCTGACCCGACCGCCCTCGACCCTCAGAGCCATTACTTCGACGCCAAAGCCAACGATGAAAAGAACCCTTGGAGCGCCATCGATGTCGTCCATGTGGAAACATTCACGAAAGTTCTAGGCTTGGGCTTCCTCAAGCAACAAACCGCCCTTGCAGAACTGCCACTGGTACAAAAAGGGAGCCGCTTATCAGTCATGCCGGTTACTGCGCAACAGTGGGCAGCAGTACTCGCACTACGTTAAACAGGGTAGGATTGCGGAGTTTTGACGAACATCAACGCACCAGGGTCGGTGCCGCGCCACAATTTGGTGCGAATGCAGCAGGAGGCAGACTGATGAGCCAACATACTCCAAAATTATTTGCTGGCGCTTTGATCGCCTTACTCCTGGCCGCTGGTGGTCTGGGCTACTGGAAGTCCCTGCACGACCGCCTGCCTGATGGTTTGAGCATGGGCAACGGCCGGCTTGAATCCACTGAAGTACAAATCGCCAGCAAGATTCCCGGGCGCCTGGCCGAAGTGCTGGTCGATGAAGGCGACAAGGTCAAGCAAGGCCAGCTCCTGGCGCGTATCGACACCCGCACGCTCGAAGCTCAACGCAGCCAGGCTGAGGCCGAGGTGCTTCGCGCCAAGGAAAATTACTCCGCCGCCCAGGCCAATGTGCAACTGCGCCAGAGCGAACTGCTGTTGGCCAGCCAGGAGTTGAAGCGGGTCAAGGAAATTTTCCTGCGCAAATACGCCAGCCAACAACTACTCGACCAACAGCAAGCCCGCTACGACACCGCAAGTTCAGCCGTGGTCGCAGCCCGTGCACAATTGGCCGCGATCAAGGCTGCGATTGGCGCTGCCGAAGCTCAAGTCGCCCAGCTTACCAGCGAGATCGACGACAGCAGCCTGCGCGCGCCCCTCGATGGCATTATCCAACTGCGCCTGGCCGAGCCGGGTGAGGTGCTGGGCGCCGGAGGCCGCGTGCTGATGCTGATCAACCCGAACGATCAGTACATGAACCTGTACCTGCCCGCCTCGACCACCGGCCGCCTGACTGTGGGCGATGAAGCCAGGATAATTCTCGACGCCCTGCCGGACAAAGCGCTGCCGGCAAAAATCGCATTTGTTGCCGCCAAGGCCCAGTTCACGCCGAAACAGGTGGAAACCCGCGACGAGCGCCAAAAGCTGGTGTTTCGGGTCAAGCTGCGCCTGACCGAACCCAGTGCCGTGCCTCAGGCCAAGCCCGGCATGCCCGGTGCGGGTTACGTGCGCACGGCTGAAGTAGACTGGCCGGCCAATCTGCGATGAACGCCCTGGCGCTACACGCGCAGGGCATCAGTCACCGTTATGGCAAACTCGAGGCCCTGCAAGATATCTCCTTCGACCTGCCAGCTGGCACCCGTTGCGGGCTGATAGGTCCGGACGGTGCTGGAAAGTCCAGTCTGCTGGGCTTGATCGCCGGGGTGAAGAAGCTGCAAAGCGGTGAGCTTGAGGTACTCGACGGATCGATCCGCAAGCGCCGTCACCGCAACAGCCTGTACCCGCGAATAGCCTTCATGCCGCAAGGTCTGGGCAACAACCTCTATCCTGAATTATCCATCAGCGAAAACATTCGCTTCTTCGCCACCCTGTTCGGCCTCAGCGCGGCGCAGTGCGAGCAGCGCATGCACAACTTGCTGCTCGCTACCGATCTTGCGCGATTTGCCGAACGGCCAGCCGGCAAGCTATCCGGAGGCATGAAGCAAAAACTCGGTTTGTGCTGTGCGCTGATCCACGATCCCGACTTGCTGATCCTTGACGAGCCAACCACCGGTGTAGATCCACTGTCGCGTCGGCACTTCTGGGAACTGGTCGAGCAAGTCCGTGCCGAGCGACCACAGCTCACCCTGCTGGTTGCCACTGCCTACATGGAAGAAGCCGAGCAATTCGAACACTGCCTGATGCTTGACCGGGGCAAGTTGATCGCCTCGGGACTCAGCCAGGAACTGGCCAGTGCAACGGCCAGCGGCAAACTGGATGACGCCTTCACCCACTACCAAGGTGACAGTGCGCACGATCCTCAGCCACTAGAGATTCCTCCACGCCCCGCCGGCGAAACAACAATCGCTATTGAAGCTCACGAACTGACCCTGCGCTTTGGTGACTTCACTGCGGTGAACAAGGTCAGTTTCGCCATCGGTCGAGGGGAGATATTCGGTTTTCTCGGTTCCAATGGTTGCGGCAAAACCACCACCATGAAAGTGCTCACCGGCTTGATGCCTGCCAGCGAAGGCAGCGCGACCCTTTTGGGGCGGCCGGTAGACGCCAAAGACTTGGCAACCCGCAAGCGGGTTGGCTTCATGTCGCAGAGCTTCTCGTTGTATGGCGAGCTTAGCGTGCGCCAGAACCTTGAGTTGCACGCGCGGCTTTTCGATCTGCCCAAAGCCGATAGCACAACTCGTATCGCTGAGCTCATCGAACGCTTCGACCTTGGCAACATCGCTGACCAGCAGTCCGGGGCGCTGCCCTTGGGGCTGCGCCAGCGTCTGTCACTCGCTGTGGCGGTATTACACCGCCCGGAAGTGCTGATTCTCGATGAACCCACTTCTGGCGTGGACCCAGCGGCTCGCGATGATTTCTGGCGCCTGCTGATCGAGTTGTCGCGGGAACAAGGCGTGACCATATTCCTCTCCACGCACTTCATGAACGAGGCGCAGCGCTGCGACCGAATTTCCCTGATGCATGCGGGCAAGGTGCTTGCTTGCGATACCCCTGCGGCGCTGCAACAACAGTTTGCCGGAGACACCCTCGAAGACGCTTTCGTGACATGCCTGGAACAAGCGCAAGGACTGGCCGAAGCGCCAGCAGCCTCAACAGCACTTGAAGAGCCAGGCGCTTCAACCCCGATAACGATGTCCCGGGGATTCAGCATCAGGCGCCTGTTTGCCGTTGCCACCCGCGAGGGTAAGGAGCTACTGCGCGACAAGGTCCGTCTGGCGTTCGCGTTGCTCGGTGCGTTGTTCATGATGGTGATCTTCGGCTATGGCATCTCGCTGGACGTCGAGAATCTTGCATTCGCCGTTTATGACCAGGACCAGAGCCCGCAAAGTCGAGCCTATCTTGAAGCATTCCGTGGCTCGCGCTACTTCGCCGAGCAGCCGCCTATCCGCGATTCGGCACAGCTGCACCAGCGCTTGCAGCGCTCGGAAATCAAGCTGGCACTGGAAATCCCGCCAGGATTCGGACGTGACTTGCATGCCGGGCGCCAGCCAGTGGTCGCGGCATGGCTCGACGGCGGCATGCCGTTTCGCGCCGAAACCAGCCGTAACTATGTCGAAGCGGTGCACCAGGCCAACCTCGAGCAACTGGCAGCCCTGAGCAGCCAGGCACAACCTGGACAATCGCCGGTGCGCCTGGAAACTCGCTTTCGCTACAACCAGGACGTGGTCAGCGTGAACGCGATTGGCCCCGGAGTAATGGCGCTGATCCTTGCCTTCATACCAGCCATGCTCACAGCGCTTGGGATTGTCCGTGAGAAAGAGCTGGGCTCGATCACCAACTTCTATGCCACTCCGCTGACCCGTCTGGAGTTTTTGCTCGGCAAACAGGCCCCCTACCTGGCGATCAGCCTGATCAACCTGGCGTTGCTGGTGGCGATGAACCGCTGGCTATTCGGTGTGCCATTCAAAGGCAGCGCATTTGCCCTGGCCGTTGGCGGTCTACTGTATGTGCTGGCAACCACTAGCCTTGGCCTGTTGATCTCGGCGTTCACCCGTACACAGATCGCGGCGATCCTCGGCACCATGATCATCACCAGCCTGCCGACCATCCAGTTCTCCGGGCTGATCGTGCCACGCTCATCACTCGATGGATCGGCAGCACTGATGGGGCAACTGTTCCCGGCCGGCTACTTTCTCGATGTTGCCGTCGGCACCTTCACCAAGGCCTTGAGCCTGCGTGAACTGTGGCCGCAATGCCTGGCCCTGTTCGGGTTCTTTGTTGCCTTCACCGGCCTGAGCCTGGCCATGCTGAAGAAGCAGGAGGTCTGATGCATCGTTTGGCACATACCCTGCGCCTGGGTCTCAAGGAGCTGACCAGCCTACGCCACGACAGCGTTCTGCTGCTGTTTTTGCTCTATGCATTCAGCGTGGCCATCTACATGCCGGCGGCAGGCTCGATCATTGGTGTGCACAACGCCAGCGTCGCGGTGATCGATGAAGACCACAGCCAGCTGTCGCGCAAGCTTGCCGAATCCTTGCAACCCCCTGAATTCCAGCCTGCGGTGCCGCTGCCTTACAACCAGCTCGACCAGGCCATGGACAGTGGCCTGTATACCTTCGTCATCAACGTGCCAACGAACTTTCAAAACGACCTGCTGGCGGGGCGTTCACCGGAATTGCAGGTTAACGTCGATGCCACAGCCATGAGCCAGGCGTTCATGGGGGCGGGATACATCGGGCGGATATTCGAGCGCGAGCTGCTCGATTACGCCAACCAGGGCTCCGCCGCTGCCAACAGCCCGGCGACAATCAGCCCGAGGGCCCTGTTCAACCCCAACCTGGAAGGTGGCTGGTTCCTGGCGGTAATCCAGATCGTCAACAACATCACCATCCTTGCCATCGTGCTTACCGGCACAGCACTGCTACGCGAGCGCGAACATGGCACCCTGGATCATTTGCTGGTGCTGCCGCTGACCGCACTGGAAATCATGCTGGCCAAGATCGGCAGCAACGCACTGGTTGTGGTGGTATGCACCTGGGTGTCGCTGGAGGTAATCGTCAAAGGTGCACTGGGCGTGCCGCTGGCCGGCTCACTCGGGTTGTTCCTGGCAGTCACCGCCCTGTACTTGTTTGCCAGTACAGCGCTAGGCATATTCCTCGCCACCTTGGCGCGCTCGACGCCGCAGTTCGGCCTGCTGGCGATTCCAGTGATCATTCCCATGCTGTTGCTGTCGGGCGGCAGCACACCGCTGGACAGCATGCCGCAGTGGCTACAGTGGGTCATGCAGCTTTCACCTTCAACCCACTTTGTCAGCCTGAGCGCGGCGATCCTGTTTCGCGACGCCGGCCTGGCAGTGGTCTGGCCCGACGTGCTGGCCCTGGCAGCCATTGGCCTGGCGTTTTTTGCGGTCGCCCTGGCGCGCTTTCGACGCAGCCTCACATCCTGAAGCGCGTCGGTACTACTGCACGATAAGGTTGTTGAACAATAGATCATCGACCATAGGCTTGCCCTCTTCGGCTTCCAGGACTTGCTGGACTTGCTTCAAGGCTTCCTGACGCAGTTTTTCCTTGGACTCGACATTGCTCATGCTTTCCAGATTCTGCTGGGTAAACAGCGCCACCAACTGATTGCGGATCAGTGGCTCATGATGCTTAACCGCTGCGGCAGCAGCATCACTGTTAACGCGCAATGCCACGTCGGCTTTGAACACACGGAGTTTCGGCCCGCCATCCAAGGCATAGTTGCCAACGAAGGGTGGACTCAAAGAGATATAAGAAACCTTCGGTTCGCCTTCTTTGGCTTCCTCGGCCATCGCCGCTATCGGCAGCATCAATGCCAATACCATCAAGATCCACGCTTTCACAAATTCGCTCCTCACACAGTTGGCGCCAGCATACCCAGCGCACCGGTCAAACCCAAGCCCAGGCTTATGCCGGCCTATCAGGACGGGCCATGCTGATTGACCCGGTACTCCACCCACCTACACTTATCGGCCACTACGCGCAAAGGAATAGTCCCGATGAAAGCTGTGTTGTGCAAAGCCCTGGGTCCTGCCAGGGATCTGGTCCTGGAAGAAGTTGCAAACCCCACCCCGAAGAAGAACGAGATCGTCATGGAGGTGCATGCGGCCGGGGTCAACTTTCCCGACACCTTGATCATCGAAGGCAAATATCAATTCCAGCCCCCCTTGCCCTTTTCGCCAGGCGGCGAAGCCGCCGGTATTGTCAGCGCGGTAGGTGAGAAGGTCACCACACTCAAACCGGGCGATCGGGTTATGGCACTGACAGGCTGGGGAAGTTTTGCCGAGCAGGTTGCAGTACCTGCCTACAACGTCCTGCCGATTCCAGAGCACATGGATTTCAACAGTGCAGCCGCCTTTGGCATGACCTATGGCACCTCGATGCATGCTTTGCAGCAACGTGCCCAGCTCAAGGCTGGCGAAAGCCTGCTGGTACTGGGAGCCTCGGGCGGCGTCGGGCTGGCAGCGGTGGAAATCGGCAAGGCCATGGGTGCGCGGGTGATTGCTGCAGCCAGCAGCGCCGAGAAACTCGCCGTGGCCAAGGCTGCCGGTGCCGATGAGTTGATCAACTACAGCGAGCACAGCCTCAAGGATGAGATCAAACGCTTGACCGGTGGTAATGGCGTCGATGTCATCTATGACCCGGTTGGCGGCGACTTGTTTGACCAGGCTGTCCGCGGCATCGCCTGGAACGGCCGCCTGCTGGTGGTAGGTTTTGCCAGCGGGCGCATCCCGCAGCTACCGGTAAACCTGGCACTGCTCAAGGGTGCGGCAGTGCTCGGCGTGTTCTGGGGCGCTTTCGCCCAACGCCAGCCGGACGACAATGCAGCAAACTTCAAGCAACTGTTTGCATGGTACGCCGAGGGCAAGCTCAAGCCACTGGTGTCGCAAACATTCCCACTGGCCGAGGCAGGCGCGGCCATCGAATTGCTCGGTCAGCGCAAGGCCGTGGGGAAATTGGTCGTGACCATGCGCTGAGCCGGTTTTCCCGCAGCGCTCGTCAGCGCTGCGGGACCAGCCGCTCGCGCAACGCCGCAGGCCAAAGGTCGACATAGTCGACGCCCGGGTATGCCCGGCACTGTTCGATTATTTTCGGCAGGGCCTTGTTAAAGGCTTTTGAGGTAGCAAGGGCGTATTCGTAGCTGGTGGTGCCGTCTTTCGGGAGGTCCGAGATCATGCGAATCGACAACAATGTCGTGTTCATCTCGTCAAGTGGCCTTTTTTCATCATCTTTACGGTACATAGCCACTTCTTCGTTGAATTGCTTGCACGTCTTCAAGATCAACCCGGCACGCTCGTAGATATCCCACCATTCTTCTTTGTCATTCAGACGAAAATACAGATTTGTTTGTACATCCACTTTTTCAGGGTTTTCTCTAGAAACGGTCCAGGGCTTGAAACGCCATTTCCTGGCCGCTTCCAGCGCAGAATTTGCAAAGGCCGGGTCACTACTCTGAAGGACCTTTACATTTCGGACGCTACCGTCGGCCAGCACATCGAAACCGATTCTGACAGAGCCGGAAATAGCCGACTTGAGCAATTCCTGCGGATAGGTTGGGATGACCTTTTCAACGAATTCCATTTTGATATCGGCATGGGCGATACCTGCCCCCACCAACAGCAGTGCTGCTAACCACTTCATCCTTGATCCTTGCCTGCCTTGAATTCTTCCAGAGCGCGATATTAGCGAACCAAAGTTTCTGCGGCAATTTAACAATTCTCATTACTGTTGGAGGCACAACTCCAACGGGTAGCCGCGGGCTTGCCCGCTACCGGTTGTGCAGTGCCCGGATGGCAGCGGCGAAAGCGGGCTTCCAGGTTACGGTCCGGCATGGCGTGGCTGCGCAAGGCGCTCAACGTCTGCTCGACATAGTCACGGGTGCTGCCGTAGCGCCCGCTGGCATTGGCGAAGATCTGACTGAGCAGATGGTCGGGCAGGTTGCCGGCATAACAGGGCAAGTGCCGCTCCAGCACAAACCCCAATGCCTGGACCTTGCTGCCATCATCCAGACGACAAGTAAGCCAATGAGGTCGGTAGGCCGGGTATGGCATTTCACGCTGCCACAACGCCAACAGAGAGTCCTCGAGGCGCTCCTGCGGCAACCTGTAGGCGAAGCCGCCGCATGAACCACCCCGATCCAGACCGAACACCAGCCCCGGGGACTCAGGCGTACCACGATGCTCATGAGACCAGAGGTAGAGGCCGCGATGATAACCATGCACCTTGGCCCGCTGGCGCTCGGCGGCATTGCATTCCGGCCGCCAGATCAGCGAACCATAGGCAAACAGCCAGACGGGACCGCCCTGGTGACGTGACATGGTGTGCTGGACCGAGTGTTGAAGTTGCTCAAGAGACAGTTGTTGTCCGAAATCGAGCAACGGAGGATAAGCCACATTCAAAGATGCAGTTTCAATCGCCGACATAGCTGCCGCCAAATTCCTCGTAACTAGTGAAGTGAGTTACTGTAAACGAATACTTCATCCGCGTACTTACCGTACGGCAGACGGGCATTGAACACAATACTCTGCACACCCGAAAGCGCCCTGCAGCAAGGCGTTTGGCAAGCTATCGAGTGTTATTCCAAGTGTAGCGAAAGTTATTTACAGCGCAGGCAATAATAAAGGCCTTATGCCAGACACCAACGATGCTGGTTATTAAAATAGGCACGCTGTTGCAGCGTGCCTTATACCGCTATTCAATCACGCGGCGCATAAGCAAAAACATCGGCACGCATTTGATGAGCGTCCATTCCTGCTTCGACCAATGCATCGAGGGTGGCATAGATCATATTGGGCGAACCACTGGCATAGACGTGCACACCTGCCAGGTCGCTCAGGTCTTCGCACACCGCCTCATGCAGCATTCCGCAGCGCCCTTCCCAACCACAAAGATCACTGACCACCTTGTGCAGGAACAGGTTCGGCAAACGCTCCCACTCCGCCCAGTGTTCGATGTGGTAGAAGTCCTCGGGGCGGCGTACGCCCCAATACAGATGGACCGGGTGCTTAAAGCCCTTGGCCCGGCAATGTTCGAGCAGACTGTGCATCTGCGCCATGCCGGTACCAGCGGCAATCAGTACCAATGGACCGTCGGGCAGCTCGGCCAAGTGAGTATCCCCAAAGGGCATCTCGACGCGCGCCATGCGCGTACGTTGCAACTGCTCGATCAACTGCAGGGCGCTGTTCTCACGCGCCAGTACATGCATCTCAAGCTCACGCCCGCTATGAGGCGCCGAAGCCAGCGAGAACGCTGCCTTGTCAGCGCCTTCACGCTCGATCATCAGGTATTGACCCGCGTGATAACGTGGCACTTTACCGGCTGGGGCCCGCAGACGAATCCGCCAGACATCGCCACCGACGTCGACGCATTCACTCAACTGGCAGGCCAGTGTCCGCACCGGCAGCTCACCCAGGGCGAGCACACCATCCCACAACAAGATACAGTCCTCCAACGGCTCGGCGATGCAGGTGAACAGTTCACCATGATCACGCTCCTGTCCATCCTGACGCACGCGCCCCTCTACCAGCAAGGCAGCGCAGACATGACAGTTGCCATTGCGGCAGCTCTGCGGGCAGTCATAACCCAGGCGTCGCGCCCCATCTAGAATCCTTTCACCGGGGTTGAGCACTAGCACCGCCCCGGAAGGCTGCAAGGTTACCTGCATTTAGTCTATTCCCAACTGGTTCCACAGCTCATCGATCCGCCGGGTGACAGCTTCATCCTTGACGATGACCCGTCCCCATTCACGGGTGGTTTCTCCTGGCCACTTGTTGGTTGCATCCAGACCCATCTTCGAGCCCAGGCCAGAAATCGGCGATGCAAAGTCCAGGTAGTCGATCGGGGTGTTCTCAATCATCACCGTATCGCGCTTGGGGTCCATGCGCGTGGTGATCGCCCAGATCACATCATTCCAGTCACGTGCGTTGATGTCGTCGTCGGTGACAATAACGAACTTGGTATACATGAACTGTCGCAAAAACGACCAGACACCGAGCATGACGCGCTTGGCGTGCCCCGGATACTGTTTCTTCATGGTCACTACCGCCATGCGGTAGGAACAACCCTCAGGTGGCAGGTAGAAGTCGGTGATCTCCGGAAACTGCTTTTGCAGGATCGGTACGAACACCTCGTTCAATGCCACACCTAGAATCGCCGGTTCATCCGGTGGACGTCCCGTGTAGGTGCTGTGATAGATCGGGTTTTTCCGGTGAGTGATACGCTCGACGGTGAACACCGGGAAGCTATCGACTTCGTTGTAGTAGCCCGTGTGGTCGCCATAAGGACCTTCCGGAGCCATTTCACCCGGATGAATCACACCTTCGAGGATGATTTCGGCAGTAGCCGGCACTTGCAGGTCATTGCCACGGCACTTGACCAACTCGGTGCGGTTACCGCGCAACAAGCCAGCGAAGGCATATTCGGAAAGCGTGTCAGGCACTGGCGTCACGGCGCCAAGAATGGTCGCAGGGTCTGCGCCCAGAGCCACAGACACCGGGAACGGTTGGCCCGGATGCTTTTCGCACCACTCGCGGTAGTCCAGAGCGCCACCACGGTGGCTGAGCCAGCGCATGATGACTTTATTGCGGCCAATTACCTGTTGGCGGTAAATCCCCAGGTTCTGGCGTTCCTTGTTCGGGCCGCGAGTGACTGTCAGGCCCCAGGTAATCAGCGGCGCCACATCGCCCGGCCAGCAATGCTGCACCGGCAGCATGCCGAGGTCGACGTCGTCGCCTTCAATGATCACTTCGTGACAGGCCGCGTCCTTGATCACCTTCGGCGCCATGGACACGACTTTCTTGAAGATCGGCAGCTTGGACCAGGCGTCCTTGAGGCCTTTGGGCGGTTCAGGCTCCTTCAGGAAAGCCAGCAGCTTGCCGATTTCACGCAGTTCGCTGACCGACTCGGCCCCCATCCCCATGGCCACCCGTTCCGGGGTGCCAAACAGGTTACCTAGCACTGGAATGTCAAAACCCGTGGGTTTCTCGAACAGCAATGCCGGGCCTTTGGCTCGCAGGGTGCGGTCACAAACCTCGGTCATTTCCAGAACTGGGGAGATCGGAACCTGGATGCGCTTGAGTTCGCCGCGCTGTTCCAGGCCACGGATAAAGTCGCGCAAATCGCGATACTGCATGCAAAAGCCTCGTATTCGCCGTACCGGTCGGGGAGCAGAGTGTAGCGCCTAACCCGACCAGCCTGAATAGCCAAAGTACAGATAGCAAAAAGCCGGGTTGCCCCGGCTCTTGCGCAACGCACTCGTTTACTTGCGCTTCATCGACAAGAAGAACTCGTCGTTGGTCTTGGTCTGTTTGAGCTTGTCGATCAGGAACTCGATGGCAGCAACTTCATCCATCGGGTGCAGCAGCTTGCGCAGAATCCACATGCGCTGCAGTTCGTCGTCAGCGGTAAGCAGCTCTTCGCGACGGGTACCCGAACGGTTGATGTTGATAGCCGGGAAGACACGCTTCTCGGCGATCTTGCGGTCCAGCGGCAGTTCCATGTTGCCGGTACCCTTGAACTCTTCGTAGATCACTTCGTCCATCTTCGAGCCGGTTTCAACCAGCGCGGTGGCGATAATGGTCAGCGAGCCGCCTTCTTCGATGTTACGAGCAGCACCGAAGAAACGCTTTGGTTTCTCCAGGGCGTGAGCATCGACACCACCCGTCAGGACCTTGCCGGAACTCGGGATCACGGTGTTGTAGGCACGGGCCAGACGCGTGATCGAATCGAGCAGGATGACCACGTCTTTCTTGTGCTCAACCAGGCGCTTGGCCTTCTCGATAACCATTTCGGCAACCTGCACGTGGCGGGTTGGCGGTTCGTCGAAGGTGGAGGCAACCACTTCGCCGCGCACGGTGCGCTGCATTTCGGTTACTTCTTCCGGACGCTCATCGATCAGCAGAACGATAAGGTGGCACTCGGGATTGTTACGCGTGATGTTGGCCGCGATGTTCTGCAGCATGATGGTCTTGCCCGCCTTCGGCGGAGCGACGATCAGGCCACGCTGGCCTTTGCCGATCGGGGCGCAGAGGTCGATAACCCGACCGGTGAGGTCTTCGGTGGAACCGTTACCGGCTTCCATCTTCAGGCGCTTGTTAGGAAACAGCGGCGTCAGGTTTTCGAACAGAATCTTGTTCTTTGCGTTTTCCGGCCGGTCGAAGTTGATGGTATCGACTTTCAGCAGGGCGAAATAACGCTCGCCTTCTTTTGGCGGGCGGATCTTACCGACAATGGTGTCGCCGGTACGCAGGTTGAAACGACGGATCTGGCTTGGCGAGACATAGATGTCGTCCGGACCGGCCAGATAAGAAGCATCAGCAGAGCGCAGGAAGCCGAAACCGTCCTGGAGAATCTCCAGCACGCCGTCACCGGAGATTTCCTCGCCGCTTTTCGCATGCTTTTTCAACAGGGAGAAAATCACATCTTGCTTGCGCGAACGGGCCATATTTTCTATGCCCATCTGTTCGGCCATTTCGAGCAGATCGGTAATCGGCTTTTGCTTGAGTTCAGTCAGGTTCATAAGGGGAATGACGTAATCATGTAAGAAGGGGAAATTAAGCTTCTGGCTTAATGAAGCCACGCCGCAAAGAAGGCGACAGGATCGCGTACTGATTCGAATTAGGGATGCGTCGGCGACGGCGTGCAGAGGGCACTGAAAAAACAGTGCGAGGCCGAATGTAACACCTGCTTTTTCTGCCGTCTAGTCATCAGGCAAAGAAAAGCCCCGGAGAATACGGGGCTTTTATGACTCAGATATTGGCGTCCAGGAAGGCTGCCAACTGAGACTTGGACAACGCGCCGACCTTGGTGGCCTCGACGTTGCCGTTCTTGAACAGCATCAGCGTCGGGATGCCACGCACGCCGTGCTTGGCCGGAGTTTCCTGGTTTTCGTCGATGTTCAGCTTGGCGACGGTCAGTTTGCCCTGGTAGGTAGCGGCGATATCGTCCAGAACCGGAGCGATCATTTTGCAAGGGCCGCACCATTCAGCCCAGTAGTCGACCAGCACCGGGCCTTCAGCCTTCAGTACATCGGCTTCGAAGGAGGCGTCAGTGACGTGTTTGATAAGATCGCTGCTCATGGAAGTCTCCAAGGTCGTAAGCAAAAAAACGTGGCCCATCATAGCTGCACCTGCGGCTTACAGGAAGTCGCGGACGATTGAGTGTAACTATAGTTGTGCATGACCGCGCATATCACCGCTGTCACAGGAAAGTCATATTTCCTCATTCAACCTGCCTTGCATCAAGCCTTGATACGCTGCGCGTTGGCGTCAGCCCAGGATCGTGGCAGGATTGCCGGGTTATCGACCGAGAAGCCATGATCATGCCGCAAACCACAGCCAAGAATCTTTCCTTGATCGCTGCCATCGACTTGGGCTCCAACAGTTTCCATATGGTTGTGGCCAAGGCCCACCATACCGAGATCCGCATTCTTGAGCGCCTCGGCGAGAAGGTCCAACTGGCCGCAGGCATCAACGAAGAACGCCAGCTGAATGAAGAGTCCATGCAACGCGGCCTGGACTGCCTCAAACGCTTCGCCCAACTGATCAGCGGCATGCCCGACGGTGCGGTGCGTATCGTCGGCACCAACGCTTTGCGCGAAGCGCGTAACCGTGGCGAGTTCATCCGCCGTGCCGAAGAGATTCTCGGGCATCCGGTAGAAGTGATTTCCGGGCGTGAAGAGGCCCGACTCATCTATCTGGGCGTGTCCCACACCCTGGCCGACACCCCCGGCAAACGCCTGGTCGCCGATATCGGCGGTGGCAGTACCGAATTCATTATTGGTCAACGCTTCGAGCCACTGCTGCGCGAAAGCCTGCAAATGGGCTGCGTCAGCTATACGCAGCGCTACTTCCGTGACGGCAAGATCACCCCCGCACGCTATGCCCAGGCCTATACAGCCGCGCGCCTGGAGTTAATGAGCATTGAAAACGCCCTGCACCGCCTGACCTGGGACGAGGCCATCGGCTCATCCGGGACCATCCGCGCCATCGGCCTGGCCCTCAAGTCGGGCGGCATGGGCAACGGCGAAGTCAACGCCGAAGGCTTGGCGTGGCTCAAGCGCAAGCTATTCAAGTTGGGCGACTCCGAAAAGATCGACTTCGAGGGCGTCAAACCGGATCGCCGCACCATTTTCCCTGCGGGCCTGGCGATTCTCGAGGCCATATTCGACGCACTGGAACTGCAACGCATGGACCATTGCGATGGTGCTCTGCGCGAAGGTGTGCTCTATGACCTACTGGGTCGTCATCACCACGAAGACGTCCGTGAGCGTACTCTGTCTTCGCTGATGGAGCGCTACCACGTCGACCAGGGCCAAGCCGCCCGAGTCGAACGCAAAGCCTTGCACGCCTTTGACCAGGTGGCCAAGGCCTGGGACCTGGAAGAGGGTATCTGGCGCGAATTGCTCGGCTGGGCTGCAAAGGTGCATGAGGTGGGCCTGGACATCGCCCACTATCACTACCACAAGCATGGCGCCTACCTGATCGAGCACTCGGACCTGGCAGGCTTCTCCCGAGAAGATCAGCAAATGCTCGCGTTGCTGGTGCGCGGCCACCGCCGCAACATTCCCAAGGACAAGTTCGCCGATTTCGGCGAAGACGGCGCCAAGCTGATTCGCCTGTGCGTGCTGCTGCGCTTCGCGATCCTGTTCCACCACATCCGTGGCACCCAGCAGATGCCCAAGGTTACCCTGCACGCCAAAGGCGACAGCCTGGATGTAGAGTTCCCGGCGGGCTGGCTGGAAGAGAATCAGCTGACCCAGGCCGACTTCGGCCTGGAGGCGGAGTGGCTGACCCGGGTCGGTTTCGTCCTCAGCGTACGCTGAGGACAGGGTTGCTCAGGCGTTCCAGCAGGGCCGCCTGGGCACTGCGTGGGTTCTGGTTCCCGGTCGGCGTGCTGCGAACATAGCGACCATCGGGCTGCAGGATCCAGGCGTGGGTGTTGTCGGTCAGATACCCCTCCAGCTCCTTCTTCACCCGCAAGATCAGTTTTTTGCCCTCGACCGGAAAGCAAGTCTCGACGCGCTTGTCGAGGTTACGCTCCATCCAGTCAGCACTCGACAGGAACATCTGCTCCTCGCCGCCATTGAGGAAGTAGAACACCCGGGTGTGTTCCAGGAAGCGACCGATGATCGAACGTACCTGAATGTTGTGCGACACCCCGGCAATTCCTGGTCGCAAGCAGCACATGCCACGTACCACCAGGTCGATCCGCACACCCGACTGACTGGCCTTGTACAAGGCGCGGATGATCTTTGGATCGGTCAACGAGTTAAACTTAGCAATGATGTGCGCAGGCTTGCCATCGAGGGCAAACTGGGTTTCACGCGCAATCATGTCGAGCATGCCTTTCTTCAAGGTAAACGGCGCATGCAGCAGCTTTTTCATGCGCAGGGTCTTGCCCATGCCGATCAACTGGCTGAACAACTTGCCGACGTCTTCGCACAGCGCATCATCGGAGGTCAGCAGGCTGTAGTCGGTATACAGCCGGGCGTTGCCGGCGTGGTAGTTACCGGTACCCAAGTGCGCATAGCGAACGATCTCACCCGCTTCGCGACGCAAAATCAGCATCATCTTGGCGTGAGTCTTGAAGCCAACCACCCCGTAGATCACCACGGCCCCGGCCGCCTGCAGGCGGCTGGCGAGTTGCAGGTTGGACTCTTCGTCGAACCGCGCGCGCAATTCGATCACCGCAGTGACTTCCTTGCCGTTACGCGCCGCATCGACCAGCGCGTCGACGATCTCCGAGTTGGCACCACTGCGGTACAGGGTCTGGCGTACGGCCAGAACGTTGGGGTCCTTGGCGGCCTGACGCAGCAGATCGACCACGGGTGTAAACGATTCAAACGGGTGCATGAGCAGGATGTCCTGCTTTCCGACCACGCTGAAAATGTTCTCGGCGTTCTGCAGCAGCTTGGGAATCGCTGGCGTGAACGGGGTGTACTGCAATTCTGGGTGACTATCCAGGCCAGTAATGCTGAACAGTCGAGTCAGGTTGACCGGACCATTGACCTGATACAACTCACTTTCGCTCAGGTTGAACTGCTTGAGCAGGTAATCCGAGAGATGTTTGGGGCAGGTGTCTGCCACTTCCAGGCGCACCGCATCACCGTACCGACGCGAGAACAACTCGCCACGCAGGGCACGCGCCAGGTCTTCGACGTCTTCGGAATCGAGCGCCAGATCGGCGTTACGGGTCAGGCGGAACTGATAGCAACCCTTTACCTTCATGCCTTGGAACAGGTCGTCAGCGTGAGCATGGATCATCGACGACAGGAAGACATAGTTGGCGCCTGGGCCTCCAACATCTTCCGGCACTTTGATTACCCGCGGCAGCAGACGCGGCGCCGGTATGATCGCCAGGCCAGAATCGCGGCCAAAGGCGTCCACACCTTCAAGCTCGACGATGAAGTTCAGGCTCTTGTTCACCAGCAACGGGAACGGGTGTGTCGGGTCGAGGCCGATTGGCGTGATGATCGGCGCGATCTCATCGCGGAAGAAGCGCCGCACCCAGGCCTTGAGCTTGGTGTTCCAATGGCGGCGACGAATGAAGCGAATTTGGTGCTTCTCCAGCTCTGGCAGCAGCACATCGTTGAGAATCGCATACTGGCGATCAACTTCGCTGTGCACCACTTCGCTGATGCGCGCCAACGCCTGGTGAGGTTGCAGGCCGTCAGCGCCGGCCTGCTCACGGGCAAAGGTGATTTGCTTTTTCAGGCCCGCTACACGAATTTCGAAGAACTCATCCAGGTTACTGGAAAAGATCAGCAGGAACTTCAACCGCTCCAGCAATGGGTAGTTCTCATCCAGCGCCTGCTCCAGCACGCGAATGTTGAACTGCAGTTGCGACAGCTCACGGTGAATGTACAGGCTGCTGTCATCCAGACCCGGAATGGCGATGGCGGGTGCCGCCGGGGCCGGTGAAGGCGCGGGCGCCTCTACTTCGACTACCGGCTCGGGCACTGCAGCAGGCTCCGGCGGCGTTTCGAGCATCTGCTCCGGCACGGAATGAGCTTGCTTCATTTCGACATCACTACTCTGTACTTCGTTATTCATCTAGCGTTCCTGAAGGGCGTTACTGCCCTCTCATCAATTGAGCAGCGCGAACAGCGAAATAGGTCAGGATGCCATCAGCTCCTGCCCGTTTAAAGGCCGTGAGGGATTCCAGGATCACGCCTTCACTGAGCCAGCCGTTCTGGATCGCGGCCATGTGCATGGCGTACTCGCCACTGACTTGATAGACAAAGGTCGGGACCTTGAATTCATCCTTGACCCGGTAAAGGATATCCAGATACGGCATGCCTGGCTTGACCATGACCATATCAGCGCCTTCAGCCAAGTCTGCAGCCACTTCATGCAGGGCTTCCTGACTGTTGGCCGGGTCCATCTGGTAAGAGGCCTTGTTGGCCTTGCCCAGGTTCAACGCAGAGCCGACTGCATCGCGGAACGGACCATAATAGGCGCTGGCGTACTTGGCCGAGTAAGCCATGATACGAACGTTGACGTGACCGGCCAGCTCCAGTGCCTCGCGAATAGCCTGGATACGGCCATCCATCATGTCCGAAGGGGCGACAACCTGAGCACCGGCTTCGGCATGCGACAGCGCCTGACGCACGAGCGCATCGACGGTGATGTCGTTCTGCACATAACCTTCGTCGTCGAGAATACCGTCCTGGCCGTGAGTGGTGAACGGATCAAGGGCTACGTCGGTAATTACACCCAGCTCCGGGAAACGTTCACGCAGAGCTCGGGTGGCACGCTGGGCAATACCCTCCGGGTTCCAGGCTTCAGCACCGTCCAGCGACTTTTTCTCTGTTGGCGTGACCGGGAACAAGGCCAGGGCAGGAATGCCCAAATTCACCCACTCCTGTGCAGCTTCCAACAACAGGTCGATGCTCAAGCGCTCTACACCTGGCATCGAGGCAACTTCCTCGCGGCGATTTTCGCCATCCAGGACAAACACCGGCAGGATCAAATCATCGACGGTCAGTACGTTTTCGCGAACCAGACGACGGGAAAAATCGTCACGACGGTTGCGACGCAGACGGGTGGCAGGAAACAAACGGTTAGCGGGGGTAAAGCTCACGGCAGACTCCTGAGCCCGCGCAGGCGGGCGAGCGCGACAGTTATAAGCGCTCATTATGACGCTTGAATGACAGCCAGGGACAACCCTGCGACTTGAGGACGCAGTTATTGTCCTAGCAGGAAATGTTCACGTCGAGACACATTTGGACACTTTCCCCAAAGGCCACGAAGGGTTAGGCTGCGCGTTCATTTCGCCAGCACCCAGAAAATGCTCCAACAATTCCTGCAGGATTTCGGCTACTTTGCCCTTTTTCTCGGTACGTTTTTCGAAGGTGAGACCATCCTGGTTCTCGCAGGCTTCCTTGCGTTCCGCGGATACATGGATATCAACCTGGTGGTCCTGGTGGCCTTCTTCGGCAGTTATGCCGGTGACCAGCTCTGGTATTTCATGGGGCGCAAGCACGGGCGTAAGCTGCTGGCGCGCAAACCACGCTGGCAACTGATGGGCGACAAGGCCCTCGAGCACATCCGTCGGCATCCGGACATCTGGGTCCTGAGTTTCCGCTTCGTCTATGGCTTGCGTACCGTTATGCCGGTCGCCATCGGCCTGTCCGGCTACCCCCCACGGCGCTATCTGCTGCTCAACGGCATCGGCGCGGCAGTCTGGGCCTTGGCTTTGGGCACCGCCGCCTACCATTTCGGCGCCATTCTCGAAGGCCTGCTGGGTAACGTGAAAAAATACGAGCTGTGGGTACTCGGCGGCCTGTTGGCCTTTGGCGGGTGCCTGTGGCTGCGTCGGCGCTTCAAGGCCGCGCGCGTTGCCCGCAAGGAAGCTGCCGCGTTGCTGGCTGAACAAGCAGAGCAGAGCAAACCGCCAGCCCCCGATCAAGACAACGATCGTCCTTGACCTGCAGCAAGTGAACACTCGGCGCGGATTACGATCCAAACTCTGTGGCGACATTTGCCAATTTATAGGACATTGAGCACCTCGACTCGGGAGTAGTGAGAATGACAAAAAAAGTTGCAGTGATTCTTTCCGGCTGTGGTGTGTACGACGGCGCCGAAATCCACGAAAGTGTGATTACCCTGCTGCGCCTGGACCAACGCGGCGCACAGGTGCAATGCTTTGCTCCGAACATTGCCCAAATGCACGTAATCAATCATCTGACCGGCGAAGAAATGCCTGAGTCGCGCAATGTCCTGCTGGAGTCGGCGCGCATCGCCCGCGGCGAAATCAAGGACCTGCGAGAAGCCGATGCCAAAGACTTCGACGCACTGATCGTACCGGGTGGTTTTGGCGCGGCAAAAAACCTGTCCAACTTCGCCGTTGAAGGCCCTGGTTGCACCGTTCACCCTGATGTTCTGGCCTTGGCCGAGGCATTTGCCGAAGCCGGCAAGCCGGTGGGGTTGATCTGTATCTCCCCTGCCCTGGCGGCGAAAATCTACGGCCCCGGCGTGGTCTGCACCATTGGCAACGATGCTGACACCAGCGCCGCCATCGTCAAGATGGGCGGCACGCACGAGGAGTGCGATGTTCATGACATCGTCGAAGACACTCAGCGCAAGTTGGTCACCACCCCGGCCTACATGACGGCAAAGTCGATCAGCGAAGCCGCTGGCGGCATCTACAAGCTGGTTGACCGCGTACTAGAGCTGACTCACGAAAACGACTGAGTTCGATATCAGCGCGCCAGACGCGTGAGGATGCGGTCCAGGGCGTTGGAGAATGCCTGCTTTTCACGATCGCCGTAAGGCGCCTGACCACCACCGACCTGCCCCTGCTCTCGCAGGTCGGTGAACAGATTGCGTACCGCCAGACGCTCGCCCATGTTGCGCTCATCGAACTCGCGCCCGCGCGGATCAAGACAGGCCACGCCCTTTTTCACCAGCCGATCGGCAAGCGGTACATCACTACAGATCACCAGCTCGCCCGGCACAGCATGTTCGACCAGGTAATCGTCGGCGGCATCCGGACCACTGGGCACAACGATCAATCTGACACAGGCAAATGCAGGCTTGATCTGACTCTGGCCAGCCACCAGTACCACTTCGAGCTGGCGCTTGAGGGCGAATTTGACGACCTGATCCTTGGCCGCCTTGGGACAGGCATCGGCATCAATCCAGACACGCATGACAAAAATTCCAACAAGAACGGACGGTCAGTATCCCCGCTCGCCCGTTCAGCTTCAAATCAACCCGCCGAAACCCGTTGCTTCTCGGCCAGGCGGCTGCGCCCGTAGAGTACGACGATTGCAAGCAACGCTACTGCTTGCGCGGTCAGCGAGTACGCATCAGCGTGGATACCCAGCCAATCGAAATCGAAGAACGCCACCGGACGAGTTCCGATCACGCCGGCCTCCTGCAAGGCCTTGACGCCGTGGCCGGCAAATACCACCGACAAGGCGCACAGCAACGCGGCGTTGATGCTGAAGAACAACGACAGGGGCAGCTTCGCCGAACCACGCAGAATCACCCAGGCCAGGCCAATGAGCAGGACCAACGCCGTGGCACCACCCGCTAGCACCGCCTGATGCCCAGCGGGACCAGCCTGCAGCCACAGGGTTTCGTAGAACAGAATCACTTCGAACAACTCGCGATAAACCGAGAAGAACGCCAGCAAGGCAAAACCGAAACGCCCTCCGCCGCTCAGCAGGCTGCTCTTGATGTAATTCTGCCAGGCAGCTGCATGCCGACGATCGTGCATCCATACGCCCAACCACAGGACCATGACGCTGGCAAACAGCGCCGTACAGCCTTCAAGGAGCTCACGCTGGGCACCACCAACGTCAATCACATAGGCCGCAAGGGCCCAGGTGCCAAAACCGGCCAGCAATGCCAGGATCCAACCGATGTTGACGCTGCGCACCGCCGACTGTTGACCGGTATTGCGCAAAAAGGCCAGGATCGCCGCCAGCACCAGAATCGCTTCCAGGCCTTCGCGCAGCAGAATCAGCAGGCCGGAAATGAAACTCAAGGTCCAGCTCAAGCCGTCTCCACCGAGCAAATCCGCAGCTTCCTTCAGCTTGCCTTTGGCCACCTCCAGGCGCTGTTTGACCTGGTCGAGACCCAAGCCATCCTGCAACGCCTGGCGGTACGCCATCAGCGACTTCTCAGTGTCTTTGCGTACGTTGGCATCGACGTTGTCCAATGAGCTTTCGACCAACTCAAAGCCTTCCAGGTAGGCTGCAACAGACAGGTCGTAGGCCTGCTCGTGATCACCCGCCTCGAAGGCCGCCAGGCTCTTGTCCAGCGTCGTTGCGGTGTAGTCGAGCAACTGCCCCGGGCCCCGCTGGACCTGCGGCGGCTGGGCGCGCTGCGCACGGAATACCGCCGCGGCCTCTGGACCTTGGGCGGCATCGACCTCGGCAGGCGTCTGGCGAGCCAGATCAGCGAGGTTGAAGGTTGTGTCGCCCTTGGCCTTGGTCGGGTCGGCAGTAAAACTTGCGATGTAAGTGGCCAAGTCCCAACGCTGACGCTCGTCGAGCTGGTCGGCAAACGACGGCATGTCGGTGCCCTCGATGCCTTGTCCCAGCGTATTGAACAAATCGAACAAACTCAGACGGGACAGACGTTCGCTGCTGCGCAGGTTGGCCGGCGGCGGCTCAAGGCCCACACCTGCCGGACCATCACCGGCGCCGGTGTCGCCATGACAAACCGAGCACTGCTGGGCATACAACGGTGCGCCACGGGAAGCATCGGGCGTGATCAGAGGGGCCTGACTGACTTCATAGGCTACGGCCAACTGCGCGCCAAGCTGGCGCGCCTGATGGGCGACGCTGGCGCCCTCTTGATGCTGAACAATGGCCTGGCGCAGATTGATCACGCCCTGCTCCAGCGCTCGCTGCTCGGCGCGTGCCGGCAGTCCGCTGATCAGGCCTTGCAATACATCGGTAAATTCCAGCTGCTCGCGGTACTCCCCATCGTCCACGACCTTGCCCGCCTCTACCGTTGCCGGATAGTCGGCACCGATGTAGCCAATCAGGTGCAACGCTTTGGCGGCATCATCGACAGAGTCGGCCAGAAGCGCGGTACTACTCAGAGCCAGTAGCGGCCAGAGTAACCAGGCAAGCAAACGGGAGCAGGGAATCATGAGCCAATCTCAAATAACAATGCGAGGTATTGCATTGTTCACTTCCAATGGCCATCGCTCAAGGATTACCCGGCAATCTCAGTAAAAATTAGTGACAATTTCATCTCCAAGCAAAAAAGACGACCCGAAGGTCGCCTTTTCTACCAATGCGGCACTTACCGCGATGAAACGTGCCTGCGCCTCAGACCGGCGCCCGGCGGATGGTCGCCAGCAGTGTGGCAGCGCCCAGGAACAACCCGGCGAAGGTGCGGTTCATGCGGCGCTGTTGCTTTGGCGTACGCAGCAAACGCAAGACTCGCGCCGCCAGGCCGGTGTAGCCGGCCATGACCAGCAGATCGACAGTAATCATGGTCGCGGTGATGATCAGATACTGAGGCAGCAAAGGCGAATGGGGATTGATGAACTGCGGCAACACCGCCAGCATGAAAATCAGCGCCTTGGGGTTGCTGACATTAACCAGAAAGCCGCGAAACACCAGGCTCAACGGCTTGCCGATTGGCCGCACGGCAGACTCGTCGCTCAGGTCAGCCGGCAAGGCACGCCATTGTTTGACGGCAAGGTAGACCAGATAGGCAACGCCGAACCATTTGATTACCTGGAACGCGGTAGCAGAAGCCGCCAGCACGGCGCCGACACCTGCCGCAATGATCGCAATCTGCAGAACCAGGCCCAGTTGCAGGCCCAGGGCGTTCCAGTAGCCACGCCAGAAACCGTACTGCAGCCCACACGACATCGAGGCAATAGCCCCAGCGCCCGGCGAGAGACTGATCACCCAGCAAGCGGCAAAAAATGCCAACCACGTTTCCAACGACATCGCACACCTCGCCCATAGCTTTGTTACAAAGCTTTAAGCTAGTGTGCTGGCGAAAAAATCACCACGGTTTTTTTCAGTTCGCCGATCAATTGCCTGAGGTTTTGTCTTCGCCCACCAACGGTACGAACTCAGCCCCACGCCAACGCCGTACCGACTTCTGAAAAAATTGGCTGTTGGGCACCTGAACGATGGCCCCGCCAGCTTCGGGCAACTCGATCAATGTCGTGAACAGCAGGTTGATAGCCACTACCCGACCTTTAACGCCGGGCTTGTCGATGGTCTCGACCAACTCCACTACGTCGCCAATGCGAAACGGTCCGACGGTGAAGATCAGCACGGCACACAGCAGGTTCGACAGCACACTCCACATGGCGAAGAACGCTACGGCGGCCACCGCGACAAAGCCGGACAAGGCCGTCCAGAGCACCGTGGCGGAAACGCCCAGGCGCTCGAGCACGAAGACCAGCGCACTGCCCATGATCAACCAGCGCAAACCGCCCCGCACCGGCATCATTAGTTCCGGTGGCAATGGATAACGCTCGCCCAGACGTTTGAGACAGCGCCCAACCAGGCGCTGCAACACAAAAGCGGCGCAGAGGATCAGAAGAATCTGCAGCCCCAACCAGAACGGTGCGATCCATTCTGGCGGTACCGGCAACTGCAAGGACGTTATCAAGACAACGCCTCCAGCTCCGCCTGCATGGTCTCCAGCTCCTCGAGGGCGGCCATCCAGGCTTCTTCCAATTCTGCCTCGCGAACTTTGAGCTTGGCCTGTTGGGCCAGCAGGTCGCGCAGCTCATCCTTGCGGGCTGCTTCATAGAGCGCGCTGTCACCCAGGCTTGCATCGACCTTCGCCAACTGTTCGTGCAAGGTGCCCAGTTCACGCTCAAGTTTGTCGGCTTCGCGCTTGTGGGGCGCCAGTTGCTGACGCAGTGCCGCAGCAGCCTGACGCTGGGCTTTCTTGTCAGTCTTGTCGGCGTTGACCGGCGCAGTACTGACAGGTGCATTGCGCTGGCGGTACTCGACCAGCCAACGGCTGTAGTCATCAAGGTCGCCATCGAAGGTTTCGACTTTACCGTCAGCTACCAGCAAGAAGTCATCGGTGGTGCTCTTGAGCAGGTGGCGATCGTGAGATACCACCAGCACTGCGCCACTGAACTCCTGCAGGGCCATGGTCAGCGCCAGGCGCATTTCCAGGTCCAGGTGGTTGGTCGGTTCGTCGAGCAACAGCAGGTTGGGTCGCTCCCAAGCGATCAATGCCAGCGCCAGGCGGGCCTTTTCGCCACCGGAGAAATTAAGCACCGGCTCGTCGATGCGGTTACCCCGGAAGTCAAAGCCACCGAGGAAATCGCGCAATGTCTGTTCGCGCTCGGTCGGGGCCAGGCGTTGCAGGTGCAGCAAGGGACTGGCTTTGTTATCCAGCGAGTCGAGTTGGTGCTGGGCGAAGTAGCCGACCGACAGGTTTTCACCGCGCACCAAGCGCCCGCTCAGCGGCTCGAGCTCGCCCGCAAGGTTTTTGATCAGGGTCGATTTACCCGCGCCGTTGGGGCCGAGCAAACCGATGCGCGCACCCGGCGTGAGCTGCAACTTGACCTTCTCAAGGATGGTCTTGTCACCATAGCCCAAGCGGCCCTCGGAGAGATCGAGCAAGGGGCTGGAGATTTTTTCCGACTCACGGAAAACGAAGTCGAACGGGGAATCCACATGCGCCGCCGACAGCTCCTCCATGCGCTCCAGGGCCTTGATCCGGCTCTGCGCCTGACGTGCCTTGGTAGCCTGGGCCTTGAACCTGGCGATGTACTTTTCCATGTGCGCACGTTGCGCCTGCTGCTTCTCGTAGGCCTGTTGCTGCTGGGCCAGGCGCTCGGCACGGGTGCGCTCGAATGCCGTGTAGCCACCGCGGTAAAGCGTCAGCTTGCACTGTTCGACGTGGGCCACATGATCGACAACCGCATCGAGAAAATCGCGGTCGTGGGAAATCAGCAACAGAGTGCCCGGATAGCTCTTGAGCCAGTCTTCCAGCCAAAGGATCGCATCCAGATCCAAGTGGTTGGTCGGCTCGTCGAGCAGCAACAAGTCGGAAGGACACATCAACGCCTGGGCCAGGTTCAGACGCATCCGCCAGCCGCCGGAAAAGTCGCCGACCCGGCGATCCATCTGCTCGTTGGTGAAGCCGAGGCCGGCCAGCAGCTTGCGCGCACGCGCATCGGCAGTATAGCCATCGGCGCTATCGAGTTCGATATGCAGGCGCGCCAGCGCCGTACCGTCATGGGCGGCTTCGGCGGCGGCGAGATCGGCCTGGACCTTGCGCAGGCGCAGGTCACCATCGAGCACATAGTCGACCGCAAGGCTGTCGAGCGTATCGACCTCCTGACGCATGTGTGCAATACGCCAGTCGGCCGGCAGCTGACAATCGCCCGAGTCAGGCGTCAGCTCTCCGCGCAACAAGGCGAACAGGCTGGATTTACCGGCGCCATTGGCACCGATCAGGCCGGCCTTGTGACCGGCGTGCAGGGTTAACTCAGCGCCTTCTAGCAGGCGCTGGGGACCACGCTGTAAAGTGAGGTTCGATAGTCTGATCATAATGGCCGCGGAGTCTACCAGCTTCGTCGGCAACTGGCGCGAGTAGGACCATGCACACCGACCTGTGGAATTTTGCCTTGAAAGTCTACGCCCGCCCAGGGGTAGAAACAGCGTGTTTGCAATGGCAAGACCTGGGTGGCGATGTGTGCCTGCTGCTGTGTGCGGCATGGCTCAATTCACGTGGTGCTCAAGCCAGCGAGCAACGCATGCAGGCACTGCGTGAAGTGGCCGAAACCTGGCAGAAAGAGGTGACCGGGCCGTTACGCAGCTTGCGCCGGCAATGGCGACAGGCAGCCATTGAGGACTCGCAGTTGGCGCGCTTGCGCGAACAAGTGAAAGGCTTGGAGTTGGAAGCAGAGCGGGTGTTGCTGGAGCGCCTGCAAATCGCCAGTGAAGGCTGGTGCTCAGCAACCGGAGCCGAGAGCGACTGGTTGCACTACCTGGCGCCAAGGGACGTCGGTTTGCATCACGACGCGCTGGATACGTTGCGCGCCGTGATGCTGTCGACTCAGGACGCCGAAGACGGAGTCTGAGTTGGTGCCACCGACGCTGCCGGCGTAGTCGGCGCGGCGGCTGCCGGAGCCGCAGCTGCTGGCGTAGACACGGACGCTGCTGGCGCAGGCGTCGCTGCAGGCTTGGCTACAGCTGGTTGTGCTGCTGGCTTGGCAGGTGCCTTTGCAGCAGGCTTGGCCGCAGCTCGGGCAGGTGCTTTGGCCGCAGCAGGCTTGGCCGCGGGTTTGGCTGGCGCTTTTGCTGCTGCAGGTTTGGCCGCAGGCTTGGCTGGCGTTTTTGCCGCAACTGGCTTGGCCGCAGCTTTGGCTGGTGCTTTCGCTGCCACGGGTTTGGCCGCTGCCTTGACTGGAGCTTTAGCCGCTGCCGGCTTGGCCGCAGCTTTGGCTGGCGCTTTCGCTGCTGCAGGTTTGGCCGCAGCCCTGGCTGGAGCTTTGGCTGCTACTGGCTTGGCTGCTGGCTTGGCCGCAGGTTTTGCAGCTGCTGTCCGTGCCGCAGGTTTGGCGGTGGCTTTTGCTGCTGCAGGCTTGGCCGGCGCTTTCGCGGCAACAGGTTTTGCAGCTGCGGTTTTAGCCGCAGGCTTGGTGGCCGCTTTGGCCGCTGCCGGCTTGGCAGCAACGTTACGCGCAGGCGCTTTTGCTGCAGGTTTGGCAGCGGGTTTGCTTGCAGCCTTGGCTACTGGCTTGGCAGCAACAGGCGCTGGTTTGGCCGCGCGCTGAGTCAGCGCTTTGCCAGCAGCCTCCTTGACCTTGCCAACGCCTTGGGCAAGTTTCAGGCTTTCCTGAGCATCACGTTTGAGCTGCAGGATGTAAGTGCGAGTCTGCGACTGACGCTCTTTGAGCGAGTCGAGCAATTCTTCCAGTTCAGCGGCTGCGGATTTGGCCTTGGCCTGAGCCTTGGACTTTCCGGACTTGGCAGCATCCTGCAATTTAAGACGAGACTTATGCAGTTTTTCTTGAGCCTTGCCGCGTTGTTTTTCCAACTTGGCGAGCAGCTTTTCTGCATCAGCCAGCGCTTGCGAGCAGGCAGTTTCCAAATGTTCGAGCAGGCTGCCCGAGAGTTGCTGGAGCAGGTGCAACGGAGTATTTACTGGCTTCTTATTGGCCGACATGATTTACCTCCTGGCTGACGAGAGTGCGGCTCATACTATGCTTCTGCTGCTACCGCCGCTAGGCCATGTTGACAGTATTAAAGGCGCCGCGTTGCATGCCTGGGCAAAGTTGTTATCGCTGCAGCTGGAATCAAGTGTAGATGCTTCACAAAGTGTTGCTGATATTTACACGGTAGTCGTAGACGATCGCTGGCATACTTTATTTCCACTGAAGCAGGAGTGAGCCAGTGTCGCGTCATCTAGTGTTAGCTCTTTTTCTATTGCCGGCAACGCTCATGGCCGCGCCTGCCAACACCCCGGAAAACGAACATGATCTGGCCTACAGCCTGGGCGCAAGCCTCGGTGAACGCCTGCGTACAGAAGTTCCTGACCTGCAGTTGGACGCGTTGCTCGAAGGACTAAGCCAGGCCTATCAAAACAAGCCGTTGGCGCTGAGCAAAGAACGCATTGCAGTAATACTCAGCGAACATGAAACCCGGGCCAATGAAGCAGTGCTACAAGCACAAAGTGAACAGATGCTGGCTGCAGAAAAACGTTTTCTCGCCACTGAACGTGCGCGTGCAGGTGTGCGCGAATTAGCCGCAGGCATTCTGGCAACAGAATTGGTGAAAGGTAGCGGACCCAAACCCACAGCGACCGGTAAAGTCCAGGTGCGTTATGTCGGCAAGTTGCCTGACGGCACACTCTTCGATCAGAATCAACAGCCGCAATGGTTCAAATTGGACAGTGTGATCGAGGGGTGGCAAGTAGCATTGCCCGAAATGGCAACCGGTTCGAAATGGCGTTTGGTAATTCCTTCGGCGCAGGCTTATGGCCCCGAAGGCGCGGGCGACTTGATTGCGCCCTACACGCCATTGGTGTTCGAGATCGAACTGATTGAAGTGGCCGACTGACGCGTCGGCCCATCGATCAGGCCTGCACGGCGCCTTCTTCGCTATGGGCGTTGTGCAGTACTTCGATCAGGCAGTCTTCCAGCTCGAAGCGCTCATGCAGCAAGCTGCCCAGCTCACTAAGTTTTTTCGCGAAACGCTCGGGGTCGTTGCAGTTGCCCTTGTCGCAATGATCGTTGAACGCCGAAGCAATTTCAGTGGTCGCGTCGATGCGCGGACTGATCTGCTGGGCTAGCTCAAGGCCGCGTGTGTCGCCAAATGCCTTGGCTTCACTGACCAACTGCTCGCTGACTTCGAAATGCCAGGCCGAAACATAGTCGACCAACACTGCACAGAAGTCCCGGCTTTTGTCCTTGTCGGCGAAGGCAGGCTTGGCATCACGTAACTCACGGAAGGCTGTCACCAGCTCTGCGCGCTCTTCCAACCAGCGGTCAATGAGCTTATGGACCCCACCCCAGCGTTCCTGAGCATTCTGACAACTATCTAGCATGGCGATCTCATCCCTTCTGGGTAATGCCCCTGCCCCCGCTCGCAAAAGTGCAGAGCATAGGTCGTTGGCAGGGCAGCATCGAGCAGCTGTATTTTCGGTATGCGTGCAGGGAGATTATTCCCGTGCGCCCTTGGCTTCAAGGTACGCAGACGACAAAGTTCATACAAGTGTTTAATACCACTTGCCGGTGCCACTGGTCGTTTGCAGGCGTGCTCGCGTGCTTCAGTTTTTTGCCAGATGACGAATCAGCAGATGCCTGTAGGCCAACAGGCGAACGAGCAGCAGCGCGGCCAGCAGTACAAACACCAGCAAGCTCCACTCAGGAACGGTCAAGTCGAGAAAGCTCCAGGTGATAGGTACGCATTCCGGGCTGCCAAGCAGCATGGCTTTGATTACCTGCCCCAGGGGCATATTGGCGACGAAATATTCCATCGATGGCTGGCAGCCAACGTTGGAAAGTGGTGAGCCCTGCAACCAAACGTGTCTGGCTGCCAAGAGCGCACCGGCAGTAGCGAAGAACAGCCCCAGGGCCGCATAGATCCGTGAACCAGACCACCCCGGTGCCTGCACTACCGCACACAGACAGACCAATGCAAAACCGCCCAGGCATATGCGCTGGCTGTAACACAACGGACACGGCTGCAGCGCCAACCCCCATTCCAGATAAAAGGCCACAGCCAGCATCAGCGCCGAGACCAGCAACGCCGGAAGGAACATTGAACGCAAGCAGGCCGACGGCATGGGAGTTCCGGGATCGAGAAGGACAGGCTTTAACGGTAGAGGAAAGCGGTACCTTGTTTCAAGGCGCGACAAATAGGGCAAGTCCCTGAGTGCAAAGGGAATATTCCGAGAGAAGACTTGAAGTTTTACCTACCACTGTCAGACGGGAGCGTGAGAGTGTGTAGGCATTTTCTCTGCAGCCTTGAGCACGCGCACTGGCGCATGCCCAAGGCTCGATTCACGCCTGGACGGATTCTGGCAGCGGCAAGGCCAGCAGACGTTCGTCAAGCAGCCCCAGGCCCTCCTGGAACAGTTGATTGCTGCGCTCGGTATCACCCAACCCGGCCAATAGGCGCGCCAACTCTGCGCACGCTTCAGGATTGCGCTGCAAGCGTAGGCTGCTCTCCAGGTAGTCACGGGCTTTGCCCCACAAGCGATTCTGCAGGCTCAGCCGTCCGAGAGTGAGTAACAGGCCCGGATCATCGCCATGCTGCTTCAACCAGCCTTCAGCGGTTTGCAACTGGCGTGCGACATCCGAGCCACGTACCAAGCCGTAGAGCCGTGCCAGGTGGCTTTCATAGTGGCGCTTGATTGCGGTGCGCAGAACTTCTTCGGCCTCATTCTCGGCCCCCAGCTGGCGCAATTGTTCGGCATAGGCCAATACCAGCTGCGGCTCTTGGCGCTGGGCGGCCGTCAGTTGCTGCCAGGCGCGTTCCAGCGACTGCCGAGCACTTTGCTCTTCGCCTTCACGGCTGGCGGCCAGGCTGAGATTTTCTCCCCAGGCGCGACGTTCAAGATCCGCCAGTTCGGCAGCGGGCAAGACTTTGTCCTTGCGCAAGTCCGGCATCAACCGAATCAGCGCCGACCAGTCGCCACGCTCTCGGTACAACCGCTGCAGCAGCCTGAGCACTTGCGCATTGTGTGGATGACGCTCCTGCATGGCTTGCAGCGTGACCAGTGCGGAATCACTCTCCCCCTGATCCATCTGCAGTTGGGCATGATTCAAGGCGATGGCCAGCTCCGCCTGCGGTTGGCGCTCCAGTGCACGCTCAAGCAGGTTGTCGCGGTCTTCGATACGCCCCAGTTCATTTGCAGCCCGCGCAGCGCCAAGGTAGTACAGCAGCGGCTGACGCTCGCTTTCGGCGGCACGTTGCAGGTGGCGCTGGGCACTGGCCCAACGCCCTTCAGCAAGATCCAACTGTCCCTGTTCGATGGCCAGTTGAGTACGGCGACTGCGGTTGCGCCGCGACCAGGGATTGACCACGCCACTCGAGGTCAGCACAAGGCCCACCAGGTAGCGCACCAGCAGTACCGTCAGGATGATGCCGAGCAGCGCTGCCAGCGCTGCCCAAAGCCCTGATTGATAGCGAAAGCCGCCGTAGGAAATCAGCACATAACCACTGTGCTTGGCGATCGCGATCCCGAGCGCAGCAGCGACCGCAATGGCCACTACCGCCAACAGGTAGACGCGCTTCA
Source organism: Pseudomonas sp. DG56-2 (assembly GCF_004803755.1). Classification (NCBI taxonomy): domain Bacteria; kingdom Pseudomonadati; phylum Pseudomonadota; class Gammaproteobacteria; order Pseudomonadales; family Pseudomonadaceae; genus Pseudomonas; species Pseudomonas sp. DG56-2. Next base: position 5,617,713 of record NZ_CP032311.1, read on the forward strand.
TGGCTTGGCCTCCTCGACCGGCAGGTGCCGACGCTCAAGGTAGGCCTGGACAGCACTCAGGCTGTCGGCCAGGTCCGGAACGACCACCGACACCGGCTCTTCAGCCAACGCATTGAGGCTGTCGAGCATCGCCTTACTCTGGGGGTTGTCCGCATTGAAGTTGGCGAGCAGAACGCTGCGCGCATCATCCAGCGCCTGGGTGTAGACCTTCGCTTCACCATTCAACGCTGCCCATTGAGCTTGCTCGATCGTCAGGCTCAACGCCAGGCGCAGCTGGTTGAGCGACTGCCCGGAAAGCAACGGCCGTACATTCTCGTCAGCATTGAAATCGATCTGGAAATACTTGGACAACTCGGCCCACCACTGCGACCAACGACTGGCGCCGTCGCCATCGGCGGTCAATGCCCCGAGAGCATTGGCGTCGCTGTTGAACTCCGGCGACACCGCGCTGAGCTGCTGCACCAGCTCACGCTGAGCAGCGAGTTTCAGGAACAGACCGGTGCGATCCGGTTGCTGAACGCTGTTCAACGTTGCCAGGCTCTTGGCCAACTGCTCACGAGCGGCGAACGCGCCAGGATCACTCTGCTCTCGCAGAATGTCATCGGCACCCTGGACCAGCGCACGCGCACTGACAATATCCTGCAATGCAGAAAGCCGCAGGCTGGCCAGGCGCAACAAGTGCTCGGCTTCGGCCAGGCGCCAGTCCTTGCGGCTGGCCCCAAGCACGGTTTCAAGGCGCTGGCTCAGACGCTGCTGGTCACCCTGCAATTGGGCTACCAGGCGGCGACGATCTTCGAGTTCGGTGGCTGCAGGCAAGCCCGCCAACTGCGCGGATATTTGCTGTTCGCGCAATTGCAGGGCCTGGGTTTTTTCGCCCAGGGCTTGCAGGTATTGGCCCTGGCCTTGCTCAGCGCCCTGGAGCTGGCGCACCTGCCATACCCCCCAACCACCGACGGCGACACCCGCAGCACCGAGCAGCAGAGCCAGGATCGCCAGGCTGTTGCTCGAACGTTTGCCTGGCGTGGCAGCGGAAGGTTCAGACGTTTCAGGCGTCGTTTGCATGTCATCGTTGGGCAAGACAGTTTCGCTCACGTATCCATCCTTTGCATTGGGCTCGTCGCCAATCAGCTTAGCGCTTCAGAGGGCAGGTGCAGGCATTTGCTGCAGTGCTGCCAACAACGCCGCGGCACTGGCACCGCGGCAGTCCACTACATTCTGTGCCCCGGCTTCCCGGGCTTGCCCGGCTACACGCGGGCTGGGTACAAACAGCGGCAAGCGGGCCAACTGCGACCAATTGTCCCCGGCCAGTTGCAGCAGGTGTTCAAACCCCTGCCCACTGCTGACCACCAGGCCGTTCAGGCGTTCCGCGCAAATTCGTTCAGACAGCGCGCCCAGTGGATAAGCCGGTAGGTAGCGACGGTAGAGTTCCAGATAATCGACACTAGCACCTTGCTCGGCGAGACGCTCGGCGAGCAGTTCGCGACCGCCCTGGCCACGTATGATCAACACACGTGGCGCCGTTCCGCCAATCGCCTGGTGCAATTGAGGCATGTGCAGCAGGGCTTCGCTGTCGTCGCCCTGCGCTGGATAGCAGACCTGGCAGCCCTCGGCCTGAAGGACCTGCGCTGAAGCCGCGCCCACGGTAAACCAGGCTTGCCGAGGCAGCTGCGACCAGTGACGAGCCAGCTCGGCCAGTCCCAGACGCGCAGCAGGCTTGCTGACCACGATGACCGCTGCGTACTGGTCAAATTCGCGCAGCAGTTTGCGCTGTGCTTCATCCAGGCTCAGCGGTTCGATTTCCAGCAACGGCAGGCTGCTACTGGCAATGCCTTGCTCGGCCAGCGCCCGGGAGAGCGCAATGCACTCCTGCTCCGGGCGTGTCAGCAGCAGGCGCCAACCGCTCACGGGTGACCGGCCTCGCCGTAGACAGCCTTGAGGATGTCTTCGGCGCCTTGCTTGAGCAGGTCCTCGGCCACCTGGACACCCAGCGTCTGCGCATCGCTGCGCGGCGCACGGGCTTCAGCGGTCAGCAGCTTGCCACCGCTGGGCTCGCCAACCAGGCCACGCAGCCACAGTTGATCACCTTCGAGCACGGCATAACAGGCAATCGGGACCTGGCATCCACCATTGAGGTGCTTGTTCAGCGCCCGCTCGGCCACGACACGGTCCGCGGTGTCCTGGTGATGCAAAGGAGCCAACAACGCATGAATTTCGCTGTCGACGCTGCGGCATTCGATACCCACAGCACCTTGGCCACCGGCAGGCAAGCTGTCGTCGACGCTGATGCCGGAGGTAATGCGGTCTTCAAAACCAAGGCGGATAAGACCGGCTGCAGCGAGGATGATCGCGTCGTACTCACCGGCATCGAGCTTGGCCAGGCGGGTGTTGACGTTACCGCGCAGAAAGCGGATCTGCAGATCAGGGCGACGCGCCAGCAACTGGGCCTGGCGGCGCAGGCTGGAAGTGCCTACCACGCTTGCAGCTGACAGCTCATCAAGGCTTTTGAAGGTATTGGACACGAAGGCGTCGCGCGGGTCTTCACGCTCACAGATGCAATACAGCCCCAGGCCTTCAGGGAAGTCCATGGGCACATCTTTCATCGAATGCACAGCGATGTCGGCCTGGTTTTCCAGCAGCGCGGTTTCCAGTTCCTTGACGAACAGGCCCTTGCCACCAATCTTGGACAGCGGCGAGTCGAGCAGTTTGTCACCCCGGCTGACCATAGGCACCAGAGTAACCAGCAAACCAGGATGGGCTTGCTCAAGACGTGCTTTGACGTATTCGGCCTGCCACAGGGCTAGGGCACTTTTGCGCGTGGCAATGCGGATTTCACGAGTGGACATGGATCGATCCGTACAAGATAGATGCAACGGATGATAACAGCTCATTCCGACCCGCTTGCAGATCTATGTCACAGGAGAATTGAACCGTCCCTGGTAGAGCTATTCTCCAATCGCAGCCTAGAGCTGCTGCATCATCTTGCGTACACCGGCCACGTGCCGGCGGCTAACGATCAATGCATCACCGTTGAGGCCCTTGAGAAACAACTGGAAATGCCCCAACGGCGTGCGTTGCAGCCGCTCTATTCGGTTGCGGGCGACCAGGGCGTTGCGGTGAATCCGCACGAACCGGTCGCCGAATTCGTCTTCCAGCGCCTTGAGGGGCTCGTCCAGCAGGACTTCGCCGCCTTCATGACGCAACGTTACATATTTGTGGTCGGCGATGAAGTAGATCACCTGGTCCAGCGGGATCAACTCGATCCCTTTGCGGGTTCGCGCACTGATATGGCTACGTGGCCCGCTGCCGCTTTCGGCCGCTGGGCGGGTAAGCGCAGCCAGTTGTACCCGACTGGGTCGCTCGGCCTTTCTCAAGGCTTCGCGCAGCGCATCGGCAGCCACCGGCTTGAGCACATACCCGAGCGTGCTTTCCGTGAATGACTGGACGGTGAATTCGTCATCACCCGTACAGAACACAACGGCAGGCGGGGCTTCACGCTCACACAAGCGGGCAGCTACCTGCAGGCCATCGAGGCCCGGCATGCGGATATCGAGCAAGACCACCTCTGGCTTGAGGCTGTCTATCAACGCCAGAGCCTCTTCGCCGTTGGTGGCGCTGGGCTCCAGTACGGTGTATCCCCCGAGTTCGCCAAGCAGTCGGCTCAGCCGTTCCCGGGCTTGGGGTTCGTCATCAACGATCAGGACATTCATATTGCGCTGGATTCCTGCGTGAGTCTCGCACAAGGGTAGCGTAGACAGGTGAGGTGACGACCGTCACGGCGATCCACGCTCAGACTCGCACGATGGCTAAAGATTCACTGGTTCGGCAGGAAACATGCCGATCCTCTGTCCAACTGTAGACGGTTGCCGGAACGCTGCCGTTCAATCGGTAAATATCCTGTTGTGCAACGGCTGTCATCTGCCTTCTGCGCGACATAATCACGCATTCGCACCGACCGCCGCCCTGCGGTCCGGGCCTTAACCCTGTTATCATCGACGCCACTTTTCCGTTCACGCCTTCAACGAGTGAATCCATGAGCACCGACAAGACCAATCAGTCCTGGGGCGGCCGCTTCAGTGAGCCCGTCGACGCATTCGTCGCCCGTTTCACCGCCTCCGTCAACTTTGACCAGCGCCTGTACCGCCACGACATCATGGGTTCGATCGCCCACGCCACCATGCTGGCGAAGGTCGGCGTGCTCACTGATGCCGAGCGCGACACCATTATCGATGGCCTCACGACCATCCAGGGTGAAATCGAGGCCGGCAACTTCGACTGGCGCGTCGACCTTGAAGACGTGCACATGAACATCGAGGCACGCCTGACCGACCGTATCGGCATCACCGGTAAAAAGCTGCATACCGGCCGCAGCCGCAATGACCAGGTCGCTACCGACATCCGTCTGTGGCTGCGAGACGAGATCGACCTGATCCTGGCCGAGATCACCCGTTTGCAGAAGGGCCTACTGGAGCAGGCCGAACGCGAAGCCGACACCATCATGCCCGGCTTCACCCACCTGCAGACCGCCCAACCGGTAACCTTCGGCCATCACCTGCTGGCCTGGTTCGAAATGCTCAGCCGCGACTACGAGCGCCTGGTCGACTGCCGCAAACGTACCAACCGCATGCCGCTGGGCAGCGCCGCCCTGGCAGGCACCACCTACCCGATCGACCGCGAGCTGACCTGCAAGCTCCTGGGCTTCGAGGCCGTGGGCGGCAACTCGCTGGACGGCGTCTCCGACCGCGACTTCGCTATCGAATTCTGCGCAGCCGCCAGTGTGGCAATGATGCACCTGTCGCGTTTCTCTGAAGAACTCGTCCTGTGGACCAGCGCCCAGTTCCAGTTCATCGATCTGCCTGATCGTTTCTGCACCGGCAGTTCGATCATGCCGCAGAAGAAGAACCCGGACGTTCCAGAGTTGGTGCGTGGCAAGACCGGTCGCGTATTCGGTGCTCTCACCGGCCTGCTGACCTTGATGAAAGGCCAGCCGCTGGCCTACAACAAGGACAACCAGGAAGATAAAGAGCCGCTGTTCGACGCCGCCGACACCCTGCGTGACTCGCTGCGCGCCTTTGCCGACATGATCCCGGCGATCAAACCGCGCCACGCGATCATGCGTGAAGCTGCACTGCGTGGTTTCTCTACCGCAACCGACCTCGCCGACTACCTTGTACGCCGTGGCCTGCCATTTCGTGACTGCCACGAAATCGTCGGCCACGCCGTCAAGTACGGTGTCGATAGCGGCAAGGACCTGGCTGAAATGAGCCTGGAAGAACTGCGCCAGTTCAGCGACCAGATCGAACAGGACGTCTTCGCGGTGCTCACCCTGGAAGGCTCGGTCAACGCCCGCAACCACATCGGCGGTACCGCACCGGGCCAGGTTCGCGCAGCCGTTGCTCGGGGCCAGGCCTTGCTGGCCAGCCGCTGAGCCCAACGCACAGGCTCGTCGGCGCTACGCCGCGAGCCTGCTGCGCGAGAGGGACTAGCGCTTGCCGCTACGCACCATCTCAAGGAAAACAGGCATCTGCGCATCCTTGTCTGCTGCGATTTTCTGCACGTTGGGATTCTGCTTGAAATGATTGAGCAGCGTCTGGGCCTGAGGAAAATCCTCCAGCAGATCCATATCAAAAACCTTCTTGCCCACTGCACTGGCCAGATCAAGGCTGAAGCAGAACTTCATGTCGGCAATGGTCATCTGGTTGCCGGCAACGTATGGCGAGAACGTGCCATTGCGCTTTAGCGTTTCCACCCCGGCCATCAACTCGGTTTTCGCCTTGTCCTTGATAACCGGATCGACCTTGGCACCAAAGAAAGCCTCGGGATAACACGCACGGGCCGGCAACTCGATATACAGCTCGATTTCCTTGGCCAGCTCACGCACTTTGGCCTGGGCGAAGGCATCTGCGGGCAGCAATGGCTTGTTATCAGGATGCGTCTGTTCGATATATTCCAGAATCAGGTTGGTTTCACTCAGAAAGCCATGTTCGGTCTCCAGCACCGGCACCTTGCCCCGCGGGCTGACTTTCAGTGCCTGCGGGCTCTGGCCGCCGAAGAATAGAACTTCTTCAAAAGGAATTCCTTTCTCCAGCAGCGCCAGCTTGACCATGTTGTAGTAGTTGCTAACCGCGAATCCATGAAGCTTGAGCATGACAACAGCCTCCAGGCCGTAAAGGGGTTGGCGCAGTTGTTATAGCCCCGGCACGCGGCACTGACCAGCATCATGGAGTTTGTAGATAGCGAGGCATTGGCGCTTAGCCCGTGGCAAACTGAGCATCCCCTCAGAGGAGAATCGCCCATGAGCGAACCCACAGACATCGACAACGACGAAGAAGAGTTCGCCGAGTCGACCCTGATCGAAGCGATCGAAAACCAAATCGAAAGCGATGATCCACCTGCCGCCAAAGCCACGTTCAACAAACTGACCCTGGTAGGTTACGAGCGCGAAGACATCCTTAACCTCATGGCCCACGTGCTGGCCTACGAGATTGACGCGATGCTTGAAGATGACCGCGCCTTTGACACCCAGTGGTACGAAACTGCCTTGCGCGCCCTGCCTGAGCTGCCTCCTGAAAAGGACTGAAGCAAAGCAGGAGTTACCTGACTACACTGCAAAACCAGGCACCGCTGACGGTGCTGCCCTCCTTGTCTGGAAGTCGGAGTTACTATGTCGTTTACCCCCGATCTGATTGCCGAGCTGGAAGTCCTTGCCCTGTTCAACCTGGATAGCAGCCAGGAAGGTATCAAGGTTCACAACACTGCCTCTCAAGAGCTCATCGCTGCCGCCCAGCGCCTGTACGACAAAGGTTTGACCGACCAGCATGATGGCGGCTACCTGACCAGTCTGGGGCATGATGCGGCCGAACACGCACAGCAACTGCTGACTATCCTGAAAGTCGCCCAACCGGCCTGAAAACAATGCTCATCGCGGAGCAAATCTGCTCCGCGATGCATTCAACGCTAATAAAATGGCGTCAAAATTAAATTAGCGCTTAAACTCGCCTCAGCTCCCCAGACGGCCGGTTTTAGCGCGCAATGAACCACCCCTACGAAATTCGCCCCGACCTCGAACAGGGCATTGACCGAAAGGTGCTCAGCCAACTGCGCCAACGCTTCCTGACGCTCAATCAGGGGCGACTCTACCGAGCCCTGGAAGGATTATCGAGCCGTCAGCAGCAAGTGTTGACGCTGTTGCCGCTGTTTCTGCACGTCAATCACCCGCTGCTTCCTGGCTATGTATCTGGAACCACGCCCGCAGGGGTCGCCAACTTCGAACCTGACGCCAACATACTGGCCGAAGCCCAGCGCCTGACACGCTCCTTCTCCTACAAGGCCCGCCATGGCAAGCCATCCATGCCCATCCACGGGCTGTTCCTGATGGGCAGCCTGGGCACGCTGGCCCAGGCAGAACAAAGTGATATGGACGTGTGGGTCTGCCACGCAGCCCATCTCGGCGATAGCGAACTGGCTGAACTGCGCAAAAAAGCCCAACTGTTGGAGAACTGGGCCACCAGCCAAGGCGCCGAGGCCCACCTGTTTCTGATCGAACCGCAACGCTTCGTGAGCGGCGCACGCGACAGCCAACTCAGCTCCGACGACTGCGGAACCACCCAGCACTATTTACTACTGGACGAGTTCTACCGCACCGCGATCTGGCTCGCCGGACGCACCCCGTTGTGGTGGCTGGTGCCAGTCTACGAAGAGTCGCGTTACCACCCGTACATCGACACACTTCTGTCCAAGCGCTTCGTGCGCGCCGACGAGTACCTGGACTTGGGGCACCTGGCGCATATTCCGCCAGGGGAGTATGTCGGCGCAGGTCTCTGGCAGCTTTTCAAGGGCATCGAGTCGCCCTACAAATCGGTGCTGAAACTGCTCTTGACCGAGGTCTATGCCAGCGAACACCCGCACGTGAATTGCCTGAGCCTGCAATTCAAACAGGCGGTATTTGCCAATCAGCTCGATCTCGACGAGCTCGATCCGTACATGATGGTCTACCGGCGCATCGAGAAGTACCTACAAGCACGCGGAGAGCAACAGCGACTTGAGCTGGTGCGTCGCAGCCTGTACCTGAAAGTGAACAGGAAACTCAGTGGCCAGCCGCGCCAACGCGGCAACTGGCAGCGTGCACTGCTTGAGCGACTCAGCGAGGAATGGGGTTGGGACGAGCGCCAACTGGCATTGCTCGACGCCCGCAGTCAATGGAAGGTACGCCAGGTGGCAGTCGAACGCCGCGATCTGGTCGCCGAGCTCAACTACAGCTATCGCTTCCTCTGCCAGTTTGCCCGTAACCAGAATGCAGCAAGTCGAATCGACCACCGTGACCTGAGCATCCTCGGCCGGCGCCTGTATGCAGCGTTTGAACGCCGCGCAGGCAAAGTCGAGGTCATCAACCCAGGCATTGCCCCGGACCTGGCCGAAGATACCCTTACGCTGGTGCAATCGCCCAACCGCAAAGAACCCGGAGAGGTTCACTGGGGCCTGTACAACGGTAACCTGGGCGTGCACGAATGGGAGCACTTCGCGCCACTCAAGCGCTGCCGAGAACTGCTCGAGTTACTGGCCTGGGCTCATCGCAATGGGGTAATCGACAACACTACACGCCTGGCCTTGCATCCAGGCAGCAGCGACCTGAGTGAATATGAGCTGTTCAACCTGTTGGGCAGCCTGCAACAAAGCATCCCTCTACCCTTGCCGATGATCAGCGAACAGCGCCTACTACAGTCGAGCGTGGCGGACGAAATTCTCCTGTTGATCAATGTCGGCATCGACCCGTTACGCCACCATCGTGACCTGAACATTCTGATGACCACCGAGCGTACCGACTCGCTGAGCTACGCTGGCGTACGTGAGAACCTGGTCCTGACCCTCGATCAGGTAACGCTCAATAGCTGGAACGAGGTTCAGGTGCACCGCTACGAGGGTGAGCATGCCTTGCTGCGGTGCTTGCGCGACTACCTCAATGGTTTGGGTGATTGCAGCCATCGACCACGGTTGCGGGTTCAGTGCTTCTGCCACAACCGAGCCCCAGCCATTGCTCTGCGGGTCGAAGAGGTTTTTCTCAATGCCCAGGCGCTGCTGGCGCAGCACCTCAACTTCCGTTATTTGTTGCAAGTCCAGCAGCACACCCACGTCTTGGAGCTGCAGGCCGGTGCAGTGAACCTGGTAACGCTTGAGGGCCAGGATGCTGTTTCGCACTATTTAAGCAAGGAACGTTGCGAGTACAGCCCGCTGCACCTGGATGCCAACGCCCTGCAGGAGCTGGACCTGGCCCAGGTTCTGCCACTGGGACAACCGCGCTGTATTCAGGTGTTTTATCGACTGCAGGATGCCTGGGCCACTGTCTATGTGCTCGATGAGCACAACGCACTCTGGCAACAGCGCCTGCCTTACCATGACGAAAACAGCCTGCTACTGCCGCTACAGCGCTTCATGCAGTCCATGGTTTTTCGCCGTGAAGCGCGGCTGCCGCTGGACAATCTTCACGCTCAAGGTTCGCTGGAGATTCTTTATTACCAATTGTTGCCTTCAGGCACTGGCAAGGTCCGCCAGGTGGATGCCAAGCAAGTGCAGCGTAATGCCATCGCCCTGCCTTACTACGAAGTGCAGGCGATTTTGCAGGCAGGCGCCAGCGATGACGTTCAGGTCACTTTGTATTGTAATCAGCGGGAGTTTTCCGAACTCGAGCATGGCGACCAGCTGTATACCATGGTCGCCCGCGAGATCATCGAGCAGCGCCGCGAGACCGAGCGCTACCGTTGTTACATTACTGACCTGGACCTGTCTGCCGTGCTTGCCGAAGGCCTGGGTTCGAGCACTCTCTACCTGCGCTACAAAGGCGAGCTGGAGCAGGCGCTCAACGAGGCCCTGGCGCAGGTCTAAGGCTCAGAGATCGAAGTTGCCAGCCGCTTCGGGCTGGTATTCAACTTCCAGCAGCTTCAGCTTGAGCGTTTTGCCGCCCGGGGCCGGCCAATCGATCTGCTCACCTACCGACAAGCCCAGCAGCGCACTGCCGATGGGGGCCAGGATGGAGATCTTGCCTTCGTCGGCGTTGGCGTCCTTCGGGTAGACCAGGGTCAGGTGGTAGTCCTTGCCACTGGCTTCTTCGCGGCAATGAACCCGGGAGTTCATGGTCACGACACCGGCCGGAACTTCCTCGTGACCGACCTGTTCGGCGCGGTCCAGCTCGTCCTGCAAGGCGAGCACACCCGGCGTATCCTGCATCTTCTCATCGAGGCTGTCGATCAGACGCTCGAGACGCTGTACGTCCAATCGGGTGACGATAATGGAAGGCTTGGTGCTCATGATCCAGTCAGGCTCCTTTTTTTGAGCGATATAAAGCAAAACCCCGCCCAAGGGCGGGGTTTGCAGGAATTCGGCACTGCCGAAGCAAGTTCGACACTACCACAGCCAAGTAAATACACAATACCCGAAGGGATTACGCCGATCCTGCCAGTTGCCGACGAGTCTGCGCCTCCTGGCAGATTTGCCGACGACGCTGGTCATCGGCAGAGCGCCACTGGCGAATGTCCTCGACATGACGGAAACAGCCAATACAAACCTTGTTCTCATCCAGCCGACAAGTGCTGATGCAAGGCGATGGCACCGCCGGACTGACATTGCTGTAGAGCGGCTTGGCCGGCTTCGACGCGCTGCTCATCTCAGATCTCTTCGAAGTCGAGCTTCTCGCCCACCCGCTCCCAGACGATGCGCTCAAGCATCTCGCCCAGCAACTCTTCGGTTTTTTCGCAGGTCCATTTGCCGCTCTGCTCGTCGTAGTCGAAATGGAAACCGCCGGACTTGTCAGCCAGCCACAGCTGACGCAGTGGCTCCTGGCGACTGAAAATCAACTGGCTACCATTGTCGAACTTGATGGTCAGGACGCCAGCCGAATTCTCCATATCCAGATCCAGATCGGTGTCGTCGAACAGGTCTTCCAGGGCCTGTTGGGTCGCATCGACCAGGTCGTGAAAACGCGCTTCGGTCAAACTCATTGCAAGAACCTCAAAAATGTCTGCACACACGCAAGCCGGGGAAGATACGAGCGACGCGCGCCGAATGCAAAGGATAACGCCCAGTGCCTGACGCAGCAGCCCCCGCCCGACGGCGGGCTGCCTGCATAGGCAAGGCGGCAGGTGCTCGGTATACTCGGGCGCAATACTGCATATTTCAAAGGATTACGCCATGAAGCGCCTGATCTCCTCCCTCGCGGCGCTCGTCGCGATTGCCTGCCTTGTTTCCGCCTGCGGCCAGAAAGGTCCGCTGTACCTGCCAGACGACAGTAAAGACGGTCAAAAGTCGCAATCGCACAAGCATCAGTAAGGGTAACCCATGGACGCTTTCAACTACCGCGACGGTGAACTGTTCGCGGAAGGCGTGGCCCTGTCGGCCATCGCCGAACGTTTCGGCACGCCAACCTACGTCTACTCGCGCGCTCACATCGAGGCCCAGTACCGTAGCTATGCCGACGCCCTGCAGGGCGTTTCGCACCTGGTCTGCTTTGCGGTCAAAGCCAACTCCAATCTTGGCGTGCTGAATCTGCTGGCGCGTCTGGGCGCAGGTTTCGACATCGTGTCCGGCGGTGAGCTCGAGCGGGTCCTGGCCGCTGGTGGAAGCGCCGACCGTGTAGTGTTCTCGGGCGTCGGCAAAACCCGTGAAGACATGCGCCGTGCCCTGGAAGTCGGTGTTCACTGCTTCAACGTCGAGTCCACCGACGAGCTGGAGCGCCTGCAAGTGGTGGCTGCCGAGATGGGCCTGCGCGCCCCGGTTTCGCTGCGGGTCAACCCGGACGTCGACGCTGGCACCCACCCGTACATCTCCACGGGCCTGAAAGAAAACAAGTTCGGTATCGCTATCGCCGATGCTGAAGAGGTTTACATTCGCGCTGCCCAGTTGCCCAACCTGGAAGTGGTCGGTGTCGATTGCCACATCGGTTCGCAACTGACCACCCTGGAGCCTTTCCTCGATGCCCTCGACCGCCTGCTGGCGCTGATCGATCGCCTCGGTGACTGTGGCATCCTCCTGCGTCACCTGGACCTGGGTGGCGGCCTCGGCGTGCGTTACTGTGACGAAGAACCGCCACTGGCGGGCGACTACATCAAGGCCATCCGCGAACGCGTGGGCGACCGTGACCTGGCACTGGTGTTCGAGCCGGGCCGCTACATTGTGGCCAACGCCGGCGTCCTGTTGACCCGCGTCGAATACCTCAAGCACACAGAGCACAAAGACTTCGCCATCGTCGATGCGGCCATGAACGACCTGATCCGCCCGGCCCTCTACCAGGCCTGGATGGACGTCACTGCCGTGCAGCCGCGTGCCGGTGAAGGCCGTAACTATGATGTAGTCGGTCCGATCTGCGAAACCGGTGACTTCCTGGCCAAAGAGCGCACGCTGAACCTGGCCGAAGGTGATTTGCTGGCAGTGCAGTCCGCGGGCGCCTATGGTTTTGTCATGAGCTCGAACTACAACACCCGTGGTCGCTGTGCCGAGATCCTGGTCGATGGTGACCAGGCGTTTGAAGTGCGTCGCCGGGAAACTGTCGCCGAGTTGTTCGCTGGCGAAAGCCTGCTGCCGGAGTAAACCCATGCTGCTGCGTTTTACCAAAATGCATGGGCTGGGCAACGACTTCATGGTCCTCGACCTGGTCAGCCAGCATGCGCACATCTTGCCCAAGCACGCTAAGCAATGGGGTGATCGCCACACCGGTATCGGCTTCGACCAGTTGCTGATCGTCGAAGCGCCGAGCAATCCGGAAGTGGACTTCCGCTACCGAATCTTCAATGCCGACGGCTCTGAAGTAGAGCAATGTGGCAACGGAGCACGCTGTTTCGCGCGCTTCGTGCTGGACAAGCGCCTGACTGCAAAAAAACGCATTCGGGTCGAAACCAAGAGCGGTGTCATCGAGCTGGACGTGCGCAGTGATGGGCAGATCAGCGTCGATATGGGCCCGCCTCGGCTGGTGCCTGCCGACATTCCGTTCGATGCACCGGCCCAGGCGTTGAGCTATCCACTGGAAGTAGCCGGACAACAGATCGAGTTGGCCGCCGTATCCATGGGTAACCCCCATGCTGTGATACGCGTCAACGACATCAACAACGCACCGGTTCATGAACTGGGGCCACAGATCGAACACCATCCGCGCTTCCCACAGCGGGTCAACGTCGGTTTTATCCAGATCATTGACCGTCACCGCGCTCAATTGCGCGTCTGGGAGCGCGGCGCTGGGGAAACCCAAGCCTGCGGTACTGGCGCCTGCGCGGCTGCCGTGGCTGCGATCAGCCAGGGCTGGATGGATTCCCCACTACTGATAGATCTTCCCGGTGGACGCCTGTCGATCGAATGGGAAGGCCCAGGCAAGCCGGTCATCATGACCGGCCCCGCCGTTCGCGTATTTGAAGGACAGGTTCGTCTATGAGTGAGTGCCAACCATGACCGATCAGCCCCAGGCTCCCGCCGAACAGCCCACCGACCTTAGCGCCGAGGGCTCGACGCCCGCCTTCGGGGCTGATGCCGTGGTTGCGTACCTGCGTGACAACCCGACGTTCTTCGCGGAACACGACGATCTGCTCTGCGAACTGAACATTCCCCATCAGCGCGGCGACAGCGTTTCGCTGGTGGAGCGTCAGCTCAAGCTGCTGCGCGACCGCAATATAGAAATGCGCCATCGCCTCTCGCAGTTGATGGACGTAGCCCGAGACAACGACCGGTTGTTCGACAAGACCCGTCGACTGATTCTCGATCTGCTCGATGCCGACAGCCTGGAAACCGTGGTCATGGCAGTCGAAGACAGCCTGCGCCAGGAATTCAAAGTACCCTTCGTCAGCCTGATTCTTTTCGGCGAAAGCGCAGCCCCTGTCGGCCGCTGGGTCAACAGTGCCGACGCCCAGCAAGCCATCGGCGGCCTGTTGTGCAGCGGCAAGACAGTCAGTGGCAACTTGCGTGACCACGAGTTGGACTTTCTGTTTGGCGAAGACCAACGCAAAGAAGTCGGCTCCACGGCGGTGGCGACCCTCAACCATCAAGGCCTGCATGGCGTGCTGGCCATCGCCAGCCGTGATCCGCAGCACTACAAAAGCACAGTAGGCACCCTGTTCCTCAGCTACATCGCCGAAGTGCTTGGCCGTGTCGTCCCGCGTTTTACCCAGACCCTACGCCCGGTACGTTGATGGAACGTCAGCTGCAGGCCTTCAGTGCGCACCTGCGCAATGAACGTCAGGTGTCCGAGCACACCCAGCTGGCTTATCGCCGCGACCTGGAAAGCGTTTTGGCGTTTTGCGGCAAAACCGGGATCGACAGCTGGAATGACCTGCAAATCCAGCACTTGCGCCAACTGATCGCCCGTCAGCATCATCAGGGACAATCCTCCCGCAGCCTGGCTCGCTTGCTCTCGGCAGTGCGCGGGTTGTATCGCTATCTCAATCGCGAAGGGCTGTGCAGCCATGATCCGGCCAACGGCTTGTCGGCGCCCAAGGGTGAGCGGCGCTTGCCGAAAACCCTCGACGCCGACCGCGCCCTGCAGTTGCTCGAAGGCGCAGTGGAAAACGACTTTCTCGCACGCCGCGATCACGCCATGCTGGAGCTGTTCTACTCCTCTGGCTTGCGCTTGTCAGAACTGACCAGCCTGAACCTTGACCATTTGGATCTACCTGCCGGCCTGGTGCAGGTGCATGGCAAGGGCAGCAAGACTCGCGTGCTGCCCGTCGGCCGCAAGGCACGTGAGGCAATGGAGCAATGGCTGGCCCTGCGCGGTATCAGCAGCCCGCAGGACGGCGCGGTATTCGTCAGCCAGCAAGGGCGTCGACTCGGTCCGCGTGCGATCCAGTTGCGCGTACAGGCGGCAGGAGCCCGAGAATTGGGCCAGAACCTGCACCCGCACATGTTGCGACACTCCTTCGCCAGCCATCTGCTGGAGTCGTCCCAAGACCTGCGTGCGGTACAGGAGATGCTCGGCCACGCCGACATTGCTACCACGCAGATCTACACTCACCTTGATTTCCAGCACTTGGCGGCCGTCTATGACAGTGCCCACCCCCGGGCAAAACGCAGTAAGGGCAGCGATTCATGAGCATCGAACTGATCACTTTCGACCTGGATGACACCTTGTGGGATACCGCACCGGTAATTGTCAGCGCCGAAGCCATCCTGCGTGACTGGCTGGCGGCCAATGCGCCAGACCTGGGCACAGTCCCGGTGGAGCATCTGTACGCTATCCGCGAACGTCTGGTGCAAGCCGAACCGGGGCTCAAGCATCGCATCAGCGCTCTGCGCCGGCGCGTCCTGTTTCACGCCCTCGAAGACGTCGGCTACAGCGAGAACAAAGCCCGTGAGCTAGCCAACGAAGGTTTTGAAGTGTTCTTGCACGCCCGCCACCAGATCGACATTTTTCCCGAAGTTCAGCCGGTACTGGAAATCCTTCGTCATCATTACACCCTTGGCGTTGTTACCAACGGCAATGCCGACGTGCGACGCCTGGGGCTCTCCGACTACTTCAAGTTTGCCCTGTGCGCCGAGGATATCGGCATCGGCAAGCCCGACCCTCAGCCCTTCCTTGAAGCCCTGCGCCAAGGCCAGGTCGAAGCTCATGCAGCGGTGCATATCGGCGATCATCCCGGGGACGACATTGCCGGGGCGCAACGTGCAGGCCTGCGGGCAATCTGGTTCAACCCGCAGGGCAAACCCTGGGAGGCTGAGAGCCGCCCTGATGCTGAAATCCAGCGCCTGTCGCAACTGCCCGAACTGCTCAACAGCTGGCGTTAACCTTCTCACACGGCACAAAAAAGCCCGCAGCGACGGCGGGCTTTCTTGCTGACAGAACCACTCAGATAGGGCGGCTTCCGTACTTGTTGTCTGGCTTCTTGGGCGGATCGGCAACCACGTTGGCTTCCACTTCCTGCACCTTGCCGCCACGCGAAAGGAACTCTTCCATGGCCTTGGCCAGGGCATCACGCTCCTTCTGCTTGGCTTCCATGCTCGGCATTTCATCTACCGAGACAGCAGCCGACTTGGACTTGCCCTTGGCAGCAGGTGCCGGGCTGTCGTCGCCACCATCGTCAGCCACATCATCGGCTGCCGCTTCGAGGCCCTCATCACCGTCGTCTTCGTCGCCTACTTCGAGGTCGTCATTTTCCAGATCGTCGTCGCTCATGTTCTACCTCATGACTTGCGAAAAGCAGATTAGTTATAGACCAGCAGTGTCGTGAGTCGACAACCGCCAGAAGAAATTCAAAGGGTCGCGGGTTTGCCGCCACCTCGAGTGCGCGCAAAAAAGCTGGCGTGCACCGTGCAGGTCCCGCTCTTGGCAGGGCCTGACAAAATTAAAGAGCCGCCGATAGTGAATTGTCGGCCTACCCTGGCGTGATCAGCCTGCTCATTGGCAAGCCTAGCAAAGGGTAGCGAAGTTTGCGGACTGCTTGTCTGCTCCCTTCGGCGCGCATTCTAGCGTGCTCAGAGAAAAAGCAAAGTGTCTTACTATCACTCTGCTCTGTAAGTTTTCTCCCCGTGCGGCGCCAGCCGAGAAAGCAGGCGTAAAAACGTCATGGGAAACCGTTTGCGTTACCGGAAATCGACATCGTGCAGACAAAAAAATGCCCGGCAAGCCGGGCAAGATTTTTCGAGGGCGTTACAGGTTGTAGCCGCGCTCATTGTGTTGCGCCAGGTCGAGACCGACCGACTCTTCTTCTTCGTTAACCCGCAGACCCATCACCAGATCCAGCACTTTGAGAATCACGTAGGTAACAATGGCCGTGTAGATCACGGTGAAACCGACGCCTTTGGCTTGAATCCAGACTTGTGCACCAATGTCTTCAACGGTACCGAAGCCGCCCAGTGCAGGAGCTGCGAACACGCCAGTGAGGATTGCCCCGACGATACCGCCGACGCCGTGGACTCCGAAGGCATCCAGGGAATCGTCATAGCCAAGCTTGCGCTTGAGGCTGGTAGCGCAGAAGAAGCAGATGACACCCGACATCAAGCCGATCACCAGGGCGCCCATTGGACCCACGGTGCCAGCAGCCGGGGTGATCGCCACCAGACCGGCGACCACACCGGATGCAATGCCCAAGGCGCTAGGTTTACCGTGGGTAATCCACTCGGCAAACATCCAGCCCAGTGCGGCAGCGGCGGTAGCGACCTGAGTTACCAGCATGGCCATACCCGCGGTGCCGTTGGCGGCGGCAGCGGAGCCTGCGTTGAAGCCGAACCAACCTATCCACAGCATGGCCGCGCCCATTAAGGTGTAACCCAGGTTGTGCGGAGCCATAGGCGTGGTCGGGAAGCCTTTACGCTTGCCCAGCACCAGGCAGGCCACAAGACCGGCGATACCTGCGTTGATATGCACCACAGTGCCGCCAGCGAAATCCAGAACGCCCCAATCCCACATCAGGCCACCCGCACCAGCCCAAACCATGTGAGCGATGGGTGCATAAACCAGCGTGAACCAGACAGCCATGAAAATCAGCATGGCGGAGAATTTCATGCGCTCGGCGAAGGCACCGACGATGAGGGCTGGAGTAATGATGGCGAAGGTCATCTGGAAGGTGATGAACACCGCCTCAGGGAACAGTGCCGTCAGGCTGTCAGGGGTGACACCGGCCAGGAAGACCTTGGAGAAACCACCGACAAAGGAATTGAAGTTGACCACGCCTTCTTCCATACCCGTGGTATCGAATGCCAGGCTGTAGCCGAAGACCACCCAAAGAATGCTGATCATGCCAGTGATTGCAAAGCACTGCATCATCACCGACAGCACGTTCTTGGAACGCACCATACCGCCGTAAAACAACGCCAGACCAGGGATGGTCATGAACAGCACCAAGGCTGTAGCAGTCAACATCCAGGCAGTGTCGCCGGAGTTGAGTACGGGGGTTGCCTCCTCTGCCAGGGCAAGGCCGGGCATTACGAGGGACAAAAGGGCTCCTAGCCCTGCGAATTGACGCAGAGTCATATTGTTTTCTCCTGGGGCGTTGGGGTTTGGTGAGGCTTTTTTTAGATCGCGTCGGTATCGGTTTCGCCGGTACGGATGCGGATCGCCTGCTCCAGATTGACCACGAAAATCTTCCCGTCACCGATCTTGCCGGTGTTGGCAGCCTTGGTAATCGCTTCGATGACCCGGTCCAGATCCTTGTCGTCGATAGCGACGTCGATCTTCACCTTGGGCAGGAAATCGACGACATATTCAGCCCCGCGATACAGCTCGGTGTGGCCCTTCTGCCGACCGAAGCCTTTGACTTCAGTGACAGTGATACCCTGCACGCCGATTTCAGACAGCGACTCGCGCACGTCGTCCAACTTGAACGGCTTGATGATGGCAGTGACTAGCTTCATGAAACTCTCTCCCGAATTGGTGGACTTGCCCCAGGAAAACAAACCCGACTCAAGTCTAAGCGCAGCGCCTGGCTTTGTAACGCGTCGTCGACCGAAACAGCTTGATGCTCCACCTGCACCCGCCTACGTCACGTTGACTGCATCAGTGCATGGGTCACTAAGGTCTTAGCAGAAACCTTGCCAAATCCGTTAACCCCTCCAATAACAAGCACTTGCGGCGAGCAACCAACATTGGCCAGTCGCCAGCTCCCATTAGCTGCACAATTACAGTGCGTGGCGATTCACCACGATGCGCAAAAAGCGTGCAGGCCAAGGTTGATAAAATCTGCGTGCTACACTAGCGCCCCACTTGGATACAGCGGATAGCCGAACATGCTCGCGCCCAAAGCCTTTCTCGATGCCCTGAGCGACCAAGCCTCGCGCCTGTTCAGCGGTGACACCTCACAACCTCGGGCTGAACTTGAAAGCCAGTTCAAGGCGTTGCTGCAAAGCGGCTTCAGTAAACTGGAACTGGTCAGCCGGGAAGAATTCGACAGCCAGATGGTGGTATTGGCCCGCACCCGCGCTCGCCTCGAAGCGCTGGAAGCCAAAGTGGCCGAAATGGAAGCACGCCTGAATCCAACTGCTGCCGAATAAGCTGCCTTTTGCAGATACGGCACCTAGCAGTAAAAGCGGGCTCAGCCCGGTAATCGCTGCAGTTCAATCCCATCGATCAATGAATCGATCAAGGCTTGAGCCAGCTCCAGCGAATGCTGAACCGACCAGGCATGCTCCCGCCCGAGGCCGTCGGCATATTCCAGCACCTGCGCGACACTGGCGCTGGCGCATCGGAGATACAGCGACGCATGCACCAGCGCATCCTCGGCGCTGACACCTGCACGAACAACGAACAGCGGCGGATGCTCGGGACAACTGGCGACCGCCCTTTCGACAGTTTCGACAAAGGGCAAATCGGGTGGATCAGGAACAGGCTTTTTCATTGGGTAACTCCTATGCAAATGGAGCGACCACCGTTCGCTGCTAAACGAATAGGGTGGCAGCTGTACGCGGGTTAGCAGACCGGGCATAGGAACCGGTGCACCCGAAGGTGCCCACACGCACAGCCGCCATTAACCAAAAAGAGACGGGGAAATCTGCTTTTGGGAGATGGAACTCTGCTTATGCCCAGGACTGCTAAATCCTGTCGTTGAATTGGCAACGACCATCGCAGGGTAGGCACGCACCTTGGCAGGCGCAACAGAGTAACGGCGCCCAAAGTATGATTCAGAAGAGTCTGACAGAAAACACCTACGCACCCCTTGAAGGGAAAAATTATTGTAAAAATTAGACTTACTTTTAGACGCCATCCTCGCATCCCCTCGAAACTCACACCTGTTCATTGTTGTGAAGACATTACGCAAACTTACTAGACGTCACATACCAACAGCCACAACACGCTGCACTTGTAGGAAACTTCTGAATTTTGCGGCGCCCGCCGCGAGACGTTGAGCAAAAATTCTCTTTCAGGCACTCTCGTGCACTGTTCGAAAGCAGCTGAAAACAACTTACAAACAGCAGCAAAAAGGAGAGAACATGGCCAATGTCAGCTACATGACAATTACTGGTAAAAAACAAGGTCTGATTTCATCTGGCTGCTCCGGCACTCCATCTATCGGTCATAAATGCCAAATTGGTCACGAGAACGAAATAATGGTTTTGTCATATTCTCACAATATGACCGCAGGCAATGATGGTGGTGTAGCCGGCGGTCGCGGAAAACACATGCCTGTTGTAATTGTTAAAAATATTGATAAGTCAACGCCGCTTTTAGCCAGGGCTCTAAATGATGGTGAGGAGTTAGAGTGCAGGATACATTTCTATAGGGCATCACCTACTGGAATAAACGAAAAATACTTTACGGTAGCTTTAGAAGGCGCTCGAGTCGCAACTTTAAACATTCAAATTCCACATGCCATCAATATGAATGATGCAGAACCACAAGAGATTATGTCTTTACGATACCGTGAGATTACTTGGATCCACCACCACGCAAGTACAACAGCACACAGCACGTGGGGAAATGAAAATGAATGAAGCGTCATGCGACATTCATGATGTAGCTAGATCCGCCAAAAACTTAGTTTCTCTCAGTTGCACACTCGGCGCCACCCATTTTGATGACGGCACCAAACAACTCCAATTCAACACCTTTGTTGCCTCCTATGTAGATGGAGTTATTAGGGCGGTTGAGGACGGTGCAATCAGTGCTTGGGAAGGAATGCAGGAGATACAGCAAGAGTACGCTGATCTTTACGAAAAGGCGTCCTTTTATGCACAAAATGCGGTAGGGGTTTTGGGTGGCGCCGTGCAAGTTGAAGCTGGCACAGCTATGATTTCGACTGTAGTCGGCGCCCCCATCGGAGGCATATTAATCGCACACGGAACCAACAATATTTATGAAGGACTTGGGAACATCTATAATGGCTACAGTGCTCCTAGCGTAGTCGGACCAACAAGGGAACTTTATCGAAAAATAGTCGACAACCCATCTGATGGAGATATTGCTTATTATTCAGCAGATATAGTCTTATCGATATTAGGCATGGCGAAACAAGTACGAACCGCTGGGTCGGTAGAATTATTCATAAAGGACCCGATTAATTACAGGCGAGCATACCAGCAAGCGGGCAAAACCGCTCTAGCCTTCGAAGTATTGGTGGATTACTATTCTGTCAAAACAATAATGCAGATAGAACCTCCCGAAAAGCCGCAATAGAAGCATACGCAGCATCACCCTCCTTAAATTATACCGCGCAGCCTTTTCCTGTAAAAAATAAATCCAATAAAAACAATAACTATATATAGTGCCAGATATAGAACATGCAATTGCCTACCCTCAAGTTGGTAGGCGGCTCTTATAGGCCAAGCAACCAGTCCCGTGTACAAGATTGAAGGTCCTAAAACAGCACATGACAAGGCAATATAATAGCGAACATCATTCAAACTCATAACCATCCAGCCATTCAATACACCAGCCAAAGAAACTATAGACTACTACATAATAAGGATTACAAACACCCTTTAGCTCGTTTCAGGAGGCATCAGGCAATACAAGTACTGACGCAAAATACACCAAAATTCGCCGCCCCTGAGATAGAGCATGGGTTGCACATCAGCAATAGATCGACGGACACGGATGCACCGACCAAATTAACTGCCTGTGGAAAATCGCGATCAGCGTTGTCAGAAGTTAGCATCGACGCAGGTGTTGTGCGCGTAGTATGCGATCAGAAATAAATCAGTCCATGGAAATTTAGCAAAAATTGTGTACTTCACAATTCAAACGCTATCTCGACATGTTTGAAAATGTAGCCGGTTTTGTCACAGACCCGGTCAGGGCTCAGTCCTGGAAAAAATCAGACTTACTATTCCTTATCTCCCCCCTCATCCCTCCACTATCCTTACAAAGCCGCAGGACGCGGCCCCGCATTGATCATGGAGTGTTCATGTCCCTCGCCCTTGTCCACAGTCGCGCCCAAGTGGGTGTGTCTGCCCCGGCTGTCAGTGTCGAAGCCCATCTTGCCAACGGTTTACCCGCGCTGACCCTGGTCGGTTTACCGGAAGCCACGGTGAAGGAAAGCAAGGACCGCGTGCGCAGCGCGATTCTTAATTCAGGGCTGGAATTTCCCGCCCGCCGCATCACGCTCAATCTCGCGCCAGCAGATCTGCCAAAGGACGGCGGGCGGTTTGATCTGGCAATCGCCTTGGGCATTCTGGCTGCCAACGGGCAGTTTCCAGGAACGGCCCTGGGGGATCTGGAATGCCTCGGAGAGCTGGCGCTTTCGGGCGCCATACGACCGGTGCAAGGCGTTCTTCCTGCGGCCTTAGCGGCTCGGGAAGCCGGGCGGGCGCTGGTGGTGCCACAAGAGAATGCCGAAGAAGCCTGTCTGGCATCGGGCTTGGTGGTGTTTGCTGTCGGCCACCTGCTGGAGCTGGTAGCTCACCTCAATGGCCAGACGCCTCTTGCCCCTTATGCCGCCAATGGTTTGCTGCTGCAAGTGCGCCCCTACCCTGATCTCAATGAGGTGCAGGGCCAGCAAGCCGCAAAACGCGCCCTGCTGGTAGCTGCCGCGGGCGCTCACAATCTACTCTTCAGCGGCCCTCCCGGCACCGGGAAAACCCTGCTCGCCAGCCGTTTGCCTGGCCTGTTGCCGCCACTGGATGAACGCGAGGCGCTGGAAGTGGCAGCGATTCAATCAGTTGCCAGCCATGTGCCGCTCAGTAGTTGGCCGCAACGGCCCTTCCGACATCCTCATCATTCGGCGTCCGGGGCTGCGCTGGTGGGTGGCGGCAGTCGTCCGCAACCTGGTGAAATCACACTCGCTCACCACGGAGTGCTGTTTCTTGATGAACTGCCTGAATTTGAACGAAGGGTGCTTGAGGTGCTGCGTGAACCACTGGAGTCCGGCGAGATTGTTATCGCCCGCGCCAAAGACAAGATCCGCTTTCCGGCACGCTTCCAACTGGTCGCAGCAATGAACCCCTGCCCCTGTGGATATCTCGGCGACCCTACCGGGCGCTGTCGTTGCAGCAGTGATCAGATTCAGCGCTACCGCAACAAGCTTTCCGGTCCCCTGCTTGATCGCATCGACCTGCATCTGACCGTCGCCCGCGAAGCCACCGCCCTGTCCCCGGTTGCCAGCAACGGCCAGAGCAGTGCCTGTATTGCGGCACAGGTCGCAGCTGCGCGCGAGCTTCAGCAGCGACGCCAAGGTTGCGCCAACGCTTTTCTCGACCTGCCAGGCTTGCGCAAGCACTGTGAGTTATCCACAGCCGACCAGCATTGGTTGGAAAGCGCCTGCGAGCGGCTGACGTTATCGTTGCGAGCGGCGCATCGGTTGCTGAAGGTGGCTCGCACGCTGGCCGATCTGGAGCATGCCAAGCACATAGATAGAAACCATCTCGCCGAAGCCTTGCAGTACCGACCGACTACAGCAGCCTGAGCAATTATTTCAAACTTGAAATATATATAGTGCACTATTTTATTTATGCACTAAGACAATGGCAAGCGCTGTCCGTCGACTTGCCACACCGATGCGCAGGCCTATAATAGCCACACATTTCACGGCACGCGTAATGCTTGATGATCTACCATTTTCGACTGAAAAACAGCGCTCTTGTGGAGTTTAATTCCGAACACTGCAAGATAATTATCGAGAAATCACCCGGCACCAGCGAGGAAGTATCACTGGCGCGAGCAGATTCGCGCATACTCGAACTTTTGCTGATGAGCCCTGGTACAACCTGCTCACGCGAAGCCATTCAAGAGTTCGCCTGGGATGATCGTATCGTCTCCACCGGCAGCCTCAACCAGTCGATATTCATGCTCAGGAATATCCTCGGCGACAGCAAGGATCACGAGATCCTGATCACCGTGCCGCGCCGAGGCTATCGCTTCAACAGCGACTACCTGATCAACGGACCCGAGGCATCAGCAGCGCCTGAGCAAGAAGACCTGGAACAAGGCCCTTCAAGCAGCGAGCCGTCCCCGCCAGCGCCCAGTCGTAAGCGAGGAATTGGCAGACCAGTCCAACTGGGTTACCTGGCTGCGGCAGTACTGGCAGTGTTCGCTGTATGGCGGATATATGCTTGGTATGAACCGGTTAACGAGCTGCAGGTAGTCGTTATAAAGCAGGGTGAACTTTCAATTTCAGCGGTCGGTAAAAACAAGCATGAAGTCGAAAAACTTAAATCTTATATTGCAGAACTAGACTTGCCAACACAAGGAATGAAAGGTCAAGCGTTTATAAGCCGAACCGGCCCACGCTTTAATATATCGTGCATCAGAACAACGGGACTTACTTACAACGCTGAGTTCCAGTTGCATGATGAGTCCCTCGCCAGCATGCTAAAAAAATGTGTGGCCGCTGAATGATGAAAAATATTCGAACTGCATGGCCCCACTGGCTTGTCATCGCAATTGTGGTGTCTGCGAGCCTGGCGGCGCTCTTCATTGAGCTTCCCCGCCCGTTCAAGAACAGCCAGCCTTATCGAACCGAAGGGCATAACTTCATGGCTCAGAATGTTCTGGACTCCAAGGAGGGGCTGACCATAAGCGAACCGAGCGCGGTTATTAGCGTGCTTGAACGATTAGGCGACAAGGAACGACACGTAGCCGTCGGTACGTCGTTTGTCGATGTCTCTCGCTGGCGATTGAAGATCAAGGTTGAAGACCTGCAGGCCAGCAGCCATGAAGAGCTGTTCGACGTGCGCCGCAATTCGGAATTGCTGTTTGCTCGCCAGTACTTCAGGTTAGGCTCAATTCTCAACCTGGCGGTCATTCCTTCAGGTGGCGATACGCTTTGCTACTACATGCTTGAGCTCGACCGTTTGAGGTGCATGAACGACTGACCGCGGGGACCGCCGCGTCCAGTCGGGCGCGCCCTACAGGCCATAAATAACGATTTTTGATTCCTGCTTTTTCCACTCCAGCTTCAGAGTGCGATGCGCCAGTCACATCAGGGTGGCGCCAACAGGAATCCTCCATGCCGTTCAGAACGTTAATTCTGCTTTTGCTCTCGATGAGCCTATTTGGCTGCTCGATGGCTCCCACCATCGACACCGCTATAGCGCCCGAGCAACGAGCAAATACTTCCCTCACTGTTATCGAGCACGATGACAGTAGCCTTGCCTGGAAGAAATCCTCCGCGCCCTTGTCGAAGGATTATGACAAGACAATATTCATCAATTTGCCAAAAGCCATTTCCTTCGACACTACCGATCCCAGACTTGCCAACTTTGATGGCGACGCAAACAAGCTTCGCTCGCACTTTCGCGCGCAACTGGAAAAGCAGCTGACTGCTGCGGGTTATCGCGTAGTAGACAAGCCAACCCATGGGGCACTCGCGCTTCAAGTTTCGATTGCCGACATCGAACGCGCCCCGCGTGATCCGAATGTCACCGAATACATTCCCATCGGTATGTTGGTCGGGCTTTCCCTGCACGCCACGGGAGTGCGTGACGAGACGCTTTACTTGTTCTTCCAGAGCGAAGTCAGCGACAGCCTGACCGGTGTAACCCTTGGCCGCGCCGTAGACCGGGCCAGCGGTCGCAATATCGGGCAAGACAAAGGGCCTGTCGTCGAAGACATCTATCCCGCCATGGATACCGCTGCGCGGTTGATTCGCGAACGGCTGGACAGAGAATTCCAGCCCAAGGGCTCGGTTTGATAGACCCCCTTCCCATTAACCAACCCACATTGGATGAACAATGAAATTCGCAAAACAGTTTGTAGCCGCTTTGGTCGTATTCAGCTCTGTCGGCGTCATGGCGGATGACCGTGGCCTTTATCTGGGCGGCGGCCTCACCAAGGTTGACACCGACGAGCATCAATTGAGCGATGACGACAACGCCTACAAGGCCTTTGTAGGCTACCGGCTGAACCCATACCTGGCGCTCGAAGGTGCCTGGGTAGACCTGGGCAAATTCGATGGTGAGTACGCGGACTTCGAAGGCCACTCGCTGCAAGCCACCGCGCACCTCGGCTTTCCCATAGGTCAACGCATACGCCTGTTCGCCAGCGCCGGCGTCCACGCCTGGGATGCGGACAAAGACGTCGCCGGCGACAGCAGTGATTTGGACATGACCTACGGCCTTGGCGTCGAGGTCGATGTGTTGCGCAACATTGGCGTGCGCCTGGAGCAAGAAGTGCTCAAGGTGGGTGATATCGATCTGGACCAGACCAGCGCCAGTGTCTACTTCATGTTCTAGGTACCCACCAGTAGTAATTGCCGCAAACCTGCTCTTTACTAGCAACACCCCACCGCCGCGAGATCGGTATGTTCGCTCTTATCCAGAGTTACCCATTGCTGATCGGTATCGTTCTGATCGCACTCGATATTCTGCTCTGGCAAGTGACCCCGCTCAAGCGGCGCGCCTTGCGTATCGGCCTGCGCCTGGGTGTGTTCCTGTTGTTTACCTGGGTGTTGATCAGTTCCGGGGTAAGCCCGTTGCAGCCAGCGCCTTGGACCGACGATGTAGCCCGCAATCTGTTGGCAACTGTTCTGGGCATTGGTTGGTGGCTATTCGCAGCGCGGACCATGACCGTTGTGATCGGCGTGATTTTGGTAGCGCGCAGTAGCCATACCGGCCGCCTGCTGCAAGACGTACTCGGTGCGGTGATCTTTTTAGTGGCTATTGTCGCCGCAGCCGCTTACGTGTTGCAGCTACCGGTAAAGGGGCTGCTGGCGACCTCGGGGGTAATGGCGATTGTCATTGGCCTGGCGCTGCAAAGCACCCTGAGCGATGTGTTCTCCGGGATTGTCCTCAACACCACCCGCCCTTATCAGATAGGTGACTCGATCAGCATCGACGGCACTGAAGGCAAGGTCATCGATATCGACTGGCGCGCCACCCGCCTGCTGACCGGCAACGGCAGCCTGGCGGTAATTCCCAACTCGGTAGCGGCCAAGGCCAAACTGCTCAATTTCAGTCAGCCAAACGATGTACACGGCGTGTCGATCAGCGTGGTGATTCCGGCGAGAGTCCGTCCTCGGCGCGTGTTCGATGCGCTGGAGAAAGCCCTGCAAGGTACGCGTACGCTGCTGAGCACGCCGCCACCCAAGGTCACCATTAAAAGCTCCACGCTGGAATCGGTCGAATACGAAGCCAGCGGTTTTGTCAGTTCAATGAGCCAGAAAACCGATACACGCAATCACCTGTTCGACCTCGCTCATCGCCACCTCGAAGCAACTGGCGTGGTGTGGAATACCGACAGTCTGCCATCCCAAACCTGGACCCGCCAGCGTGCGCTGTTGGAAGACGTACGCATTTTCCGCTCACTGAGCAGCGAGGAAAAAGACAACCTCAGCCAACGCATGACGTCAGTCGAATACCTGGCTGATCAGGTGATCCTGGGCGTGGGTGATAACTCGGACTATCTGCTGGTGATAGGCACTGGCGTGGTGTCGGTGGTGGTGCGGGACGGTGACAAGCTGATCGAGGCCGGACGCATGGGGCCGGGCGAGATCCTGGGGGTTGAGAACCTACTTGAGGCTGAAGACTCAACGGCTGAGTTTCGCACCTTGTCCAGTTGTCTTCTGTACCGCATCGACAAAGACGAAGTGCGCAGCTGTCTTGAGCAACGGGGCGAAGTCAAGACAGCGCTGATCAAGCTTCAACGTATCCGTCAGCAAACGCGGCAGTCGCTGCTGGAACAAAAGCCGGCAGCCATCAAGAAAGGCGGCTTTCTCAGTTGGCTGCACAAGTAGCCGTTACAACACCACGCGCAAACATTGCCCGGCGTGATACAGCGAGAAGCCGGTTTCATAGAAGCCGGTGCGCAGGGCCGGTGCTGAAACCGGCTTCATTGGCGAAAACGGAACAGGCAGGGTATCCGGGTTGTCTTGTAGGAGGAACTGCGCAAAGGCCTTGCCGATCACCGTTCCGGTGGTGTTGCCCCGGCCGTTGTAGCCGGTGACCGCGACCAGGCCCGGGGCCGGCTCGAACAGGCGCATCAAGTGATCAGGGGTGAAGTCGATGCAGCCGGTCCAGTGCATTTCCCACTCGACTTTGCCCAACTGCGGGAAGTAGTGATTCTGGATACGGTCGGCCCAGCTGCGAATGAACCAGCTTGGCTTGTTGTCGACCCGACCCAGGCTACCGAGTAGCAGCCGGCCTTCATCATCACGACGAATGCTGCTCAGCACGGTGCGAGTGTCCCAGGAGCCTTGCCCGTGCTTGAGCACGTTATCAGCCGCAGCGCCTTGCAGCGGCGCCGAGGCGACCTGGTAGTAGTAGCCCCGGAAAAAGTGCTTCTGCAGCGAGGTCCAATCGCCTTCGGTGTACGCGCCGGTGGAGATAACCACTTTGTCGGCGCTGACCGCGCCATTGGCAGTTTTCACTCGCCAGCCGCGGTTTTCGCGCTCCAGTCCCTCGACAGCGGACTGCTGGAAAATCTGCCCACCCAGGCGGCTGACGGCTGCCGCCAGGCCTTGGGTGTAGGCCATGGGGTTGATGGTGCCAGCGCGGCGGTCGAGCAGCGCGGCGGAAATCTTGTCGGTACCGCAGTATTCCTCACACGCTGCGCCAGTAAGCAATTCGACGTCGGCTCCGCGACGGCTCCACTGCTGATGACGCGCCTGCAAGTCGGCTACTCCGGTGGCGTTATGCGCCATATGCAGGGTGCCAGTATTGTGTGCCTGGCAGTCGATGCCCAAGCGTTCGATAGTGGCGAAAACTTCAGCAGGTGCCTCGCCGAGGACCTTGTTCAGGCGACTGCCTTGCTGTTGGCCAAGCGTAGCTTCAACGTCATCGGGACGAATCCAGGTACCGGCATTGACCAGACCGACGTTGCGACCCGAACCGCCGTGGCCGATCTTCCAGGCTTCCAGCAGGATCACCGACTTGCCAGCTTCAAGCAGGTGCAGCGCGGCGCTAAGACCGGTAATGCCACCGCCAATGACGCAGACGTCGGCCTTGAGTTCGGTGGCCAGCTTATCGACCGGCGCAGCGAGCGTGGTTACGTGTTCCCACAAACAGTGTTGACGCAGCTCTGGCATGGCCGGCTTCCTTGATTATTGTTGTTCGGTGGAGCGCTTGTCGCGGAGCCAGCGTGCTCCCACAGTATCATTGAGACTTGTAGAAGCGGGCTGGACCCGCGAACAACCGGATCAGTCGAACACGATCCCCTGCGCCAATGGCAGCTCACGCGAGTAGTTCACGGTATTGGTCTGACGACGCATGTAGGCTTTCCACGAATCAGAGCCCGACTCACGACCGCCACCGGTTTCTTTCTCGCCGCCGAAGGCCCCCCCAATTTCCGCTCCGCTAGTGCCGATATTGACGTTGGCAATACCGCAGTCGCTGCCCGAAGCGCTCTGGAAGCGCTCTGCTTCACGCAGGTCGGTGGTGAAAATGCACGAGGACAAGCCTTGCGGTACTTCGTTGTTCAGGCGCAGGGCCTCTTCGAAGTCGTCATAGGCCAGCACGTAGAGGATCGGGGCGAAGGTTTCGTGGCACACCACGGCGCTTTGCGCCGGCATCTCGGCAATGGCTGGCGATACGTAGTACGCATTCGGATACTGCTCTGCCAACTGACGCTCACCACCAAACACTTGGCCGCCTTCATCGCGAGCACGCGCCAGGGCATCCTGCATGGCGCTGAAGGACTGCTTGTCGATCAGTGGCCCAACCAGGTTGTCCTTGCGCGGATCACCGATACGCACTTTGGCGTAGGCAGCTTTCACCCGTGCAACCACCTCGTCCTTGATCGAGCGATGCACGATAAGACGACGCAGGGTGGTGCAACGCTGACCGGCCGTACCGACGGCGCTGAACAGGATGCCGCGCACGGCCAGGTCCAGGTCTGCGCTAGGCGCCAGGATCATGGCGTTGTTGCCACCCAGTTCGAGGATGCTGCGACCAAAGCGGGCGGCAACCCGTGGACCGACTTCGCGCCCCATGCGGGTACTGCCGGTGGCGCTGACCAGCGGCACACGCGGGTCGTCGACCAGCGCTTCACCGGCTTCACGATCACCGATAATCAGTTGGCTCAGACCTTCTGGCGCATCGCCAAAGGCTTTCAGGGCTTTCTCGAACAGCGCCTGGCAGGCCAGCGCGGTCAGCGGGGTTTTCTCGGAAGGCTTCCACACCACGGCGTTACCGCAAACCAGCGCCAGCGTGGTGTTCCAGGCCCAAACGGCAACCGGAAAGTTGAAGGCGCTGATGACGCCGACCACGCCAAGCGGGTGCCAGGTTTCACGCATGTGGTGGCCAGGGCGCTCAGAGGCGATGGTCAAACCGTACAACTGGCGCGATAGACCCACGGCGAAGTCGCAAATGTCGATCATCTCCTGCACTTCACCCAGACCTTCCTGAGTAATCTTGCCGGCTTCGACCGAAACCAATTCACCCAGGGCAGCCTTGTTTTCACGCAGTACTTCGCCGAACAGGCGAATCAACTCACCGCGACGCGGCGCCGGAACATTGCGCCAAGCCTGAAATGCTTGCGCAGCCTTGTCGATTTTTGCCACGACCTGGGCTTTGCTTTCCAGGTGCACCGAGGCAATCGCGCTGCCATCGATAGGGGTGTGAACGGGATGGTTGCCATGGGTGTAGGCAGTGGCCGGGACACCGAGGCGGTCAAGCAGTCCATCAACCATTTTCTTCTCCTGCATGCGATGAGTGGTTGAATTAGTGATCCGGATCAGTATTAATCCGATCACTCTGGCGCAACAAACGACCTTTATTCTGCATATCATTCCGCCAGGTAATGATCTACCCGCTTAGAGACTGCTATGTCCAAACGTCTGGTGCCATCGATGGCCGCCCTGCAGTGTTTCGAGGCTGCCGCCCGGCACCTGAGCTTTACCCGCGCAGCCGAAGAATTGCATCTGACCCAGAGCGCGGTGAGCAAACAGGTCGCCCAACTTGAGGAGATGCTGCGCCATCACCTTTTCCTGCGCATCCGCCGCCGCCTGCAATTGACACCTGCTGGTGCGCTTTACCTGGCCGAGGTCAACAAGATCCTCACCCAGGTAGACATGTCCAGCCGCTACATCCTCTCCTACGGTCAGCAGACCGAAGTATTGAAAGTAGCCACTCAACCGAGTTTTGGCGTGCGCTGGTTGATTCCTCACCTAAAAGGCTTCGGCAAACGCCACCCGAATATCCATCTGGATATCCGCAACGAGATGGAACCCTTCGCGCTGCTGCAGGGTAAAGCCGACGTGGTGTTTTTCTTCGGCCAAGGCACTTGGCCTGGAGCTACCTGTGTGGAGCTATTCGGCGAAGAGGTTGTGCCGGTTTGCGCACCGGAGTTGGTGCAGGGCCGCACGCTCAAAGACGCCAGCGAATTGTCCGAGCTTGTGCTGTTGCAAAGCACATCGCGCCCCGAGGCTTGGCATGAGTGGTTCCTGGAACAAGGCCTGCACTCGGCCCATAGCTACCACGGACCACGCTTCGACACCTTCTATATGAGCCTCAGTGCTGCCCAGTCCGGCTGCGGTGTGGCCCTGGTGCCGCGTTATCTGGTGGCGCAGGAGCTGGCTGAGGGCAAGTTGGTCGTGCCCTGGCAGCACAGCATGCGCAGCAATGGCTCACATTTTCTGGCGTTTGCCGAGCATGCAGCGGAGGTGCCGAAAGTGCGCGCACTGGTCGAATGGATCGCTACCGAATTGGCGCCGGAAGATCACGAATTTACGGAATAATTGATCGACTTTTTTTCGCTTGCGGGAGTAGTGCATTCCTCGCTTTCATGTAGCGGTGCCCACTTCACCAGGAAGCTTTCGATGCCCGCTCAAGATTTCGTTAGCCCGGACAGCATTCGCGCGCAGTTCTCGGCCGCCATGTCGCTCATGTACAAACAAGAGGTGCCGCTCTATGGCACGCTGCTGACGCTGGTGAGCGAAGTCAACCAGCAGGTCATGGCCGAGCAGCCGCAAGTGGCTCAAGCCCTGCGCCTGACCGGCGAGATCGAGCGCCTGGACCAGGAGCGTCATGGCGCAATCCGAGTCGGCACCGCCGAGGAGCTTGCCACCATCGCCCGCCTGTTCGCGGTGATGGGTATGCACCCGGTGGGTTACTACGACCTCAGTTCCGCTGGCGTACCGGTACATTCAACTGCCTTTCGGGCCGTTCATGAGCAATCGTTGCACATCAGTCCGTTCCGGGTATTCACTTCGTTGCTGCGTCTGGAGTTGATCGACAACCCAGCGCTGCGAGAACTGTCACGGCAGATTCTCGCCAAACGGCAGATCTTCACTCCACGCGCCCTGGAGCTGGTTCAGCAGTGCGAGCGTGATGGCGGCTTGAACGCCAGCGATGCCGACGCCTTTGTTAGTGAAGCCCTGCACACTTTCCGCTGGCACCAGGACGCCACCGTGACAGCGCAGCAGTATCAACAGTTGCACGATCAACACCGGTTGATCGCCGATGTCGTGGCGTTCAAAGGCCCGCACATCAATCACCTGACACCGCGAACCCTCGACATCGACGCCATTCAGGCAGGCATGCCAGCCAAAGGCATTTCACCCAAGGCCGTGATCGAAGGTCCACCACCGCGTCGCTGCCCTATCCTGCTGCGCCAGACCAGTTTCAAAGCCCTGCAGGAAAAGGTCGCCTTCAGCGATCAGCAGGGCGCTGCCAGCGGCAGCCATACCGCCCGTTTCGGCGAGATCGAGCAGCGCGGCGCAGCACTGACGCCCAAAGGTCGCCAGCTGTATGACCAACTGCTTGATGCCGCGCGTGACTCGCTGGGTGGCGTGCCGGCAGAAGCCAACGCCGAGCGCTACATGAACTTGCTCGAGGAAAGCTTTCAGGCATTTCCGGACGAC
This sequence comes from Pseudomonas sp. DG56-2, assembly GCF_004803755.1. NCBI lineage: Bacteria > Pseudomonadati > Pseudomonadota > Gammaproteobacteria > Pseudomonadales > Pseudomonadaceae > Pseudomonas > Pseudomonas sp. DG56-2. Next base: position 5,650,340 of record NZ_CP032311.1, read on the forward strand.
TTGGCGCAAATGCGTGAACAGGACCTGGCGTACTTTCACTACTTCCCGACCGAACGTGGCCTTGCAGCACGTGGAGAAACCCAGCGCCCAACCTCGTTACAAGGACTGATCGACGCCGGGCATGTGCAATTTGCAGCACTGGTGTACGAAGACTTCCTACCGGTCAGCGCTGCGGGGATCTTCCAGTCCAACCTGGGGGACGATGCCCATAGCGAGTACGGCAGCAATGCCAATCGCGATGCGTTCGAACAGGCATTGGGCAGGTCGGTACAGGATGAGCTGGCGCTGTATGCCCAAAGTCAGCAGCGTTCGTTGCAGGCGTGTGCCCGAGCGCTGGACTTGCCTGAGTTGTAACGGCGTCATCGCCGGGCCAGCCCGCGCCGACAACTGCCGCGATAATTAACTGAGGACCTGCACCTTCGGCAGGTCCATCGCGGCGGCTTCGCCCTGCAGGAAGTCACTCAAGCGGCGCAACCGCTCGCCCCCCGGCCGGGTCTTTGGCCACACCAGGTAATAATCCAGACCACTGGCTACCGCCGTTGGCCAGGGCAGGCTCAAACGCCCCTGAGCCACGTCCTCGGCCACCATCAGCAGATCACCCATCGATACGCCATACCCCCGGGCTGCCGCAATCATGCCCAGCTCCAGGGTATCGAACACTTGCCCACCCTTCAGCGAGACCTTGTCGGTCAGGCCCATGCGCGCCAGCCAACTGCGCCAGTCGCGCTTGTCAGGTGTCGGATGGAGCAACTCGATGCCTGCCAGGCGCTTGGCGTCCCAGGGGCCGTCCGCCCGGAGATCGGGCGCGCCCACCGGAATCAATAGCTCAGAAAACAGCCGTACCACTTCCCAGTCCGGGGGAAAGCGCCCATCGCCCAGCAACACCGCACAATCGAATGGCTCATGGTTGAAATCGACGTGATCAACATCCATCCAAGCACTTGTCAGTTGCACCTCGTTGCCCGGTTGCAGATGACGAAATCGGCTGAGTCGCGCGAGCAACCAACGCATGGTCAGCGTCGAAGGTGCCTTCATGCGCAAGATGTCGTCCTCACTGCGTAGCGTATTGCAGGCACGTTCCAGCGCGGCAAAACCTTCGCGCACCCCGGGCAGCAGCAAGCGGGCCGCCTCACTGAGCTGCAAGCTGCGGCCATTGCGCACGAATAACCGGCAGGCGAAATGTTCTTCCAATGTGCGGATGTGTCGGCTGACTGCGCTCTGGGTGATTGATAACTCATCCCCGGCGCGGGTGAACGAGCTGTGCCTGGCAGCAGCCTCAAAGGCTCGCAACGCATACAACGGCGGTAAACGACGGGACATGTGGTCAATCCTGCAGGTGCTGCCTGAGTGTTGGTCAACATCATACCGGCATGAGTTTTAATCATGCCAATGATCGCTTTTATCCTTTTGTGCAAAACCTTACAAAAGATGAGAATTTCAAACTTTCCGAAATCAGCTTCAAAAAAGGACGATTCAATGCAGGTCGCACCCACACATGAACTCAAGGCTCTGCTGCGCCTGGCCGGTCCGCTGATCGCCTCGCAGTTGGCCCACATGCTGATGGTGCTGACCGACACCCTGATGATGGCCCGCATCAGCCCACAGGCCCTGGCCGGCGGTGGCCTGGGTGCGGCCAGCTATTCGTTCGTGTCGATTTTCTGCCTGGGAGTGATTGCTGCCGTCGGTACCCTGGTGGCGATACGCAAAGGTGCCGGTGACATACCCGGCGCTACCCGCCTGACTCAGGCCGGACTGTGGCTGGCTTGGGCCATGGCCATTGTCGCAGCGCTAGCGCTGTGGAACCTTGAACCGGTGTTGCTGCTACTGGGCCAAAGCCCGAACAACGTCGAAGCCGCCGCCCAATTCCTGCTCCTGCTTCCTCTGGCCCTTCCCGGCTACTTGAGCTTCATGGCCTTGCGCGGCTTCACCAGCGCCATCGGCCGCTCGACGCCAGTAATGGTCATCAGCCTGATCGGCACGGTGGCCAACTTCCTGCTCAACTATGCGCTGATCGAAGGCATGTTCGGCTTGCCCAAGCTGGGCCTGGTCGGAATCGGCCTGGTCACGGCCGTCGTTGCCAACTGCATGGCCGTGGCCATGGCCCTATACATACGCTGGCACCCGGCCTATGCCCCTTATCCGATTCGCACTGGCCTGAGCCGCCCCTCCTGGCCAGCCCTGCGTGAGCTCTGGCGCCTGGGACTGCCCATTGGCGGAACCTATACGGTGGAAGTCGGCTTGTTCGCTTTTGCCGCGCTGTGCATGGGCGTACTGGGCAGCACGGAACTGGCAGCCCACCAGATTGCCCTGCAGATCGTTTCCACCGCCTTCATGATCCCGGCCGGGCTGTCTTATGCGGTCACCATGCGCGTCGGCCTCTACTATGGCGCGGGTAATCTACCTGGCGCGCGGCATGCCGGGCGGGTCGGCATCGGTTTCGGGGCGACGATGATGCTGATGTTCGCCATCCTGTTCTGGCTGTTGCCTGATCCGTTGGTGGGGCTGTTCCTCGATCACGGTGATCCCGCCTTCGCCGACATTATCCAATTGGCCGTGAGCCTGCTGATGGTTGCGGCCTGGTTCGAGCTGTTCGATGGCGTACAAACCATCGCCATGGGCTCGATTCGTGGCCTCAAGGATGCCAAGACCACCTTCCTGGTGGGACTGTTCTGTTACTGGGTGATTGGCGCTCCGGCAGCCTGGCTGCTGGCCTTTACCCTCGGGATGGGTGCGGTCGGCGTCTGGTGGGGCCTGGCAGTGGGCCTGGCCTGTGCGGCAATAAGCCTGACACTGGCGTTCGAGTGGCGGATGAAGCGCTTACTGCGCAATGCTGGCAGCTTGAAAACTGCCGTATCAGCGGCGTAAAACTGCACTCGGAGCGGATTTATCCGCGAAGGGCTGCGCAGCAGCCCCAACGCCAGCAACGCCTGCTCCCAGACCACGGTTGCCCCACTACAAGGCGATGGATTGCTGCGCCGCGCCACTGAGTAGAAACGTCATCAGCTCATCGATTGGCAACGGCCGGCTGATCAGAAACCCCTGAACCTGGTCACAGTTGAAACTGCGCAGCAGGTCCAATTGCTCGGGGGTTTCCACCCCTTCGGCCACCACCTCGAGGTTAAGGTTATGCGCCAGGTTGATCATGGCGTGGACCAGCTTGCGGTTCTCCTCACGCTTTTCCATGCCACCGACAAAACTGCGATCGACCTTGAGCAGGGTAATCGGCAGGCTGTTGAGGTGGACGAAGGATGAGAAACCAGTGCCAAAGTCATCGAGAGAAAAGCGCACGCCCAGCCGCCCAAGGGCATCCATGGTTTGCTCGACCAGATCGTTACGGCGCATCACCGCCGTCTCGGTAAGTTCGAACTCCAGCCATCGCGCATCCACGCCATGCTCGATGATCAGCCGACTCAGCGTCGCCAACAGCTGGCTGTCCTGAAACTGGCGGAACGACAGGTTCACCGCCATGTGCAAGGGCGCCAGGCCCTTTTCCCGCAGCGCCTGCATGTCGCGCAGGGCTCGTGAGATTACCCAGTACCCCAAGGGCACAATCAAACCACTCTGCTCGGCGAGCGGCACGAACTCACTGGGTGGCAACAAACCACGCTCGGCATGCCGCCAGCGCACCAGCGCTTCCAGGCCAACGATGCGCCCGTCGGTCATGTCCAGCCGAGGCTGATAGTGCAACTCCAGTTCATCGCGACGCAGGGCGCGGCGCAACTCGCTCTCCAGATCAGCGAGGCTGCGAGCGTTGCGGTTTATTCGCTCGTTGAAGATATGAAAGGTGCAACCCTGGGTACCTTTGGCCTGCTGCATGGCAATGTGAGCGTGCCACATCAAAGGATCAGCGCCACCCTGCGCACGCGCATGGGCAACACCCAGGCTGCAGCCGAGGAGCAAGCTCTCGCCATCGACCCAATAGGGCTCGGCCAAGGCCTCGGTAATGCGTTCGGCCATCCACTCGGCACGTTGCGGTTCACGTCGCGTATCGATCAGCAGGGCAAATTCATCACTGCCCAGGCGCGCCACCTGGTCACCGGCCTCAAGCTGGCTCTTCAAACGCCCGACCACCTGCAGAATCAAGCGGTCGCCAGCCTGGTGACCCAGCGCGTCGTTGGCTCGACGGAAGTTATCCAAGTCCAGATGCCCAAGGGCGACGCCCCGTCCCTCATTGTCGGCCAGGCGTGCGGCCAGCAGGGTCTGGAAGCCCTGGCGATTGGCGATACCGGTCAACGGGTCCTGCTCGGCCAGGCGCTGCAAGGTGGCTTCCAGCACGCCACGCTCACGTACATGACGAAGGCTACGGCGCAGGATATCGGGGCCCAACTGATCAAGCACCAGCCAGTCGCTGACGCCCGGTGGTGGCGATTGCGGTTCCTGCTCAAGCAACAACACCATCGGCAGGATGCAGCGCCCTGGCGCAGGCTGCAGCTGCGGCGTTGCCAGTACCAATGCGTTGCGGTCATTGGCAAACAAACTATCGACCGCGTCCCAGCTGGGTGCGGTCAACATCACCGCGCTACCCGCCAGCGGTGCCAGACAATCACGCAGGGCCGAGGCCCATTCGGGCTCATCAGCCAGCAACAGCAAACGCAAGGGTTCGACAGGCGTAGACAAGCTGGCTCCTTAGGACGTGGACGCAGTCAAATGACAATGGGCAGCGAGAGGCTCATCCTAAACCATTAGTGAAAATGATTTTCACTTAAAGTCGCGCCTATCCATTTGCCGACATCCCGCAGGTTTCGCCATGCATCCTGCGGGAAAGTATCAAAAGCGGCAAATTTAGATCGAGTGGTACGTCACACTGTCAGACGGTCGCGGCAGAATCTCTCTACGCCTGCTAAAATGCCCGGCTATTTTTCAGGCGACCCCGGTTTTCTTCATGTCCCGACTCAATCCCCGGCAACAAGAAGCCGTGAACTATGTCGGCGGCCCTCTTTTGGTGCTCGCCGGTGCCGGTTCCGGCAAAACCAGCGTGATCACCCGTAAAATCGCGCACTTGATCCAGAATTGCGGCATTCGTGCGCAATACATCGTGGCGATGACCTTCACCAACAAGGCCGCGCGCGAGATGAAAGAGCGGGTCGGCACCCTGCTACGCAAAGGCGAAGGGCGCGGCCTGACTGTGTCGACATTCCACAACCTGGGCCTGAACATTATCCGCAAGGAGCATCAGCGCCTGGGTTTCAAACCGGGCTTCTCGATCTTTGACGAGACTGACGTCAAAGCCTTGATGACCGACATCATGCAGAAAGAGTATTCGGGCGACGATGGCGTCGACGAGATCAAGAACATGATCGGCGCCTGGAAAAACGATCTGATCCTGCCGCCTGAAGCATTGGAAAAGGCGCGCAATCCCAAGGAGCAGACCGCCGCCATCGTCTATGCCCATTACCAGCGCACGCTCAAGGCGTTCAACGCGGTGGACTTCGACGACCTTATCCTGCTGCCGGTCAAGTTGTTCCAGGAGCACGCCGACATCCTGGAAAAATGGCAGCACAAAGTTCGCTACCTGCTGGTGGATGAATATCAGGACACCAACGCCAGCCAGTATTTGCTGGTGAAAATGCTCATCGGCACGCGCAACCAGTTCACCGTGGTGGGCGACGACGACCAGTCGATCTACGCCTGGCGCGGCGCACGTCCAGAAAACCTGATGCTGCTCAAAGAGGACTATCCGTCACTGAAGGTGGTGATGCTGGAGCAGAACTACCGCTCCACCAGCCGTATTCTGCGCTGCGCCAACGTGCTCATCTCGAACAACCCGCATGCCTTTGAAAAGCAGTTGTGGAGTGAGATGGGCCATGGTGACGAGATTCGTGTGATCCGCTGCAAGAACGAGGAAGCCGAGGCCGAACGGGTGGCCATGGAAATTCTCAGCCTGCACCTGCGTACCGATCGCCCCTACAGCGATTTCGCCATTCTTTACCGCGGCAACTACCAGGCCAAGCTGATTGAGTTGAAGCTGCAGCACCATCAGGTGCCGTATCGCCTGTCTGGCGGCAACAGTTTCTTCGGGCGTCAGGAAGTCAAAGACCTGATGGCCTACTTCCGCTTGCTGGTCAATCCGGATGACGACAACGCCTACCTGCGCGTGATCAACGTGCCGCGCCGCGAAATTGGCTCAACCACCCTGGAAAAGCTCGGCAACTACGCCACCGACCGCAAGATTTCGATGTACGCCGCCAGTGAAGAGCTGGGCCTGGGCGAGCATCTGGACAGCCGTTTCACCGACCGTCTGCAGCGCTTCAAGCGCTGGATGGACAAGGTTCGTGAGCAAGTCGCTCTGGAAGACCCTATCGCGGCCTTGCGCGGCATGGTCACCGACATCGATTACGAAAACTGGATTCGCACCAACAGTTCCAGCGACAAAGCTGCAGACTTTCGAATGGGCAACGTCTGGTTCCTGATCGAGGCATTGAAAAATACCCTCGAAAAGGATGAAGACGGTGAAATGACCATCGAGGAGGCCATTGGCAAGCTGGTCCTGCGTGACATGCTTGAACGTCAGCAGGAAGAGGAAGACGGTGCCGAGGGCGTGCAAATGATGACGCTGCATGCGTCCAAGGGCCTGGAGTTTCCTTATGTGTTCATCATGGGCATGGAGGAAGAGATTCTCCCCCACCGCTCCAGCATCGAAGCTGACACCATCGAGGAAGAACGACGTCTTGCCTACGTGGGCATTACCCGCGCACGCCAGACCCTGGCTTTCACCTTTGCAGCCAAGCGCAAGCAGTACGGCGAGATCATTGATTGCTCGCCAAGCCGCTTCCTCGACGAGCTGCCGGATGATGACCTGGCCTGGGAAGGCCTTGACGATGCGCCGACCGAAGTGAAGGCCGCACGCGGCAATAATGCATTGGCCGATATCCGCGCCATGCTTAAACGTTAGATAATCAACCTTTGCTGCGGCGTACTGCCGTGGCCACTCTTGCTACATCGAGGAAATACCACAGTGGAAGCACTGCACCAGAAGATTCGCGAAGAAGGCATCGTGCTTTCCGATCAGGTTCTCAAAGTCGATGCGTTTCTTAACCATCAGATCGACCCTGCGCTGATGCAACTGATTGGCGACGAGTTTGCCCGTCGGTTCGCCGACTCCGGCATCACCAAGATCGTCACTATCGAGGCCTCGGGTATCGCCCCGGCGGTGATGACCGGCTTGAAGCTGGGTGTACCGGTGATTTTCGCGCGCAAGCACCAGTCGCTGACCCTGACCGAAAACCTGCTGACCGCGTCGGTATATTCCTTCACCAAGCAGACTGAAAACACCGTGGCGATCTCCCCGCGCCACCTCAACAGCAGCGATCGCGTGCTGGTGATCGACGACTTCCTGGCCAATGGCAAAGCCTCTCAGGCCCTGATTTCGATCATCAAACAAGCTGGCGCTACCGTTGCCGGCCTGGGTATCGTTATCGAGAAGTCGTTCCAGGGCGGCCGTGCCGAACTGGACAGCCAGGGCTACCGCGTTGAGTCGCTGGCCCGGGTCAAGTCGCTCAAGGATGGCGTGGTTACTTTCATCGAGTAAGCCGGCGCTCATGTCGCGGGGACAGCCCGCTCCCACACAAAAGTCGTGGGAGCGGGCTTGCCCTGCGATAGTGTCCTCAAACCGACGAAGTCGCCTGCAACCCCGCCAGCAGCAAGCGCTGGTACAGCTCATCCTTGAGCCCCTGCGGCTGCGCCAGTCCCATGCGCTGTAACTGCTGTGGATAAGCCTCCGGTGCCGGAGCGTCCAAGGCGGCCTTGCCCAACGACAGTACCTCGCTCAATTTGAATTTGCTCTTGAGCCAGTTCAACGCACGCAACAAATCGCGCTCTTGCTCAGTGAAATCACTGCCCAACGGGTACTCGGGGAACAACTGCGCGTGCCCGTCACGCAAGCGTTGCAAGCGCTGCGGTGTGTTGTCGGTAAAGCGTGGCGCCAAGGCAAAGTCGGACGGCAGCTTGCCGGCCTTCTGCGCCTGTGCGATCAACCCGGCCTGAAAACGCGAATCGCAGATCTGCAGAAGTCGCCGGATGGTTTCGGCATCGGTCTGCCCGCGCAGGTCGGCGATCCCGTACTCAGTGACGACCACATCACGCAGGTGCCTTGGAATAGTGCAGTGGCCGTACTCCCAGACCAGATTCGAGCTCACCTCCCCAGCCGACTCCCGCCAACTACGCAGCAGTAGAATCGAGCGTGCACCTTCCAGGGCATGACCCTGAGCGACAAAGTTGTATTGCCCCCCAACGCCGCTGAGTACCCGTCCGTCTTCCAACTGGTCGGCAACCCCGGCCCCCATGAGGGTCATGGTGAACACGGTATTGATGAAGCGTGCATCCAGGCGCTGCGAACGCTTGAGCGCTTCCTCGCCGAACAGTTCGTTGATGTAGCTGATTGCGCACATGTCGATACGTTTGCGGCTTTCCAGCGGCATGTCGCGCAAGCGCTGATAAAACGCCCGAGGCCCGAGGAAGAAGCCGCCATGTGCCAACACGCCGCCAGCGACCGGGCGCCGGATAATGCCTGCTTCCAACAGTGCCAACAGGCCGTTGACGAACATTTCGCTACAGCCATACAAGCCGTGAACGAAAGGCTCGGTGCCGCCTTCGCGCTCGATCAAGGCGTGCCAGGGATGCAGGTTCATCGCACCCAGGAGTGCCTGGTAGGCTTGGCTCTCAGACTCTCGCGCCAGGAGCGCCGCGGTCAGGGCGTCGCCCATGGCCCCGATGCCGATCTGAAGGGTGCCGCCGTCGCGCACCAGGGTGCTGGCATGCAAGCCGATGAAATGATCCTGGGGCGTGACTGGCATATTCGGTGTGGAAAACAGCCGCCTGCGCTCAACCGAATCAATCAGTAAGTCGAAATCCTGACGGGGCAATTCCGAGCCACCGGGCATGTAGGGAAGCTCGGCGTGCACCTGACCCAACAGCAGGATGGTTTCCCCGGCAGCACGACGGCGCTCGATCATCGGCAGCAGATCGAGCGTGATATCCGGATTACAGCTGAGGCTCAGGTGGTCTGGGTACTGCGTATCCTGCGCTACCAACTGCGCCACCAGGTTCAAACCTTTCGCATTGATGTCCCGCGCTGCGTGACTGTAGTTACTGCTGACGTAATCCTGTTGAGCCGTGGCGCTGTGCAGTAGGCTGCCGGGCTGCATGAAAAACTGCTCGACGCGAATGTTGGCTGGCAAACAATCCTTGCGCAGGTCGCTCAGGTACTCGAGCTCTTCATAGTCGGCAAATACCCGTTCGAGGAACGGTTCGAGAAAGCGCCGCTGCAGGCCGTCGCCTAGATCAGGCCGCCCCAGGCTGAGCGCGGTATAAATCGTCAAACGCCGCTGGGGCAGTTGCCGAACACGCGCATACAAGGCGTTGACGAAAGCGTTGGGCTTGCCGAGGCCCAAGGGCAGCCCCATGTGGATATGTGCGGGCAAACGCGCCAACACTTCGTCTACTGCCTTTTCGATTGAGCAACTCTGTGGCATCTGCGCCTCCCGGTCATCCTTGCAGGTTGGACCGAGCATGGCTTGAGTTTGCTCCCCAGTCCACACCAGCGGGAGCGAGCCTGGCCTGCAGAAACAACAAAGCCCGCTCGTGGCGGGCTTTGTTGTCGAAATTGCAGGCTTACAGGCCGGACATTTTCTTGATGGCGCCCATCAGGTCGTCATCCGAGCAATCCGCGCAAGTGCCTTTAGGCGGCATGGCGTTAATGCCGGTGATTGCTTTGGCCAGGATACCGTCCAGGCCACCTTGGTGGTCGGCACGCTCTTTCCAGGCAGCGGTGTCACCTATTTTCGGTGCGCCCAGCAAGCCACTGCCATGACAGGCATTACAGTGCTTGGCGATAATATCGTCCGGGGTCTTGGCAGCGCCGCCGCCTGCGGAAGCAGCAACTTCCATGCCCTTGCATTCTTGACCTTGTACACACACTTGTCCGACTGGTTCGAGTCGCTTGGCAATGTCGTCGTTGGTCGCAGCTGTTGCGCTGACTGCCCAAAGGGCCAATACGGCAGCTGGTACGGCCAGCATTTTCTTGATTAGATTCACGCGTACACCCTCATGGTGGCTAGTCACGCCCGCGGCCACGGTTTCGCAGGCGGCGCAAGTATAACGGGAACCCTGCCATACCGAAACAACCCTAATGTCCAAAGGGTCTTAGCCGCGACAATCCGCCGCGTGTCACACACTTTAGAAGTTGGCCGGCGTCGCTGCGCTGATCAGCCGAGCCGGCTCATCGTAGGGGTTGCGGAAACGGTGCGGCTTGGTACTTTCAAAATAGTAGCTATCGCCCGCTTCGAGAATAAAAGTTTCCAGACCGACCACCAGTTCCAGGCGCCCTTCAAGGAGAATCCCGGTTTCCTCACCGTCGTGAGTGAGCATTTCTTCACCGGTATCGGCACCCGGTGGGTACACTTCGTTAAGAAATGCAATCGCCCGGCTCGGATGCGCCTTACCGACCAGTTTCATGGTTACGGCACCGTCAGAAATGTCGATTAACTCATGAGCCTTGTAAACGATTTGCGTGGGGTTTTCCGGCTGAAGTTCTTCCGAGAAAAACTCGACCATGGACATCGGAATACCGCCCAGCACTTTACGCAACGAGCTGATTGAAGGGCTTACGCTGTTCTTCTCGATCATCGAGATAGTGCTATTGGTGACGCCCGCCCGTTTGGCGAGTTCACGCTGGGACAGGCCCTTGAGCTTGCGAATGGCTTGCAGTCGTTCACCGACGTCCAATGCTGGAGCCCTCCTAAACGAACGAGTGGGGTCGAAATTGAACGATATCATCGCAACAGCGTTCAGTATTTACAACACTTCGACCCGCAGCCTGTCCGCTTTGGCGCCTCAATCGTCGATATAGTCCAGCGGCACACGTTTGAGGTTGCAGAATATCTGGTACGGAATCATTCCCGCCTGCTGCGCCAGATCGCTGGCCAGCACATTTTTGCCCCATAGCTCTACCGGGCTGCCGATGCCGGCTTCCGGTACGTCGGTCAAATCAATGCACAGCATGTCCATCGACACTCGGCCAATCAACTGACTGCGCTTGCCTGCGACCATGACCGGAGTACCGGTCGGCGCCTGACGCGGGTAGCCATCGGCATATCCCATGGCAACCACACCGACGCGAGTCGGGCGCGGGCTGATGAATTTAGCGCCATAGCCCACTGGCTCACCGGCAGGCAATTCGCGCACGCTGATCACGCGTGATTGCAGGGTCATAACCGGTTGCAGACGGACAGCTTCAGCTTGCGGCACTTCAAACGGCGTGGCGCCGTAGAGCATGATGCCCGGGCGCACCCAATCACTTGGAATGGCCGGCCAACCCAGCACAGCCGGCGAGTTACGCAGGCTGATTTCGGCACTCAGGCCCTGACGGGCGGCTTGAAATACCGCGACCTGATCGTTGCTGGCAGCACTGTCGAGCTCGTCCGCACGGGCGAAGTGACTCATCAACACCACACGGGTGACCTTGCCGCTGGCGAGCAAGCGCTGATAGGCCGCCTGGTAATCCTTGGGATGCAAACCTACCCGGTGCATGCCGCTGTCGAGCTTGAGCCAGACGGTGATCGGCGTGCTCAAGCGCGCCTGCTCGATAGCTTCCAACTGCCACAGCGAATGCACAACACACCACAGGTCATGCTGGGCAATCAGCTCCAGTTCGCTGGCTTCAAAAAAACCTTCGAGCAACAATACCGGCGCCTTGATCCCCGCCGCTCGCAACTCCAACGCCTCTTCGATGCAAGCTACGGCGAAACCATCGGCCTGCTGCTCGAGCGCCAAGGCGCAACGCACGGCACCATGGCCATAGGCGTCAGCCTTGATCACGGCCAAGGCCTTGGCACCGGACAATTCGCGAGCCAGTTGGTAGTTGTGACGCAGAGCTTGAAGATCGATCAGGGCACGAGCAGGACGCATGGCGGCAGCCTTCTTGGCAGTCTGGTTATAGTAAAAAACCCGGTGCTCGATTGCAGCTTGTAGGCCACCAACGGCACCGGGTGAGGGATTGCTATTACGGCAGTGCAGCCACTACCGACAGCTCTACGAGAATTTCCGGCTCGCACAGCTTGGCTTCGACAGTCGCGCGTGCAGGCGCGACGCCTTTGGGCAGCCACGTGTCCCAGACACTGTTCATGCCCTGGAAGTGCGCATCGATGTCCTTCAAATAGATGGTCACCGAGAGCAAGCGGCTCTTGTCGGTACCGGCCAGATCCAGCAGACGCTCGATGTTGACCAGGGTTTCACGGGTCTGCTGCTCAATTCCCGCATTCATGTCGTCCCCCACCTGGCCCGCCAGATAGACGGTGCCATTGTGGGTGACGATCTGACTCATGCGCTCATTGGTGAGCTGGCGCTGGACTGACATGTTTTGCAGGCTCCTGGTGTTTTCCGTAACGAGAAATATCGAGGCCTTCGGCACTGATCTGTGGCTTTTTACGTGCGATCAAATCCGCCAGCAAGCGGCCCGAACCGCACGCCATGGTCCAGCCCAGCGTACCGTGACCGGTATTGAGGAACAGGTTGCGGAACGGTGTGGCACCTACAATCGGCGTACCGTCCGGCGTGGTCGGGCGCAGGCCGGTCCAGAAACTGGCCTCGCTCAGATCGCCGCCGCGAGGATAGAGATCGTTGACGATCATCTCCAGCGTTTCGCGTCGACGCGGATTCAGCGACAGGTCAAAACCGGCGATTTCAGCCATGCCACCAACACGAATACGGTTGTCGAAACGGGTAATCGCTACTTTGTAGGTTTCGTCGAGAATGGTCGAAGTCGGCGCCATTGCCGGGTCGGTGATCGGCACGGTCAGGGAGTAACCCTTGAGTGGATAAACCGGCGCCTTGATACCCAACGGCTTGAGCAGTTGCGGCGAATAGCTGCCCAATGCCAGGACGTAGCGGTCGGCCGTTTCCAGCTTGCCATCGATCCACACACCGTTGATGCGGTCACCGGCGTAGTCCAGACGCTGAATGTCTTGGCCAAAGCGGAACTCGACCCCCAGCTTGATCGCCATTTCCGCCAGGCGGGTGGTGAACATCTGGCAGTCGCCCGTCTGGTCGTTTGGCAAACGCAGGGCGCCAGCAAGGATATCGGTAACGTTAGCCAGGGCTGGCTCGACGCGGGCAATGCCCTCACGGTCGAGCACTTCGTACGGCACGCCGGACTGCTCAAGCACAGCGATGTCCTTGGCGGCGCTATCGAGTTGCGCCTGGGTACGGAACAGTTGGGTAGTACCCAGCATACGGCCTTCGTAGGCGATGCCGGTTTCTGCACGCAACTCGTCGAGGCAATCACGGCTGTACTCGGACAGACGCACCATGCGCTCTTTGTTCACGGCATAACGGTTGGCTGTGCAGTTGCGCAGCATCTGCGCCATCCACAGGTACTGATCGATGTCTGCAGTGGCTTTGATTGCCAACGGTGCGTGACGCTCGAGCAGCCATTTGATGGCCTTCAGTGGCACACCGGGAGCAGCCCACGGCGAAGCGTAGCCTGGCGAGACCTGGCCGGCGTTGGCAAAGCTGGTTTCCATGGCGACTGCCGGTTGGCGGTCGACCACAACGACTTCAAAACCCTGCCGTGCCAGATAGTAGGCACTGGCGGTTCCGATGACACCGCTACCAAGTACCAGAACTCGCATGTTTATTACCCTCGACGCAGCGTATAGCTGACATTTGTTGTTAGTGGCGTAGATGGGCGCAGTATAGGAAGGTATGACCAGTGCTTTTCACTGTATAAAAGCCTATATTTGGCGAGAATTCTCGGCAAGGTTGGCTTTTACGGAGGGGCATCCACTATGAGAACCCAGCACCAAAGCAAACGTGAACTGGATAAGATCGACCGCAACATCCTGCGCATACTGCAATCCGATGGACGCATTTCGTTTACTGAACTGGGCGAGAAGGTGGGTCTTTCGACGACGCCATGCACCGAAAGAGTGCGGCGCCTGGAGCGAGAAGGCATCATCATGGGCTACAACGCCCGGCTCAACCCGCAGCACCTGAAGGGCAGTTTGCTGGTGTTCGTCGAGATAGGCCTGGATTACAAGTCTGGCGACACGTTCGAAGAATTTCGCCGCGCGGTACTGAAACTTCCCCATGTGCTGGAATGCCACCTGGTGTCGGGCGACTTTGACTACCTGGTGAAAGCACGAATCTCGGAGATGGCGTCTTATCGCAAGCTATTAGGCGATATTCTTCTAAAATTGCCGCACGTTCGCGAATCCAAGAGTTACATCGTCATGGAAGAAGTGAAGGAGAGCCTTAACCTGCCGATTCCAGACTAAGCCCTAGACCAGCACCTGGCGGGTACTGGCAATGAACTGATGCACCAGCTTCTCTGCCTGCGGGTCAATCATTTCGACCGGCCCGCGACCGTTGGGGCATGGCAGGCGCTCTGTGGTACCGAACAGTCGGCAGATCAGCGGCCGCTCTTCGTACACGGTGCAGCCATCAGGCCCCAGGTGCACACAATTCAGCTCGGCCAGGGCGGCTTCCTGTTCGGCCGCACTCTTGCGCGGCAAGCGGGCCATTTCTTCCGAAGACGTGGTCACCGGCCCGCAGCAGTCATGGCAGCCGGGCACACACTCGAAAGATGGGATCTGATCGCGCAGGAATCGGATCTTGTGGCTGTTACAACTCATGGCGGCCTGCGGTGGGGAACGGGGACGACGGTATTTTGCCCCATGGTTGCCCCGTATCGAAAGTGCAGCTTATCCTGCGTCAATTTTTCCAAACACTAAAATCAGGACTCATCGATGAGCGCCCCTGTTCAATCACCTGCTTCCCACGCCGCCTCCTACTATGCAGCCAGCAGCCAGTTGCAGCCCGAATTTCCGGTGCTGCTCGGCGCGTTGAGCTGCGACGTATGCGTGGTGGGGGGAGGTTTTTCGGGGCTCAATACAGCGATTGAACTGGCTGAACGCGGCCTCAATGTCATCTTGCTGGAGGCCCGCAAAATCGGCTGGGGCGCCAGTGGTCGCAATGGTGGGCAGTTGATTCGCGGCGTCGGGCACGGTCTTGATCAGTTCACCCCGCTGCTGGGCAGCGACGGTGTACGCGAACTGAAATTGATGGGCCTGGAAGCGGTGGACATCGTGCGTCAGCGCATCGAGCGGCACGCGATAAGCTGCGACCTGACCTGGGGCTACTGCGATCTGGCCAACAAGCCCAAGGATTTGCAAGGCTTCGCCGAAGATGCCGAAGAGCTACGCGGTCTGGGCTACCGCCATGAACTACGCCTGGTCCAACCCGAACAGATGCACACAGTGGTGGGCTCGGACCGCTACGTGGGCGGTCTGATCGACATGGGCTCCGGGCACCTGCACCCCCTGAACCTGGCCTTGGGCGAGGCAGGCGTGGCCAAGAAGCTTGGGGTTCGCCTATTCGAACAGTCGACAGTTACCCGTATCGACTATGGCTCACAGGTGCGCGTGCACACTGCCCAAGGATCAGTGCTCGCCAGTACATTGGTACTCGGTTGCAATGCCTATTTGAACGACCTCAACACTGAACTGGGCGGCAAGGTGCTACCTGCCGGTAGCTACATCATCGCCACCGAACCCTTGAGCGAAGAGCTGGCTCACGAACTTCTGCCGCAGAACATGGCGGTTTGCGACCAGCGCGTAGCGCTGGACTACTACCGTCTCAGCGCTGACCGCCGACTGCTGTTCGGAGGCGCATGCCACTATTCCGGACGTGATCCGCAGGACATCGCCGCCTATATGCGGCCAAAGATGCTTCAGGTCTTTGCGCAACTGGCCAATGTACGCATCGACTACCAGTGGGGCGGCATGATCGGCATCGGCGCCAACCGCCTGCCGCAGATCGGTCGCCTGGCAGACCAGCCAAACGTCTATTTTGCCCAGGCCTACTCAGGTCACGGCCTCAATGCCACCCACCTGGCGGGCAAGCTTCTGGGTGAGGCCATCAGCGGCCAGCACAGCGGACGTTTCGACCTGTTCGCCAAAGTGCCGCACATCACCTTCCCGGGTGGCAAGCACCTACGCTCACCACTGCTGGCCCTGGGCATGCTCTGGCACCGACTGAAAGAGTTGGTCTGAACTGTTGCGTCCTGCCGCAGCGGCATACCCCGCGATCGGCTGCCTATGCGTCAGGAACTCAGCTTCAGCCACGCCAGAAAGGTTTCAAGCCCTCCTGGCGTGCCTGCTCCGGTGTAAGGCCGATATCGCGCAATTGCTCGGGGGTCAGTTCCAACAGCTCACGACGACTGTTCCATCGATGCGCCATCAAGCCCCAGCGCCCAAGCTCAACTGGAACATTGAACAACTTCAAACGCTGTTCACGCCTCAGTTCTTCAGCGTGCAATTTAAGACGCACATCGCTAATACCGCTCATCACCTGATCCTCCGGGTCTGAATAACCGTAGGAAAAGCTTGCGCGATCATGCGCAAGCAATACAGATTCAAAGCAGCGATATTATTTCCATACAGAATTGGCAGTTTTCCCACTGAATGCTGTATTTTTTCAGCATCTGTATTGGTAGACCGCCCCACGGCGCCACGGGAGTATGCCATGACCCTCTACGTCAATCTCGCTGAGTTGCTCAGCGCCCGCATCGAGCAAGGCTTGTACCGCCCGGGTGATCGCTTGCCGTCTGTACGGGCGCTGAGTGTCGAGCATGGCGTCAGCTTGAGCACTGTGCAGCAGGCCTATCGCCTGCTGGAAGATAACGGCCTGGCAGCGCCGCGCCCTAAATCCGGCTACTTCGTGCCGACCGACCGTAGCCTGCCTGCGCTGCCCGCGGTGAGCCGTCCGGCGCAACGGCCCGTGGAAATTTCCCAATGGGAACAAGTCATCGAATTGGTGCGCAGCGTACCCAGTAAAGACGTCGTGCAACTAGGCCGTGGCATGCCCGACATCGATAGCCCCACGCTCAAGCCGCTGCTGCGCAGCCTGGCCCAACTCAGCCGCCGCCAGGACATGCCCGGCCTGTATTACGACACCATTTCCGGTACCCTGGCCCTACGCGAACAGATTGCCCGCCTGATGCTCGACTCCGGCTGCAGTATCGATCCGGCTGACCTCGTCGTGACCACCGGCTGCCACGAGGCACTGTCGGCCAGCATTCGCGCCGTGTGCCAGCCTGGAGATATCGTCGCGGTGGACTCGCCGAGTTTTCACGGCGCCATGCAAACCCTCAAGGGCCTGGGCATGAAAGCCTTGGAGATCCCCACCGACCCGCTCACAGGCATAAGTCTCGAGGCCCTGGAACTGGCGCTTGAGCAGTGGCCGATCAAGCTCATCCAGATCACCCCGAACTGTAACAACCCTCTGGGCTACATCATGCCCGAGGCGCGCAAGAAGGCCTTGTTGATCCTGGCCCAGCGTTTCGACGTAGCGATCCTGGAAGACGATGTCTATGGCGACCTGGCCTATACCTACCCGCGTCCGCGCACCATCAAGTCGTTCGACGAAGACGGCCGGGTGCTGCTGTGCAGTTCCTTCTCCAAAACCCTGGCGCCAGGGCTGCGTATTGGCTGGGTAGCCCCTGGCCGATATCTGGAGCGGGTGCTGCACATGAAATACATCAGTACCGGTTGCACCGCGACCCAACCGCAGTTGGCCATTGCCGACTTTATCGAGGCCGGCCACTACCCGCCGCATATGCGCCGTATGCGTAGCCAGTACCAACGCAGTCGCGATCAAATGAGCGACTGGGTCACCCGCTACTTTCCGCCAGGCACTCGCGCCAGCCGACCGCAGGGCGGGTTCATGCTGTGGGTGGAGTTGCCCGAAAGTTTCGACACGCTTCGCCTGAACCGGGCTTTACTTGGGCAAGGTGTGCAAATTGCCGTCGGCAGTATCTTCTCCGCCTCCGGCAAGTACCGCAATTGCCTGCGGATGAATTTTGCGGCACGCCCCACAGCCGCAATCGAAGCCGCTGTACGCAAGGTTGGTGAGACCGCCATTCGTCTACTGGCCGAAGCTGACAACGACGGGTAACTTTCCGCCGCCGTTCGCGGTCGATATATCCATAAGCAATTGAACCAAAGGACCCGTTTGCCTTGAGAAGCCTGTGCGCGCTGCCCCTGTTGCTGTCGCTGCTGCTGACGCTTGGCCTGAGTGGATGCGCCAGTGTCGGACAACCACGGCAAGTTACTCAAGCACTGCCCGCCAGCGACTCAGCCTTCGGCCGCTCAGTACAACGCCAGGCTGCTGCCTATGACGGCCGCTCCGGCTTTCGCCTGCTGCCCAACAGCAATGAAGCCTTCCGCGCTCGCGCCGAACTGATTCGTAATGCCCAGTCGAGTATCGACCTGCAGTACTACATCGTGCATGACGGCCTCAGCACCCGTGCCTTGGTGCATGAGCTACTGTTGGCTGCCGACCGGGGCGTGCGGGTTCGTATTCTGCTCGACGACACCACCAGTGACGGCATCGACGACAAGATAGCCACCCTCGCCGCCCACCCGAACGTCCATATTCGCGTCTTCAACCCGCTACACCTTGGCCGCAGCACCGGCGTGACCCGCGCCTTGGGCAGGCTGTTCAACCTTAACCTGCAACATCGACGCATGCACAACAAGCTGTGGCTGGTAGACAACAGCATGGCCATTGTGGGCGGCCGCAACCTGGGCGATGAGTACTTCGATGCCGAGCCCAACCTCAACTTCACCGATATCGATCTCTTGGGCGTCGGCCCGGTAGCCGAACAACTGGGTCATAGCTTCGATCAATACTGGAACAGTGCTCTAAGCCAGCCGATTGGCGACTTCATGCTGACTCAGCCTGACGCCGAAGACCTGAGCGCCAGCCGCCAGCGCCTGGAAGCCTCGCTCGCCGCGGCCCAGGTCGAACGCAAAGCACTGTACGACCGCCTGATGGCCTACAAGACAAATCCCCGTCTGGGCGTGTGGCGCAACGAACTGATCTGGGCCCATAACCAGGCATTGTGGGATGCACCCAGCAAGGTTCTGGCCCGTGATGAGCCTGACCCGCAGTTGCTCATGACTCACCAGCTGGGTCCGGAAATGAACGACGTGCAGCATGAGCTGATCATGATCTCGGCCTATTTCGTTCCCGGTGAAACCGGTCTGCTGTACCTGACCAGCCATGCCGATGCCGGTGTCTCGGTCAAGCTGCTGACCAACTCCCTGGAGGCGACCGATGTGCCTGCGGTGCATGGCGGCTACGCGCCGTATCGGCGGGCGCTGCTCAAGCATGGCGTGCACTTGTATGAACTACGTCGCCAGCCGGGTGATCCCGGTTCCAAACGCACCCTGAGCCTTTATGGCAGTTCCGATTCGAGCCTGCACAGCAAGGCGATCATCTTCGACCGGCGCAAAACCTTCATTGGCTCGTTCAACTTCGATCCTCGGTCTGTGCTGTGGAACACCGAGGTCGGCGTACTGGTCGACAGCCCGGAGCTTGCCGAATACACCCGCGAGTTGGCGGTACAGGGTATGTCTCCGGCACTGAGCTACCAGCCGCGGCTGGTCGACGGCGAACTGGTCTGGGTAACCGAAGACAACCACCGCCTGCACACGCTGACCACCGAACCCGGCGGACTGTGGCGCCGTTTCAATGCCTGGATCAGCAAGGCCGTTGGCTTGGAGCGCATGCTTTAGGCCGGAGCAGGCTCGAAGGCATTCGGGCGCCGGGCAAGTACCACCAGCCCGGCAGCGCCAGCAGCCATCAACAGGGGCAACGCATGCCCGCTGACCCACTGGCTACCTGCACCTGCAACCAGCGGCCCGATCAGGCAACCAATACCCCACAACTGCGCGACGTGTGCATTGGCGCGCACAAGGGCATCATCGCGGTACCGTTCGCCGATCAGCACCAACGACAACGTGAACAAGCCCCCGGCGCTGGCACCGAACAACACCCACAGAGGCCAGATCATCCATGTCTGCAGCATCACTGGAATAGCCAGGCTCGACAGCAGCAAGGTCATCGCGCAGCCGCTGAACAACGTACGCCTGGACATGCGGTCGGCCAGTGCGCCGATAGGCAGTTGCAGCAGCGCATCGCCAATCACCACCGTACTAACCATGAACAAGGCAATCTCGGTGGTGAAGCCTTGCTGCAGGCAATACACCGGCAACAAGGTCAAAATCATCGCCTCGAAAGCAGCAAACAAGGCGATCGCCCAGGCAATCACCGGCAACCGTCGGCAGAAGCCAATCAAATCGAAAAGCGTCACGCTGCAGGACTCCGCCGTGGGCGCCCCGTTACGCCCGAGCAACACCAGGGGCGCCAGCAGCAATAAGCCTGCACCGACCCAGAAACCAAAATCGTCCTCTGAACCCAGTACCCCCAGTAAAAGCGGGCCAGCCAATTGGCTCAAGGCATAACTACTGCCATACAAAGCCACCAGGCGACCTCGCCATTGCTCCACAACCAGTTGGTTGATCCAGCTTTCACCGAGGATGAACACAATGGTCAAGATCATGCCAATCAGCAGGCGCAGCACCAGCCACAGCGGATAGCTGGGCAGCAGCGCCAACAAACCGATGGACAACGCACCTGCCCACAGACACATGCGCATCAGCCCCGGCGTACCAAAACGGGCAGCTAGCCGACTGGTCAAGCTGGCGCCCAGCAACACACCGATAGCCGGCATCGCTGCCATCACGCCAATGGCAAAGCTACCATAACCCCAGCCTTCCAGACGCAAGGACACCAGCGGCATGCTCACGCCCAGCGCAAGGCCGACACTGAGCACCGCCGACAGCACGGCGAAATAGGTTCCCCAACGCATCGCAGCCTCCCAGGCTGTTGTGGATCTGCAGAAACAACACAGCCGGACCTGCGTCGAGCAAGGTCCGGCTGTGAACTGGATCGAACGGTTGCGGTTACAGCTTGATCCAGGTCGCCTTCAGCTCGGTGTACTTGTCGAGCGCGTGCAAGGACTTGTCACGGCCATTACCCGACTGCTTGAAGCCACCGAACGGAGCGGTCATGTCGCCACCGTCGTACTGGTTGACCCACACGCTGCCGGCGCGCAGTGCCTTGGCGGTCAGGTGAGCCTTGGAAATGTCGGCAGTCCACACACCCGCAGCCAGGCCGTAAGGCGTGTCGTTGGCGATAGCGATGGCTTCCTCGACGGTATCAAAGGACAGTACCGACAGCACTGGGCCGAAGATTTCTTCCTGGGCAATACGCATGGCGTTGCTGACGCCGTCGAAAATCGTTGGTTCCACGTAGGTACCACCGGTTTCTTCGAGAATGCGCTTGCCGCCGACCAGCAGCTTGGCGCCGTCAGTGTGACCAGCTTCGATGTACGACAGCACGGTGTTCATCTGCTGTGCATCGACCAGCGCACCTACGGTGGTAGCCGGGTCCAGCGGGTTGCCCGGTTTCCAGGCCTTGAGCGCATCGAGCACCAGTGGCAGGAATTTGTCCTTGATCGAGCGCTCGACCAACAGACGCGAGCCCGCAGTGCAGACTTCACCCTGGTTGAAGGCAATGGCGCTGGCTGCGGCTTCGGCAGCCGCGTTCAGGTCTGGAGCATCGGCGAAAACGATGTTCGGGCTCTTGCCACCGGCTTCCAGCCATACGCGCTTCATGTTCGATTCGCCCGCGTAGATCATCAATTGCTTGGCGATCTTGGTCGAACCGGTGAAGACCAGCGTATCGACGTCCATGTGCAGGGCCAGGGCCTTGCCCACAGTGTGGCCATAACCTGGCAGCACGTTGAGGACGCCTGCCGGAATACCGGCCTCGATTGCCAGCTGGGCGATGCGGATGGCTGTCAGCGGCGATTTTTCCGAAGGCTTGAGCACTACCGAGTTACCGGTAGCCAAGGCCGGGCCAAGTTTCCAGCAGGCCATCAGCAATGGGAAGTTCCACGGCACGATAGCGGCAACCACACCTACCGGCTCGCGCGTCACCAGGCCCAACTGGTCATGGGGAGTCGCTGCGACTTCATCGTAGATCTTGTCGATCGCTTCGCCGTTCCAGCTCAGCGCCTGGGCAGCGCCAGGTACGTCGATGGTCAGCGAATCGTTGATCGGCTTGCCCATGTCCAGCGTTTCCAGCAGCGCCAGCTCCTCGACATTTGCGTTGAGCAAGGCAGCAAAGCGGATCATGGTGGCCTTGCGCTTGGCTGGAGCCAGGCGCGACCAGACGCCGGAGGCGAAGGTGGTGCGGGCGTTTTCCACGGCACGCTGGGCATCGGCATCATCACAGCTGGCAACCTGTGCCAACAGACGGCCATCGACCGGGCTGAGGCATTCGAACGTCGCGCCGGAAACGGCGGCGGTGTATTCACCATTGATGAAAGCGCGACCTTCGATATTCAGTTGTTGGGCACGCTGTTCCCAATCCGCACGAGTCAGGGTGGTCATACGAAACTCCTCCTCTTGTTAAGGTGCAGTGCCGCACGAGGTCTCACGGGCACTGTCAAAAATTCTGGCTGGGCGAGATACGCGCACAGGCACCTGCCACCCTAAACCACTGACGGGCCAATTATCAATATATTTGACATAATTGCACCAAACGCCTACTGATGTTCATTTTATTAAACAAACAAGAGAACAGACCATGCGCATTGATCAAATCATCGACTTCGCCCAAGTTCTTACCGAAGCCGAACGCTATCGTCCTGCCGCCGAAAAGGTGCTCAAAGGCGACCCGGAACAAGCGGTCTATAACCACTACTCCAGCCCATGTGGACAATTTGCTGCGGGCGTGTGGGAAGGTGAAGTCGGCCAATGGACCGTCAATTACACTGAACACGAGTACTGTGAAATCGTTCAGGGCGTGTCGGTGCTGCGCGATGCAGACGGTGGGGCAAAAACCCTGCGTGGCGGTGATCGCTTCGTCATTCCGGCAGGCTTCAAGGGCACCTGGGAAGTTCTGGAGCCGTGCCGCAAGATCTACGTGATGTTCGAACAGAAAACCAATTAACGGCCCGCCGCTACAGGCAAAAAAAAGGCCCGTATCCTGAGATACGGGCCCTTTTTTCGTCAGCTAGATCAATTACTTGATCTTGGCTTCCTTGTAGATCACGTGCTTGCGAACAACCGGATCGAATTTTTTGATTTCGATTTTGTCCGGAGTGGTGCGCTTGTTCTTGTCGGTGGTGTAGAAGTGGCCGGTATTAGCGGTCGACACCAGACGGATCAATTCACGCATGATTCTCTCCCTTAGACCTTAGCGCCGTTACGGCGAATGTCGACCAGAACGGCATCGATGCCGCGCTTGTCGATGATGCGCATGCCTTTGGCAGATACGCGCAGACGCACGAAACGCTTCTCGGACTCGACCCAGAAGCGATGATGCTGCAGGTTCGGCAGGAAACGACGACGGGTTTTGTTGTTTGCGTGGGAAATGTTATTCCCAGTCACCGGACCCTTACCGGTAACTTGACAGACTCTCGACATGCCTCAGCCCTCTAAAACCACATGCCCAACCCGGCATGGGTTGGCCGCTTAATCTCTCAGTCAATGGCGCTAGGCGCCGTGTTTCTTCAGGGTCTTATCGACTCAATCAGCAGATGCGACGAGCCGAGCCCCTAGAAAAGAGCGCTGCTTTATACCAGAAAGACCAGAGCACAACAACAGAAGATGTGCTTTGGCTTGCTGACTGACACGCCGGTGCAGCATAACGACTGGCCCGCAGAGGTGTCGACCACTCGTCGCGAGATTGATAAAAAAGCCTATGGTTATTTCCGGTCCGGCGAACTAGGGTAGGACTTTTCCAGACTGCACTGGCAGATGGGCCATCGATCAGCCAAGGAATTTTATGCGCGTTGCTACTCTACCCCTGTTGTTCGCCACCCTGCTCGGCCCTGTATTCGCTCAAGCGGCCGCGTTAAGTGTGTGCACCGAAGCCAGCCCCGAAGGCTTCGATGTGGTTCAGTACAACTCGCTGACCACTACCAATGCTTCGGCAGACGTGCTGATGAACCGCCTGGTGGAATTTGACGCCGGAAAAGGCGAAGTGGTGCCAAGCCTGGCCGAAAGCTGGACGGTTTCAGCCGATGGCTTGATCTATGAGTTCAAGCTGCGCCCGGAAGTCAAGTTTCACAGCACCGGCTATTTCAAACCCAGCCGAACCTTGAACGCAGACGATGTGCTGTTCAGCTTCCAGCGCATGATCTACCCCGCTCACTCCTGGCACAAAATCGCCCAGAGCGGCTATCCGCACGCCCAGTCGTTGCAGCTACCAAGCCTGATCAAGCAGATTGAAGCGCCAGAGCCGCAGTCGGTACGTTTCACCCTGAATCATCCGGACGCGACATTCCTCGCCACCCTGAGCATGGGCTTCGCTTCAATCTACTCTGCCGAGTACGCCGACCAGCTCCTCAAGGCCGGCACCCCGGAAAAGCTCAATAGCCAGCCGATTGGCACCGGGCCGTTTGTCTTCAACCGCTTCCAGAAAGATGCGGTCATTCGCTATCGAGCCAATCCGGACTACTTCAACGGCAAGCCAGGTGTCGACCCGCTGATTTACGCCATTACCCCTGACGCCAACGTGCGTTTGCAAAAGCTCAAGCGCAATGAGTGCCAGATAGCCTTGTCACCGAAGCCGCTGGACGTCGCTGCCGCTGCCCAGGATCCGACGCTGAAAGTAGAAAAGACCGAGGCCTTCATGACCGCCTTCGTCGCTATCAATAGCCAACACGCGCCGCTGGATAAACCCGAGGTACGTCAGGCCATCAACCTGGCTTTCGATAAAGCCAGCTACCTCAAGGCGGTGTTCGAGGACACCGCAGTGGCCGCCAATGGCCCCTACCCGCCCAATACCTGGAGCTACGCCAAGGACCTGCCGGGGTACCCGACCGATCTCGACAAAGCACGAGCGCTGCTGGCCAAGGCCGGGCTCAAGGACGGTTTCAGCACCACGATCTGGACACGCCCGCAAGGCAGCTTGCTCAATCCCAACCCGAGCCTCGGTGCCCAGTTGCTCCAGGCCGACCTGGCCAAGATCGGCATCAAGGCAGACATTCGTGTCATTGAGTGGGGCGAGCTGATTCGCCGAGCCAAGGCCGGCGAGCACGACTTGCTGTTCATGGGCTGGGCCGGCGACAACGGCGATCCGGACAACTTCCTCAGCCCGCAATTCGCTTGCGCTGCAGTGAAGTCGGGCACCAACTTCGCCCGCTACTGCGACCAGCGCCTCGATCAATTGATCAGCGCGGGTAGGACGACTACGGACCAAAGTGTACGCAGTCGCCTGTACCAGCAAGCCCAGGCCCTGATCCAGCAACAAGCGCTGTGGTTGCCCCTTGCGCACCCCACCGCTGCCGCCCTGGTACGCCAGAATGTCCAGGGTTACCAGGTCAGCCCGTTCGGTCGTCAGGACTTCGCCAAGGTCAGCTCGACACGCTGAACCACCCGTGCTCGACCATCGACAACGGCTCGCCGTCGCCGACAATGAAGTGGTCGAGCAGCCGCACATCCACCAGTGCCAGCGCCTCCTTGAGGCGCAAGGTCAGATGCAGGTCTGCCGAGCTGGGTTCGGACACTCCCGATGGATGGTTGTGGCACAGAATCAGTGCCGCGGCATTGTTCGCCAATGCACGTTTTACCACCTGCCGGGGGTAAACGCTGGCCGTGTCGATGGTGCCATTGAACAGCGCTTCGAATGCAAGCAAGCGGTGCTTGGCATCCAGGAACAGACAGGCAAAAACTTCGTGCGGCTCATGCCGCAATTGCGCCTTGAGGTAGTCCTTGACCGCCTGCGGGCTTTCGAACGCCGAGTCGCGGCGTAGCCGGTCGGCCAGATGACGCCGAGACATTTCCATCACCGCCTGCAATTGGGCGAACTTCGCAGGCCCGAGACCGAACTCGCGGTTGAATCGCTTGCTATCAGCCTCCAACAAGCCGCGCAGGCCGCCAAACTGCCCGAGCAGATGACGGGCCAGATCCACCGCACTGAAGCCGCGAACCCCGGTGCGCAAAAAGATCGCCAGTAGCTCTGCATCCGAGAGGCTGAGCGCCCCTTGCTCCAGTAACTTTTCCCGCGGGCGCTCCGCCGCCGGCCAATCCCTGATGCTCATCCACCACCTCCTTGTCTATCAGTTACTGCGGTTTTTCCGCCCTGTGCTACATTACCCGCTCATTTTTACGCGACGATTCGGCCTGGGGAGGCGTCGTCGCCGCGTGCAATCACTGAGCAAAAGGCAAGCCTATGCAGCGGCTGTATCGTAAGCGCATCGTTCTCGGCGTCGGCGGCGGCATCGCCGCCTACAAGAGTGCCGAACTGATTCGCCGACTCCTGGAACACGGTGCGCAGGTGCGCGTCGTCATGACCCGCGGTGGCGCGGAGTTCATCACTCCGCTCACCCTGCAAGCACTGTCCGGTCACCCGGTGCACATGGATTTATTGGACCCTGCTGCCGAAGCGGCGATGGGCCATATCGAACTGGCTAAATGGGCCGATCTGGTTCTGATTGCCCCAGCCACAGCCGACGTGCTCGCGCGTATGGCGCAAGGCGTTGCGAACGACCTGCTGACCACCCTGGTACTGGCCACCGACGCCACCGTGGCCGTGGCACCGGCCATGAACCAGGCAATGTGGCGTGACCCGGCCACTCAGGCAAACCTCGAACTGCTGCAAAGCCGCGACATCAAGGTGTTTGGCCCCGCCTCCGGTAGCCAGGCCTGTGGCGACGTGGGCCTAGGCCGTATGCTCGAAGCCACCGACCTGGCCTGGTGCGCGGCCGAGAGCTTCAAGCGTGAGTCGCTGACTGGCAAACACGTCGTGATCACTGCCGGCCCGACCCAGGAAAACATCGATCCGGTGCGCTACATCACCAACCACAGCTCTGGAAAAATGGGTTTTGCCCTTGCAGAAGCCGCTGTCGAAGCGGGCGCCAAAGTCACGCTGATCAGTGGTCCGGTGCATTTGCCAACGCCTGATCGCGTCACTCGCATCGACGTGGTCAGTGCCCGCGACATGCTGGCCGCCTGCGAAGCTGCGATGCCTTGCGACATTTTCATCGCTTCGGCCGCTGTTGCTGACTACCGCCCAGAAGTGGTCGCACCACAGAAACTCAAGAAAGACCCTACGACAGGTGACGGCCTATTACTGCAGATGGTTCGCAATCCGGACATCCTGGCCAGTATCGCCACCCGTCCCGATCGCCCGTTCAGCGTCGGCTTTGCCGCCGAGACCGAACACCTGCTCGATTATGCCGCGCGCAAGCTCAAGGACAAGAACCTCGATCTGATTGTCGCCAACGATGTCGCCAACCCCAGCATCGGCTTCAACAGCGAGGAGAACGCCTGCAGCGTGATCGATCGCCAGCTTCATGAAACACTCTTCGCACAGACCAGCAAAGGCAAGATCGCCCGTCAGCTGGTTGCTTTCATCGCCGAACGTCTCAACCAGGTTTAACTCTGCATGCACGCTCTACAAGCCAAGATTCTTGATCCACGCATCGGTAACGAATTCCCGCTGCCGCAATACGCCACTCCGGGCTCGGCGGGCCTCGACCTTCGCGCCATGCTCAAGGAAGACACCGTCCTGGAGCCTGGTCAGACCCTGCTCATCCCCACCGGCCTTTCGGTCTACATCGGCGACCCTGGTCTGGCTGCGCTGATCCTGCCGCGCTCGGGCCTGGGCCACAAGCACGGCATCGTGCTGGGCAATCTGGTCGGCCTGATCGATTCCGACTACCAGGGCGAGCTTATGGTTTCCTGCTGGAACCGTGGCCAAACCCCATTCACCATCACCATTGGCGAACGTATCGCGCAACTGGTCCTGGTGCCTGTGGTGCAGGCTCATTTCGATATCGTCGAAACCTTCGACGAGAGCCAGCGCGGTGCAGGCGGCTTTGGACATTCCGGCAGCAACTGATCGAACCACTGCCCACTGTGCGCCAAGGATGGCGAACTCTCTGGCGAAAAGACCGTCAAAGCGTTCAGTTTGAGCCTGCCCTGCACGCCCTCGATATTGGAGCTCCCCAGAGATGAACGACATGGCACACCTAGCACCTGCACTTCCAGAAAGCATCTTTCGCGCTTACGACATCCGTGGCGTGGTAGGTGACACCCTGACCGCCGAGACTGCCTATTGGATCGGCCGCGCCATTGGTGCGCAAACCCTGGCTCAAGGCGAACCGAACATCTCGGTTGGCCGTGATGGCCGCCTGTCCGGCCCTATGCTGGTCGAGCAGTTGATCAAAGGCCTGGTCGAAGCAGGCTGCACGGTAAGTGATGTTGGCCTGGTGCCGACGCCTGCCCTGTACTACGCCGCCAACGTCCTGGCAGGTAAGTCCGGTGTAATGCTCACCGGCAGCCACAACCCACCGAACTACAACGGATTCAAAATCGTCATCGCTGGCGACACCTTGGCCAACGAACAAATTCAGGCACTGCTGACACGCCTGAGAACCAACGACCTGACCCGCGGCGAAGGCCGTGTCGAACAGGTCAAAATCCTCGAGCGCTATTTCAAACAGATCACCGGCGACATCAAGCTGGCGAAGAAACTCAAGGTCGTTGTCGACTGCGGCAACGGCGCCGCTGGCGTGATTGCCCCGCAACTGATCGAAGCCCTGGGTTGCGAAATGATTCCGTTGTTCTGCGAAGTCGACGGTAACTTCCCTAATCATCACCCGGATCCAGGCAAACCTGAAAACCTCGTCGACCTGATTGCCAAGGTCAAGGAAACCGGTGCCGACCTGGGCTTGGCCTTCGATGGCGACGGCGACCGCGTCGGTGTCGTCACCAACACCGGCAGCATTGTCTATCCCGATCGCCTGCTGATGTTGTTCGCCAAGGACGTTATCGAGCGCAACCCGGGTGCCGAGATCATCTTCGACGTCAAATGTACGCGTCGCCTGACCCCGCTGATCCAGCAGTATGGTGGCCGCGCGCTAATGTGGAAGACCGGTCATTCGTTGATCAAGAAGAAGATGAAGCAGACCGGCGCACTGCTGGCCGGCGAGATGAGCGGACACATTTTCATCAAGGAACGCTGGTACGGTTTCGACGACGGCATCTACAGTGCTGCGCGCCTGCTAGAGATCCTCAGTAAAGAATCCACCGATGCCGAACAGCTGTTCGCCGCGTTCCCAAATGATATTTCCACACCGGAAATCAACATTGATGTGACCGACGAAGGTAAATTCAGCATCATTGATGCACTGCAACGCGAAGCTGATTGGGGCCAAGACGCCAACCTGACCACCATTGATGGTGTGCGGGTCGACTACCCCGATGGCTGGGGCCTGGTTCGCGCCTCCAACACCACACCGGTGCTGGTATTGCGCTTCGAAGCCGACAACACCGCCGAACTGCAGCGTATCCAGGAAATATTCCGCGCTCAGTTGAAGCGCGTTGCTCCTGATCTGCAACCCAAGTTCTGACCGACTATTTGTTCCAATTGGAGCCCTGCATGACCCTCGATCGCGATGCCGCCACCCATGTCGCCCAGGTTTTGTCCGAAGCGCTGCCTTATATCCGCCGCTTTGTCGGCAAGACCCTGGTGATCAAATACGGCGGCAACGCGATGGAGAGCGAAGAGCTCAAAACCGGCTTTGCTCGCGATGTGGTGCTGATGAAAGCTGTCGGCATCAACCCGGTGGTGGTTCACGGTGGCGGCCCGCAGATTGGCGACCTGCTCAAACGTCTGTCGATTGAAAGCCACTTTATCGATGGCATGCGCGTCACCGATGCGCAGACCATGGACGTGGTCGAAATGGTGCTCGGCGGCCAGGTGAACAAGGACATCGTCAACCTGATCAACAGTCATGGCGGCAGTGCCATCGGGTTGACCGGAAAAGACGCTCAACTGATCCGCGCGAAGAAGCTCACCGTTACCCGCCAGACGCCTGAGATGACCACTCCGGAAATCATCGACATCGGCCATGTAGGCGAAGTGGTCAAGGTGAATACCGACCTGCTGAACATGTTGGTCAAAGGCGATTTCATTCCGGTGATCGCCCCGATCGGCGTCGGTGAGAATGGCGAGTCGTACAACATCAACGCCGACCTGGTAGCAGGCAAGGTGGCAGAAGCACTGAAGGCTGAGAAGCTGATGCTGCTGACCAACATTGCAGGCTTGATGGACAAGCAAGGCACTGTGTTGACTGGCCTGACGACCGAGCAGGTCAACGAGCTGATTGCCGACGGCACTATCTACGGCGGTATGCTACCGAAGATCCGCTGCGCCCTGGAAGCCGTGCAAGGCGGCGTCAACAGTTCGCATATCATCGACGGCCGAGTACCAAACGCAGTACTGCTGGAAATCTTCACCGACAGCGGTGTGGGTACCCTGATCACCAATCACAAACCGCGCTAACGCCTTGATTGCGGGGCACACCTGCCCCGCAATTGTTCCTTGCGTCTCCTGCTTCCCCCTCAAGGAAATTGCCTGCCAGCCGAAACAGCTGGCACAATTAGATGCAAACCATTTGTATTTACCCGGGAGAAGTAGTGTGAAATATGCGTCACAAGGACTCGTGCTGGCAGCCGCCATCGCATTGGGCTCTATTGCAGGCTGTGCAACAGAAACCTCAAGGGCCGTCGCGGTACAACAAGTCGAAAGCGTCAACCGCCCCTACAGTGGCCTGCGCACCCCCATCGCTGTAGGCAAGTTCGACAACCGTTCCAGCTACATGCGCGGCATCTTCTCCGACGGCGTCGATCGCCTCGGCGGTCAAGCCAAGACCATCCTGATTACCCACTTGCAACAGACCAACCGGTTCAACGTACTGGACCGCGACAACATGGGTGAAATCCAGCAGGAAGCGGCCATCAAAGGCCAAGCCCAACGCCTTAAGGGTGCTGACTTCGTCGTGACCGGCGATGTCACCGAGTTCGGACGCAAAGAGGTGGGTGACCATCAGTTGTTCGGCATTCTCGGCCGCGGCAAAACCCAGGTCGCCTATGCCAAGGTCGCCCTGAACATCGTCAACATCAGCACCTCTGAAGTGGTCTATTCGAGCCAGGGTGCGGGTGAGTTTGCCCTGTCCAATCGTGAAGTGATCGGCTTCGGCGGCACTGCCAGTTACGACTCTACCCTTAACGGCAAAGTACTTGACCTGGCTATGCGCGAAGCCGTCAACAAGCTTGTCGATGCAGTAGAAAGCGGCGCCTGGAAGCCTGCGTCTTAATACGAAGACTCAATTCACCCGGACGAACACAGAATGAGTAACGCAAATTTTGCCTGGCGCATGGTCGTCGGCGTCTTGCTGGGCGGTGTCTTGCTAACTGGCTGCACCTCACATAAGCCGCTGTACCAGTGGGAGAGTTACCAGCCCCAGGTGTATCAGTACTTCAAAGGGGAATCGAAAGAAGCCCAAGCGGAGGCGCTTGAGCGCGACCTGCAGAAGATCCGCGCCAAAAGTGGTGCTGTACCGCCCGGCTATCACGCTCAGCTCGGCCTGCTCTACTCGAGCCTGGGCAAGGATGACCAAATGATTCAGCAGTTCCAGACGGAGAAAGCCCTGTTTCCAGAGTCGACCGCTTACATGGACTTCTTGATGAAAAATGCCCAGCAAGGAGCCAAACAGTGATCAGTCGTCTTATAAAATTGATGGTTGGCGCGTGCATCCTGTCGTTGTTCGCAGGCTGCGCCGAGCGCAAGACGGTCGACTACTCAGCCTTCAAGCAAGCTCGTCCGCGCTCGATCCTCATTTTGCCTCCGCTGAACGAGTCGCCGGATGTTAAAGCCAGCTACAGCATGCTTTCGCAGGTTACCTACCCGCTGGCTGAGGCCGGCTACTATGTGCTGCCTGTCGCTCTGGTCGACGAGACATTCCGTCAGAATGGGCTGACCACGCCAGCCGATATCCATCAGTTGCCAACCAATAAGCTCAACGAAATATTTGGTGCGGACGCGGGGCTTTATGTGACCGTCAGCGACTACGGCACACGCTACATGGTGATTAGCAGCGCATCGATCGTGACTGCCAGCGCTAAGCTTGTCGATCTTAAAACCGGTACTACCCTGTGGACCGGCACCGCCACGGCGTCTAGCGAAGAAGGAAATAACAACGCCGGCGGCCTGGTCGGTATGTTGATCACCGCTGCGGTCAAGCAAATCATCAACACCACATTGGATGACGCCAGCTATCCAATTGCTGGCATGACTGGCGCACGTCTGTTATCGCCTTACCAGAACGGCGGGCTGCTCTACGGGCCTCGCTCGCCGAAATACGGCACGGACTGACCAAAAAAAAGGCCGCGGATGCGGCCCTTTTTTAGATCCCGTACTGGGCTCGATAAGCTTCGACAGCCGGCAAGTGCTGCTTGAGCGCCGGATCGTCGGCAAGGAATTCCAGCACTTGGGTCAGCGAAACAATGCTGACCACTGGAATGCCGAAGTCGCGCTCCACTTCCTGGATAGCTGACAACTCGCCGTTGCCGCGCTCCTGGCGGTTCAACGCGATCAATACGCCTGCAGCCTTGGCCTGCTGGCCCTGGATAATCTGCATGACTTCACGGATAGCGGTGCCAGCGGTGATTACGTCATCGATGATCAGCACCTCGCCCGTCAGCGGTGCGCCGACCAGACTGCCGCCTTCGCCGTGAGCCTTGGCTTCCTTGCGGTTGAAACACCATGGCAGGTCAAGATCGTGATGCTCGGCCAGAGCCACTGCGGTGGTTGCCGCCAGCGGAATACCTTTGTAGGCCGGGCCAAACAGGACGTCGAACGGAATCTTGCTGTCGACGATCGCCGCAGCATAGAAACGCCCGAGCTGAGCCAGGGCCGAACCACTGTTGAACAGGCCGGCATTGAAGAAGTACGGGCTAGTGCGCCCGGACTTGAGAGTGAACTCACCGAAGCGCAGAACCCCACGATCGATGGCAAAACGTATGAAATCGCGCTGATACGGCTGCATGAAAAGTCCCGGATTACCACGGATTTAGCTAAATGAGTACAGCTCGGGTATCATACACGCACGAGATTTTTGGGGCCATTTATGCGGATCATCAGTGTGAACGTAAATGGCATTCAGGCTGCAGTCGAGCGTGGTTTGCTCAGCTGGCTGCAAGCCCAGAATGCCGACGTCATCTGCCTTCAGGATACCCGCGCCTCGGCCTTTGAACTCGACGACCCAGCTTTTCAGCTTGATGGCTACTTCCTTTATGCCTGCGACGCAGAAGTCCCCGCCCAAGGCGGTGTGGCACTTTATTCGCGGTTGCAGCCCAAGGCAGTCATCAGCGGCCTGGGCTTCGAGACAGCCGACCGCTACGGACGTTACCTGCAGGCCGATTTTGACAAGGTAAGCATCGCAACGCTGCTGCTGCCTTCGGGAATGAACGGCGACGAAGACTTGAATCAGAAATTCAAGTTGATGGACGACTTCGCCAAGTACCTGGACAAGCAGCGACGCAAGCGTCGTGAATATATCTACTGCGGCTCGTTGTACGTGGCGCAGCAGAAACTCGACGTGAAAAACTGGCGTGATGGCCAGCAATCACCGGGTTTCCTGGCACCTGAGCGTGCCTGGATGGATACCGTCGTCGGTGATATGGGTTATGTCGATGCGCTGCGTGAAGTCAGCCGTGAAGGCGACCAGTACAGCTGGTGGCCAGACAACGAGCAGGCCGAGATGCTCAACCTGGGTTGGCGTTTTGACTACCAGCTACTGACCCCAGGCTTGCGTCGCTTCGTGCGCAGCGCTCGCCTGCCGCGTCAGCCACGCTTCTCCCAGCACGCGCCACTGATCGTGGACTACGACTGGACACTGACGATCTGATCGTTCAGCCATAAAAAAACCGACATCACGTCGGTTTTTTTTATGGCTGTCTGCAACTGATCGTTATTTGATCGGCCGCCAGGTCAGCGGGTAGCGGTAAGGCTGGCCATCGTTGGCCTTGACCCCGGCAACGATGGTGAGGATCAGCACAGCAACCATAAGCATGCCGAACAGTACGATCCCTACCAGCACGAACATCAGCGCAAAGCAGATGATCGAGGCTAGGAACACCGTGAGCTGGAAATTCAGCGCTTCCTTGCCCTGGGCATCAATGAACGGATCGAGGTCCTTTTTCCATATCCACATCACCAGCGGACCCAGCAGGTTGCCAAAAGGCACGACCAACCCCAGCAGGGCGGCCAGGTGACAGAACATCGCCCACTGACGAATCTCGGCATTGGGGGTAGGCAACTGTAGTGGTTGCTCGCTCATGCTCTGCTCCTTGCCTTGTCGACTATCAGTCAGCCAGCGCAGCTGTCTGCAATTCGAACAGATCAGCCATGCCCTTTTGTGCCAACGCCAGCATGGCATTGAGCTCTTCTGGCTGGAACGGCGCGCCCTCAGCGGTACCCTGGACTTCGATGAAACCACCTTTGCTGGTCATGACCACGTTCAGGTCGGTTTCTGCAGCCGAGTCTTCGAGGTAGTCCAGGTCAAGCACTGCTTCGCCCTGGTACATGCCAACCGAGACGGCAGCGATCATGTGCTTGAGTGGATCGCCACCTTTCAGGCCGCCACGCTTCTTGACCACACGCAACGCATCGATCAGGGCGACCATGGCGCCTGTGATGGAAGCGGTGCGGGTGCCACCGTCGGCCTGGATCACGTCACAGTCGACATACAGGGTGATGTCACCGAGCTTGCTCATGTCCAGGGCGGCACGCAGCGAGCGCCCGATCAGACGCTGGATTTCGAGGGTACGGCCACCTTGCTTGCCACGCGCGGCTTCACGCTGGTTACGCTCGCCAGTGGAGCGTGGCAGCATGCCGTACTCAGCAGTCAGCCAGCCTTGGCCCTGGCCTTTGAGGAACCGAGGTACACCGTTCTCGACACTGACCGTACAGACGACTTTAGTGTCACCGAACTCGACCAGCACTGATCCCTCGGCGTGTTTGGTGTAGTTGCGGGTGATGCGGATCGAGCGGAGCTGATCGGCAACGCGACCACTTGGACGTTTCATTTGGGATACCTGTACTGGGTTTGAATCTGCCCAGCATTATAGAGCGCGCTGGGGCTCGAGGACACGTCTATTGTCGCAGCCCGTGAAACAGCGGGCCCAGAGGCGTTGGTCGGTTTTTTCCGGGTTTTTCCAGACTGTTTGTAACATCAGTGGATTGGGAGCCAGCACCGCACTGCGCTACAATCTTGCGCCTTTGCAGCCGGTTGGCTTTCCCTTAACCCCTTTTTGCGAGGTACTTCCCATGGTGCACAGCATGACCGCTTTTGCTCGCGTCGAGCGCGCAGGTAGCCAGGGCACCCTGATCTGGGAACTTCGCTCGGTGAACCACCGCTACCTTGAGCCGCACCTGCGCCTGCCCGAAGCTCTGCGAGACCTTGAAGGAGCCGTGCGCGAAGCCCTGCGCCAAGGCCTGTCACGCGGCAAGGTAGAGTGCACCTTGCGCTTCAACGAAGAGAGCACCGGCAAACCCCTGCAGGTTGACCGTGAGCGTGCTGCCCAGTTGGTAGCTGCCGCCGAAACCGTCGCCAGCCTGATCAAACAGCCAGCAGCGCTCAATCCCCTGGAAGTGCTAGCCTGGCCAGGCGTACTGGTCGCCGATGCCAATGACCCACAAACCCTCAACAGTGAAGCCATGGCGCTGTTCGTCGAAGCGCTGAATGAACTGAAGAGTGGCCGCAACCGCGAAGGCAGCGAGTTGGCGCGCCTGATCAACGAACGCTTGGATGGCATGGCCAGCGAGGTCACCACCTTGCGTGCCCTGGTGCCGCAGATGCTCGCCGCCCAGCGTCAGAAAATCCTCGATCGCTTCGCCGACATGCAGGCTGAACTCGATCCGCAGCGTCTGGAACAGGAAATGGTCCTGCTGGCACAGAAGAGCGACGTTGCCGAAGAACTCGATCGCCTGAGCACCCACATCACCGAAGTACGCCGGGTACTCAAGTCCGGCGGTGCCGCTGGTCGGCGCCTGGACTTCCTGATGCAGGAGCTCAATCGCGAAGCCAATACCCTGGGCTCCAAAGCCTTCGACCCACGCAGCACCCAGTCCGCGGTCAACCTCAAGGTACTGATCGAGCAGATGCGTGAACAAGTACAGAACATTGAGTAAGGCCACCCCGACCATGAATCAAAGCAGCGGCACCCTTTATATCGTTTCCGCCCCGTCAGGCGCAGGCAAGACCAGCCTGGTCAAGGCCCTGATCGACGCTGACAACAGCATCCAGGTTTCGGTATCGCACACCACTCGCGCGATGCGTCCAGGCGAAGTTCACGGCGTGAACTATCACTTCGTCGAGCACACCGAATTCAAGCTGATGATCGAGCAAGGCGACTTCCTCGAGCAGGCCGAAGTCTTCGGCAATTTCTATGGGACATCGCGCAGCGCGCTGCAGCAGTCCCTGGACCAAGGTCATGACCTGATTCTGGAAATCGACTGGCAAGGTGCTCAGCAGGTGCGCAAATTGATGCCTGAAGCGCGCTCGATCTTCATCCTGCCGCCAACCCAGGAAGCCCTGCGCCAACGCTTGACCAACCGTGGCCAGGACAGCGACGAGATCATCGAAGGCCGCATGCGCGAAGCAGTCAGTGAGATGAGCCACTACGACGAGTATGACTTCGTCATCATCAACGATGACTTCGCCACTGCGCTGGAAGACCTCAAAGCGGTATTCCGCGCCAACCGCTTGCTGCAGGCTCACCAGCAGCAGCGTCATGGCCAACTGCTCAAGCAATTGCTTGCCTGAGCAGCGGGTAACTCCAACCGCTTAGCGGCGGTTGGAGACTGTGGCGTGACGCTGCAGCGTCATACCCAGGAAGAACGCCGGCGCACGCAGGCGTGACAGCATCATCAGCCCCAGCCCCAGCAATGTGATGATCACTGCGATCACGAACACCAGACCCAAGCCCCCTACATGCGAACCGCTGCCGAACGACGGCGATGCACTGTCGATGGCCGTCTGCAGGAAGATCACCGAAAGAATACCGCCACCAAGCAGCGGGCACAGGCCACGCATCAGGAAGTGGCGTACGCTGTCGAACAAGCTGTGGCGGAAGTACCAGACGCAGGCGTAAGCAGTCAGCGAGTAGTAGAAGCAGATCATCATGCCCAGCGCGGTAATGGTATCCGCCAGCACGTTTTCACTCAGGGTCCGCATGGTGACGTAGAACACGCCTGCCGCTACACCGGCACAGATTGTCGCGTACCGCGGCGTTTTCGAGCGCGGGCAGATATTGGCAAACCGCTCCGGAACCGCGCCGTAGTACCCCATCGCCAGCAACGTTCGGGCCGGCGACACGAAAGTCGACTGCAGCGATGCTGCGGTACTGGCCAGCACGGCGATGGACATCAGGATCGCCAATGGTCCCATGACTGGCCCCGCCAGGTGAGCGAAGACGTTCTCTTGAATGCGCGGATTGTTCAGGCCCAGACCGATATCACCAATCCCGGCGAACTGCAGGGTGGCAATCGCCGTTACCAGGTACAGACCCAGGATCAGCAGCACGGTCAGGGTCGCCGCGCGGCCAGGGGTATCTCCGCTACCCACCGACTCTTCGCTGATGCTCAAGCAGACATCCCAGCCCCAGAAAATGAAGATCGACAATGACAGGCCGGCAGTAAATGCCGAGAACGATTCGACACCGAATGGGTTGAACCAGTCGAGATCGAATTCCAGCGGTGGCGTTACAGAAGACTCGCCAAATGCAGCCATTGCAAAGCCCACTAACACCACTAATTGCAGTGCGACCAGGCCGTACTGCACTGTCATGGTCGTGGCGATCCCGCGGCAGCAGATCCAAACCGCCATGGCGATGAACACGCAACAGGTGACAACGTTGATTAACAGGTTGTCCGCCAGCGCTGCCACCTCGTGACTACCGGATATTTGCCCGAGGAACAGATAGAAGAAGTCGACTGCCACCCCCGCAAGGTTGGACAGCACAATGGTTGTGGCAGTTACCAGGCCCCAACCGCCAATCCAGCCGATCATCGGACCGAAAGCCCGTGCCGACCAGGTGAAGGAGGTGCCGCTGTCAGGTTCAGCCGCGTTCAACTCGCGATAACCCAAGGCTACCAGGAGCATCGGCAGGAAGCCGACGATGAACACCGCCGGCAAATGAGCGCCGACTTCGCGCACTGTAGGGCCGAGCGCACCCGTGAGGGTGTAGACCGGTGCAATGGTAGAGATGCCCAGGACAATGCTCGCCAGCAGTCCAAGCCGACCCTTGGCCAGCCCCTTGGAAGCTTTCGATACACCGTTTTCCTCGGCGCGAGCCTGTCCAATACCTGGAGACAGGCCTGCTTCGTATTCACTCATGAGTAGTTGCCGCCGCTTTTACTATTGTTTTTCAGGGCGCCCCACAGCACGCCCGCTTGCACTCAATGAATCCTGTTACGTGTTGCTTGAACTCCGGATCAACCGGATGACCTCATACGGTCGTCTCCCGGTGCCGCTCACCCCTTGCACGGGCCAGGCATGCTTCCCGAAACGCCTGGAATAGACGCAACGAAACCGGATTTTCGGCCAAGCGATATTCGGGGTGCCATTGCACACCGACCACAAAGCCCGGCGCATCCTCCATGGACACGGCTTCGATCAGTCCGTCCGGCGCCAGGGCCTCGGCCCGCAGGCCGTCAGCCAGGCGATTGATTCCTTGGCTGTGAAGCGAATTGACCATGAAGCTTTGCTCCAGCCCCAGTCGCTCGAACAGCCCGCCGGGCTGCACAGTAACGCTATGACGTGGGCTGTATTGCTCTTCCAGCGGGGCATCCTGCGGCTCACGGTGATCAAGGAAACCTGGTAGCTCCTGCACTCGCTGGTGCAGTGTGCCGCCCAAGGCAACGTTCAATTCCTGAAAACCACGGCAGATGCAAAACACCGGCACACCGGTGGCAATGGCGGCCTGCAACAGAGGCAGAGTCAGCCGGTCACGAAACACATCGTGCTTCGTACCTTCCACGCTGGGGGCGCCATTGTAATGATGCGGCTCGACATTAGAAGGCGAACCGGTAAAAAGAATGCCATCTAGGCGCTCTAGCACGCGCTGCGGATCAACCGGCTCGGCGCGAGCAGGCAGGATCACAGGGATCCCGGCAAAACCTGCTGCTTCGACATATTTATCGCCGACCGTGTGCGACGAGTTATTGCCCAATTGCTGACGACAGGCAGAAATGCCAATCAAAGGCGGCAGGTCATTGGTAGTTTGCATGGGTTCACCCTCCCTTACAGCTTGATCCAGGTCGCCTTGAGTTCGGTATATTTATCAAATGCGTGCAGCGACTTGTCCCGACCATTACCCGACTGCTTGAACCCGCCAAATGGCGCAGTCATATCGCCGCCGTCGTATTGGTTGACCCAGACGCTGCCGGCACGCAAGGCGCGGGCACTCTTGTGGGCACGAGAGATGTCACTGGTCCAGACTGCTGCGGCCAGGCCGAATGGCGAGTCATTGGCGATGGCAATGGCCTCTTCGGCGCTGTCGAAGGTGATGACCGAAAGCACTGGCCCGAAGATTTCCTCGCGAGCGATACGCATGGCGTTGGTTACGCCATCGAAAATCGCCGGCTGCACATAGACGCCGCAGGTGTCTTCCAGCACACGCTCTCCGCCCGTTAGCAACGTGGCGCCATCTGCCTTGCCGGCCGCGATGTAACCCAGCACGGTGTCTAGCTGAGTGCTGTCAACCAATGCGCCGACACGGGTATCAGGGGCCAGGGCGTGTCCCGGTTTCCAGGCCTTGAGCGCCTCGACCACCATGGGCAGGAAGCGCTCCTTGATGCTGCGCTCAACCAGCAAACGTGAACCGGCAATGCATACCTCGCCCTGATTGAAGGCAATGGCAGCCGCTGCCGCATCGGCAGCCGCTTGCAGATCGGGAGCGTCGGCAAACACGATGTTCGGGCTCTTGCCGCCGGCCTCCAGCCAGACACGCTTCATGTTCGATTCACCGGCATACACCATCAATTGCTTGGCAATACGGGTAGAACCGGTAAACACCAAGGTGTCCACGTCCATGTGCAAGGCCAAGGCCTTGCCCACGGTGTGGCCGTATCCAGGCAACACGTTCAGCACACCCGCCGGAATTCCGGCATCGAGTGCCAACTGAGCGACGCGGATCGCGGTCAGTGGTGACTTTTCGGACGGTTTGAGAATCACCGAGTTACCGGTGGCCAAGGCCGGACCGAGCTTCCAACAGGCCATCATCAGTGGAAAGTTCCACGGAACAATGGCCGCAACCACGCCGACCGGCTCGCGGGTGACCAGACCCAACTGGTCGGACGCGGTTGCAGCAACTTCGTCGTATATCTTGTCGATGGCTTCGGCGTGCCAACGGATGGCATTGGCCGCAGCCGGAATATCAATGTTCAAGGAATCGGCAATCGGCTTGCCCATGTCCAAGGTTTCCAGCAGCGCCAGTTCCTCGGCGTTGGCCAGAAGCAGGTCGGCGAAAGCGATCAACACCCGCTTACGTTGCGCTGGTGCCTGCTGCGCCCAGACGCCGCTGTCAAAACTGCGTCGGGCTGCGGCAACAGCACTCTCGGCATCCGCACTGTCACAACTGGCGACCTGCACCAGCTGGCGACCATCGACCGGACTTGAACAGTCGAAAGTGTCACCAGAAACACTGGCACAATACTGCCCATCGACAAAGGCACGGCCTTCGATCTTCAGGGTCTGGAACAGCTGTTCCCAGTGTTCACGTGGTGCAATTGTCATTATTGTTTTCTCCGGGCATCACACGGTATGCAGGTACCAGTTGTATTCGAGGTCGGAAATCGACACCTCGAACTCAGCCATTTCGCTTTCCTTGCAGGCAACGAAAATGTCGATGTAGTCCGGGCTGATGTATTTGTTCAGCACTTCGCTGTCATCGAGCTCACGCAACGCATCGCGCAAGTTGTTCGGCAGGCTCTGCTCCAACTGTTCGTAGGAGTTACCTTCAATCGGCGCACCTGGCTCGATCTGATTGGTCAGACCGTGATGGATGCCTGCCAGAATCGCCGCCATCATCAAATACGGGTTGGCATCTGCGCCCGCTACGCGGTGCTCGATACGAACTGCATCGCTGCTGCCGGTAGGTACGCGTACCGCTACTGTGCGGTTGTCCAGGCCCCAGCTAGGTGCATTCGGCACATAGAACTGGGCACCGAAACGGCGGTAGGAGTTGACGTTCGGGCACAGGAAGGCCATCGAAGCCGGCATGGTTTCCAGCACGCCACCGATCGCGTGGCGCAGGGTTTCGCTTTGTTCCGGGTCATCGCTGGTGAAGATGTTCTTGCCGGTTTTCTTGTCCAGCAACGAGATATGCACATGCAGACCGTTGCCCGCCTGGCCTGGGTACGGCTTGGCCATGAAGGTGGAGTCCATTTCATGGTCGTAGGCGATGTTTTTGATCAGACGCTTGAGCAACACCGCGTAGTCGCAGGCCTTGATTGCATCAGCAACGTGATGCAGGTTGACCTCGAACTGCGCAGGAGCGCTTTCCTTGACGATGGCGTCGGCTGGAATACCCTGCTCTTTCGCCGCTTCGAGCATGTCCTGCAGGCAGTCCACATACTCATCAAGATCATCGATCAGGTAGACCTGGGTCGATTGCGGGCGCTTGCCGGAGATTGGCGAGCGGGGTGGCTGCGGACGACCGTTGAGGTTGTCCTGGTCGATCAAGTAGAACTCGAGCTCGAACGCCGCGCAAATATCCAGGCCCAGCGCGTCGAACTTCTCGACCACACCGCGCAGCACTTCTCGCGGGTCGGCAAAGAACGGCGCACCGTCCAGCTCGTGCATGGTCATCAGCAACTGAGCGGTAGGGCGCTTTTGCCAGGGCTCGTAGCTCAGGGTGCCGGGAATCGGGAAGCAAATGCGGTCTGCGTCGCCGATATCCAGGCCCAGACCGGTGCTTTCCACGGTGGAACCATTGATATCCAGGGCAAACAGCGATGCTGGCAGGTTGATGCCTTTTTCGTAAACCTTGACCAGGCTCGCACGCTCGATGCGCTTGCCTCGTACCACTCCGTTCATGTCGGCAATCAGCAAATCGACAAATTGCACCTCAGGGTGGGCCTTGAGAAATTCACCCATCTCGTCGAGAGGGATGGCGCGCGGGGAGACCGACGTCATGGCTAGGCATCCTTTGATCTTTTATCGAACGATTGTGAAGGAGGTACTGCGGCGCTACTGAGAGCGGCGATGGTTTAGTTTGTTCTTTTAAGTAGTCCCATCGTGGGGAACTGCAGGGCGATGCCATCTGGGACTCACGTTCCACATCCTGACAACGCCGCGAGTTGATTCACGACTGCTGGCTCACTATAGAATGGCCCTAGCGCAACAGACATTGGCATTTAGGCAAGCAAAGAGTGCACCCATGCAATATCAGATCAGTCACGCCGACCTCTCGCTGGTACTCGCCCTGGTACGCGGGCGCTCACTGGCAAAAGCCGCAGAGCTACTGCGGGTTGATGTTTCGACGGTATTTCGCTCGATTCGGCGCATGGAAGCTGCCCTGGGTACCGCGTTATTTGTAAAAAGCCGCAAGGGCTATATACCTACTGGCACGGCTCAGGCCCTGGCCGAGCAGGCCGAGCGCGCCGAACAAGCTCTGGATGCTGCCCGGGTAGCACTGGAACACGGTGAACAGGTGGTTAGCGGCACCGTGCGCTTGACCTGTACCGATGCCGTACTGCACAGCCTGTTACTGCCAGCACTGGCCGAGTTCATGCCAGCCTACCCGGCGTTGTCGCTGGAGCTGGCAACCTCCAACACCTTCGCTAACCTGAGTCGACGCGATGCCGATCTCGCTTTACGCCTGACCAACTCGCCACCTGAGCACTTGGTTGGCCGCTGCCTCGGTTCAGCTTCCTACGTGGTGTGTGGCCGCGAGGAATATCGGGAAAAACTTAAACAAATCCCGGCCAGCCTGCCGTGGATTGCCCCGGACGACACCATGCAGGACCACTCCACTGTGGTCTGGCGCAGCGAGTACCTACCCGCTGTGAACCCGCGTTATAAGTGCAGCAGCATCTCTGCCATTGCGCAGCTGGTAACCGCTGGCCTGGGCGTGGCCGCCCTGCCCGACTACATGGCCCATACCCTGCCAGGCGTCGAAGCATTGAGCGATGCCTTGCCCGGCTGCGATACCGAGTTATGGCTGCTGACACGTCCTGATTGCCGTGCGTTGCGCTCGGTGCAGACCTTGTTCGACGAACTTACCCCGCGCCTGCGCGATGCCTTGAGTCGCCAGTAGTATCGCGGCGCGCCTCCCGTCTGGGCATATTCGATTGCAACCGATACAAGACGGTTGTGCTAGAGCCCCCTATCTAGGTATCGTCAGGGCAATAAGGACCCGAAACGAAATCAGCGCTTCC
Organism: Pseudomonas sp. DG56-2; assembly: GCF_004803755.1. NCBI lineage: Bacteria > Pseudomonadati > Pseudomonadota > Gammaproteobacteria > Pseudomonadales > Pseudomonadaceae > Pseudomonas > Pseudomonas sp. DG56-2. The sequence continues at coordinate 5,693,489 of NZ_CP032311.1, forward strand.
CTAAAGGCTGGTGATTTTTTAAACTATCGAGTCCGCTCGCCCATTTGGGCTGAACACCGCATTTGCTACTTGAGGAAGACCATGGCCCGCGTAACCGTTGAAGACTGCCTAGAACACGTGGATAACCGTTTTGAGCTGGTCATGCTCTCTACCAAGCGTGCCCGTCAGCTGGCCACCGGCGGCAAAGAGCCGAAAGTGGCATGGGAAAACGACAAACCTACCGTCGTTGCACTGCGTGAAATCGCTGAAGGCATCTGCACCCCTGAGTTCATCGCTGCCGAATCCATTGTCGAAGTCGAGCCCGCTTTCGCCTTCGGCAGTGAGGAAGAGGCCAACGAGGCCGTCTAAGCCCATGCCTGGTCGACGTAGTACGGCGCAGGTCCCCTTTCCTCGGCAGGAGGTAATCCTGTGCCGAGCATAGACGCCCTCGCCGATCGTCTGTCGACCTACCTCGGCCCAGATCAGGTCAACCTGGTACGCCGAGCGTATTTCTACGCCGAACAAGCCCACGACGGCCAACGCCGTCGTAGCGGTGAGCCTTACGTCACGCATCCGCTGGCGGTGGCTAGCATCCTCGCCGACATGCACATGGACCATCAAAGCCTGATGGCGGCCATGCTTCATGACGTGATCGAAGACACCGGCATCGCCAAGGAAGCCCTCAGCTCGCAGTTTGGCGAGACGGTGGCCGAGCTGGTCGATGGAGTCAGCAAGCTGACTCAGATGAACTTCGAGACCAAGGCCGAAGCCCAGGCGGAAAACTTCCAGAAAATGGCCATGGCCATGGCCCGGGATATCCGCGTAATTCTGGTCAAGCTCGCCGACCGCCTGCACAACATGCGCACACTCGAGGTGCTGTCAGGCGAAAAACGCCGACGCATAGCCAAGGAAACCCTGGAAATCTACGCACCCATCGCCAATCGCCTGGGTATGCACAGCGTGCGCGTGGAGTTCGAAGACCTGGGCTTCAAGGCTATGCACCCGATGCGCTCTGCGCGCATCTACCAAGCCGTCAAGCGGGCCCGCGGCAACCGCAAGGAACTGGTCAACAAGATCGAAGAGTCGCTCGCCCACTGCCTTGCCGTCGACGGCATCGAAGGCGAAGTCAGCGGCCGGCAGAAACATCTCTATGGCATCTACAAGAAGATGCGTGGCAAACGCCGCGCCTTCAACGAGATCATGGATGTCTATGCGTTTCGCATCATTGTCGACAAGGTAGACACCTGCTACCGCGTACTCGGCGCCGTGCACAACCTGTACAAGCCACTGCCGGGGCGTTTCAAGGACTACATTGCGATTCCCAAGGCCAACGGCTACCAGTCGCTGCATACCACCTTGTTCGGTATGCACGGCGTGCCAATCGAGATCCAGATTCGCACCCGCGAAATGGAAGAGATGGCCAACAACGGCATTGCTGCCCACTGGCTGTACAAGTCCAGCGACGACGAGCAGCCCAAAGGCACCCATGCCCGTGCCCGCCAGTGGGTCAAAGGCGTGCTGGAAATGCAGCAACGGGCTGGCAACTCCTTGGAATTCATCGAAAGCGTGAAGATCGACCTGTTCCCGGACGAGGTCTACGTGTTCACGCCCAAGGGCCGCATCATGGAGCTGCCCAAAGGCTCCACCGCGGTCGATTTTGCTTACGCGGTACACACCGACGTCGGCAACAGTTGCATCGCCTGCCGAATCAATCGGCGCCTGGCACCGCTGTCCGAACCTTTGCAGAGCGGTTCGACGGTCGAGATCGTCAGCGCCCCCGGCGCGCGGCCTAATCCTGCCTGGCTCAATTTCGTGGTCACCGGTAAGGCCCGCACGCATATTCGCCACGCTCTCAAACTGCAACGCCGTTCCGAGTCCATCAGCCTGGGCGAACGCCTGCTGAACAAGGTGCTGAATGGCTTCGACAGTGCACTGGACAAAATCCCTCAGGAACGCGTCCAGGCCATGCTCAGCGAATATCGCCTGGAGCAGATCGAGGACATGCTCGAAGACATCGGCCTGGGCAATCGCATGGCTTATGTCGTTGCCCGCCGCCTGCTCTCTACAGAAGGCGAACAGCTCTCGACTCCAGAAGGACCACTGGCCATTCGCGGAACCGAAGGCCTGGTACTCAGCTACGCCAAGTGCTGCACGCCCATCCCGGGTGATCCGATCGTTGGCCACTTGTCTGCGGGCAAAGGGATGGTCGTGCACCTCGAGAACTGCCGGAACATCAGTGAAATCCGTCACAACCCGGAAAAATGCGTGCAGCTGTCCTGGGCCAAGGATGTCACCGGCGAGTTCAACGTCGAACTGCGCGTCGAGCTGGAGCATCAGCGCGGCCTGATCGCCCTGCTTGCCAGTAGCGTCAATGCCGCCGACGGCAACATTGAAAAAATCAGCATGGACGAACGCGATGGTCGCATCAGCGTGGTTCAACTGGTGGTAAGCGTACACGACCGCGTGCACCTGGCCCGTGTGATCAAAAAACTGCGCGCCCTGACCGGGGTGATTCGCATCACCCGCATGCGCACGTAGCCCAATAACAGCAAGGAATCATCATGACCAAGACCGTCATCACCAGTGACAAGGCCCCAGCCGCCATCGGCACCTACTCCCAGGCAATCAAGGCCGGCAACACTGTGTACATGTCCGGCCAGATCCCTCTGGACCCGAAAACCATGGAACTGGTTGAAGGCTTCGAAGCCCAGACCGTACAGGTCTTCGAAAACCTCAAGGCTGTTGCTGAAGCCGCTGGCGGTTCGTTCAAGGACATCGTCAAGCTGAACATCTTCCTGACCGACCTGAGCCACTTCGCCAAGGTCAACGAGATCATGGGCAAGTACTTCGAACAGCCATACCCTGCCCGCGCCGCCATTGGCGTTGCCGCCCTGCCGCGCGGCTCGCAGGTTGAAATGGACGCGATTCTGGTCCTCGAGTAATACCCTCGCGTGGCGAGTCACCCGGCTCGCCCCGCTTTGCCCCGGAAAGGACCCCGCTATGCGTCACGCGCTCGCCCTGACCCTGGCTGCCGCACTGCTCGGCGGCTGCGCTAGCCACAAACCTGAAGATTACAACGGTATCTGGATCAACCAGAAAGCCATCGACACCGCCGCCAAAGGCGTCAGCCTGCGCCAGGCGCTGCAAGACAACGGCCCCAATTTTGAGTGGAAGCTCAATATTGCGGCGGCCCAGGCCAGCTTCGACAATGGCTTCGAAATCGCTAAAGGCCAGCTCAAGGCTGGAGAGAAGCAGTACCAGGCTGAATTCCCTGGCGACCAGGTCGAAACCCTGGAGCTGGACGGTAATGAGCTGGTGCAAAAATCCACCCCGCCACAACGCTTCGAGAAGGCGCGCACGCCTGCGCCAATGGGAGCACGTACCGGCACTACCTTCGAGCAGGCCCTGTACAGCGCCTACATGGGTGGTGAGTGGAAAATCATTGAAGGCCCAGGCCAAGGCGCCCAGGTACGTTTTCGCGACAATGGCAGCGTTGAAGGCTTGCCCAATCTGGACCGCTACGCGCTTTGCCTGGCTGGCGACTGCGCCGACATGAGCGGCGCATACGACAGCCTGTGGCTGGAGCGCAATCAGAAAGGCGCGCCCTGGATCTTCAAACGTAACGGTGATCAGTTGGAAATTCTGCAGGCGCTCAACAGCGCTCAGCCGGATGAGAAACCGCAGCTCACTCCAGGCGCTCGCCAATGGCTGCTCGAGCGCGACTGATCGGTTAGCGCCTCAGGCTTTATCGCCCAGGATTGCGGCGTAGCCTTCCTTGAAGCTCGGGTACTGTGGCTCCCAGCCCAATGCCCGGGCACGAGCGTTACTGCAGCGCTTGCTACCGGTACGACGCACCCGCTCCTGCTCAGACCACTGCGTTACGCCCATGTATTGGCGCAACCATGCCACCACTTCGGCCAAAGGTGCTGGCGCGTCGTCCACACCGATGTAGCAATCGTCCAAGGTACGCCCCTGGGTATCGGCCTTGAGCAGAAAGGCGAGCAGACCCGCGGCATCGTCGGCGTGAATCCGATTGGCGTACAGTGGAGGCTCTTCGGTTACTCGGTATCCCTGACGCACCTGGCTCAATAGCCATTCACGCCCTGGCCCGTAAATTCCTGTAAGGCGCACAATCGAGGCCGGGATAGCGCTGGCCAGCGCCAGTTTTTCCGCCTCCAGCATGACCGTACCCGAGTAACCTTGCGGCTCGGTCGCCGACGTTTCATCGACCCACTCACCATTCTGCTGGGCATGCACACTGCTACTGGACACGAAGAGCAAGCGCCGCGGCTTTTGCTCGTTCGCTGCCAACCAACCGAGAACGTGCTGCAAGCCCTCGACATAAGCGGCCTGATACCCTGCTTCGTCGTGCTGGCTAGCTGCCGCGCAATACACCAGATAATCCGGCGCCACCTCAGGCCAGGTGTCGGGACAGCGACGGTCAAAGAGATCGGCAGCCACCCCTTTGACCCCAGTGGGCAACAGCTCGACATTGCGACGCAGGCCGCTCACTTGCCAGCCACAAGCCAGCATCTGCTTGGCCAAGCGGCTACCCACATCACCACAACCGACAATAAGAACTGATGGCGCAGACATCTCGAAACTCCGCAAATCAAAGGTCCAGCCTATCCAAACAAATCGATAGGCGGCTAGCTATGATAGAAAAAAAGTAACTTTATTACTTCTGCTAACAAGAATTACTTGCAATAATGGCCGCCCAAATTTTGTTCTCGGCCCGTCTCGAGGCCTTGAAGGACATCCAACTCTTTCTTCTTCATCAGGTCCGGCCAGCATGACACGTATTCAACCTTCCGCTTCGCCAACCACGCCGCGCGTATGGCGCGCCATTGCCGCGCTGATGTTCAGCCTGGTACTGGCCCCCGCCGTCATGGCCGATGATCCTGTCAATGCACCCGCCACACCTGCTGCCGTTGCCCCAGCTGCCGCACCCGCTGCTGCACCTGCCGCCGCGCCTGCAACTGACGGCGAACAAGCTGCAGCACCTGTCGATCCGGCTGCAGCACCGACAGTGGCCCCCGTAGACGGTCAAGTCCCGGACACCGGTGAGCAAGGCCTGGTTGAAGAAACCAGCCTGGGCATGGCCCATGACCTGTCCCCATGGGGCATGTACAAAAACGCCGACATCGTGGTCAAGATAGTCATGATCGGCTTGGCGATTGCCTCGATCATTACCTGGACCATCTGGATCGCCAAGGGCTTCGAGCTGCTGGGTGCCAAGCGTCGTCTGCGTGGCGAAATTGCCGCCCTGAAAAAGGCTACCACCCTCAAGGAAGCCAGCGATGGCGCCAACAAGGAAGGCACCCTGGCGCACCTGTTGGTCCATGATGCCCTTGATGAAATGCGCCTTTCGGCCAATACCCGCGAGAAAGAAGGCATCAAGGAACGCGTCAGCTTCCGTCTTGAGCGCCTGGTAGCGGCCAGCGGCCGCAACATGAGCAGCGGCACCGGCGTACTGGCCACCATTGGTTCGACCGCACCGTTTGTCGGTCTGTTCGGAACCGTGTGGGGCATCATGAACAGCTTCATCGGCATTGCAAAAACCCAGACCACCAACCTGGCGGTAGTAGCTCCAGGTATTGCCGAAGCCCTGCTGGCTACAGCGTTGGGCCTGGTTGCAGCGATCCCGGCCGTGGTTATCTACAACGTCTTCGCCCGCTCTATCGCTGGGTACAAAGCGCAAGTATCCGACGCTTCTGCAGAAGTGCTGCTGCTGGTCAGCCGTGATCTGGACCACCAGCCAAGTGACCGCGCCAGCGCGCCTCACATGGTGAAAGTGGGGTAAGCCATGGGCCTGCATCTTAACGAAGGTGGCGATGACCTCGCCGAGAACCACGAAATCAACGTCACACCGTTTATCGATGTGATGTTGGTCCTGCTGATCATCTTCATGGTGGCAGCGCCTCTGGCAACCGTTGATATCAAGGTCGACCTACCAGCCTCTACCGCCAAACCGGCACCGAGACCGGAGAAACCAATCTTCCTCAGCGTCAAGGCTGACCAGAATGTCTACGTCGGTGAAGAGCAGGTCCAGCGCGAGCAACTCGGCGCGCTGCTCGATGCCAAGACTAAAGGCGACAAGGACACGACGATCTTCTTCCAGGCCGACAAAGGCGTGGACTACGGCGATCTGATGGAAGTCATGAATACGCTGCGCGCGGCCGGTTACCTGAAAGTCGGTCTGGTCGGGCTTGAGACGGCAGCCAAGAAATGATCAAGACGCGGCATAAGCTGGCGCGTTACAGCAGTAGTCTGGCGATTGTGCTGGGTATCCATGCCATTGCCGTGCTGCTGACGCTCAATTGGTCGGTACCCCAAGCGATCGAATTACCGCCTGCGGCGATGATGATCGAGATGGCACCGCTGCCGGTACCTGCTCCACCACCACCGCCCAAGGTAGTGACTCCGCCTCAGCCGCCAGCGCCGGTCGAAGAATTGCCGCTGCCGAAACTGGCTGAGGCACCGAAGCCGAAGATCGCCGTTGCCAAGCAAGTCAAGCCGAAGGCCAAACCGCAGCCGCCCAAGCCTGAGAAGAAGCCTGAGCCGCCACAAGACAAGCCTACCGACGAGCAAGTGGTCGACACGCCGCCAAGCAACGCGCCAGCGCAGAAATCCGCAGCGCCTGCTCCAAGCATCGCCACCAACAGCAATGCCTTGCCAACCTGGCAGAGCGACCTGTTGCGCCACTTGGCCAAGTACAAGCGCTATCCGGAGAACGCTCGGCGCATGCGCATGGAAGGTATCAACCGTTTGCGCTTCGTAGTCGATGGCGAGGGCAAGATACTCTCCTACGCCCTGGCTGGCGGTTCGGGAAGTGCGGCACTGGACAGAGCAACCCTGGAGATGATCCGTCGTGCTCAACCCGTACCACCACCGCCCAAGGAATTGCTCAACAACGGCAGCATCGAAGTGATCGCGCCATTCGTCTACTCGCTGGATAAGCGCTGACGCATTGTTTCTGTCACAAACGGGCAACTCTGATAACGTGCGTCTATCGATTGCAGCCGCTATGCTGGGGCCGCAAATTCATGGACGCCCGTTATGACCCTCACAGAATTGCGCTACATCGTCACCCTCGCTCAAGAACAGCACTTCGGCCACGCGGCCGAGCGCTGTCATGTCAGCCAGCCGACCCTGTCGGTGGGCGTGAAAAAACTTGAGGACGAGCTCGGTGTATTGATCTTCGAGCGCAGCAAAAGCGCTGTTCGCCTGACCCCGGTTGGCGAAGGAATCGTCGCTCAGGCTCAAAAAGTTCTCGAACAGGCTCAAGGTATCCGCGAGCTGGCCCAGGCAGGCAAGAACCAACTGACCGCTCCGCTGAAAGTCGGTGCGATCTACACGGTAGGCCCGTATCTGTTCCCACACCTGATCCCGCAACTGCACCGTGTCGCACCGCAGATGCCGTTGTACATCGAAGAGAACTTCACTCACATCCTGCGCGACAAGTTGCGCAACGGTGAGCTGGACGCAGTGATCATTGCCTTGCCGTTCAACGAAGCCGATGTCCTGACCTTGCCGTTGTACGATGAACCTTTCTATGTGCTGATGCCCAGCGAACACCCCTGGACCAAGAAGCAGACCATCGATTCCAGCCTGCTCAACGACAAGAGCCTGCTGCTGTTGGGCGAAGGCCATTGCTTCCGTGACCAGGTGCTGGAAGCCTGCCCAACCCTGACCAAAGGTAGCGACGGCGCCAAGCACACCACGGTTGAGTCCAGCTCGCTGGAAACCATCCGCCATATGGTGGCCTCGGGCCTTGGTGTATCGATCCTGCCGTTGTCGGCAGTGCATAGCCATCACTATGCGCCTGGAGTGCTCGAAGTGCGCCCACTGAGCCCACCGGCACCGTTTCGCACGGTGGCGATTGCCTGGCGCGCCAGCTTTCCGCGGCCCAAGGCGATCGAGATTCTTGCCGACTCCATCCGCCTGTGCTCGGTGGCCAAGCCATCTGCGAGTCAGTAGGAAGCTGATATGCCGGAGTTGTCTCAGGTTTCGGTAACCGCACTCAAGGGTGTCGGCGAAGCCATGGCTGAAAAGCTGGCCAAGGTCGGACTGGAAAACCTTCAGGACGTACTTTTTCACTTGCCGTTGCGCTATCAGGACCGCACCCGTGTGGTCCCGATTGGCGCCCTGCGTCCTGGTCAGGATGCGGTGATCGAGGGTGTCGTCAGCGGCACGGATGTGGTGATGGGCAAGCGCCGCAGCCTACTGGTTCGCCTGGGTGACGGAACCGGCGTGCTGAGCCTGCGCTTCTACCACTTCAGCAATGCGCAGAAAGAAGGCCTCAAACGGGGTACGCACCTGCGCTGCTACGGTGAAGCCCGCCCTGGCGCATCGGGACTGGAAATCTACCACCCTGAGTACCGCGCCCTGACCGGCGACGAGCCTGCTCCGGTGGAGCAAACCCTGACGCCGATCTACCCAACCACCGAAGGCCTGACCCAGCAACGGCTGCGCCAGCTGTGCCAGCAGAGCCTGGCCATGCTCGGCCCACGCAGCCTGCCAGACTGGCTCCCGCCAGAACTGGCGCGTGACTACCAACTGGCACCCTTGGACGATGCGATCCGCTATCTGCATCATCCACCCGCCGATGCCGATGTCGATGAACTTGCCGAAGGCCAGCATTGGGCCCAGCACCGCCTGGCGTTCGAAGAGCTGTTGACCCATCAGTTGTCCCAACAACGGTTGCGCGAGAGCCTGCGCGCTCAACGCGCTCCGGCGCTGCCCAAAGCCACCCACTTGCCCGCGCAGTACCTGGCCAATCTCGGCTTCGCACCCACTGGCGCCCAGCAACGGGTCGGCAACGAGATTGCCTACGACCTTAGCCAGCCGGAACCGATGCTGCGCCTGGTCCAGGGTGATGTGGGCGCGGGCAAGACCGTAGTGGCTGCGCTGGCAGCCCTGCAGGCGCTCGAGGCCGGCTATCAAGTGGCATTGATGGCGCCCACCGAGATTCTCGCCGAGCAGCACTTCATTACTTTCAAGCGCTGGCTTGAGCCACTTGGCATCGAAGTCGCCTGGCTGGCTGGCAAACTCAAGGGCAAAGCCCGCGCCAGCGCTCTGGAGCAAATTGCCGGAGGCGCGCCAATGGTGGTGGGCACTCATGCGCTGTTTCAGGAAGAGGTGAAGTTCAAGAACCTGGCCCTGGCGATCATCGATGAACAGCACCGCTTCGGTGTTCAACAGCGCCTGGCCCTGCGACAAAAAGGCGTAGGCGGTCAGTTGTGCCCTCATCAGTTGATCATGACGGCTACACCTATCCCGCGCACCTTGGCAATGAGCGCCTATGCCGATCTGGATACCTCTATTCTCGATGAGTTGCCGCCCGGGCGCACACCGGTCAATACCGTACTGGTTGCTGACAGTCGACGTTTCGAAGTGGTCGAGCGGGTACGTGCTGCCTGCGCTGAAGGGCGTCAGGCCTATTGGGTGTGCACCCTGATCGAAGAGTCTGAAGAGCTAACCTGCCAGGCTGCCGAAACAACCTTCGAGGAGCTAGGCAGTGCTTTGGGTGAATTACGCGTCGGCTTGATCCACGGGCGTCTGAAACCTGCGGAGAAAGCCGCGATCATGGCCGAGTTCAAACAGGGCAACCTGCAATTGCTGGTCGCCACCACGGTGATCGAGGTCGGGGTGGATGTTCCCAATGCCAGTTTGATGATCATCGAAAACCCGGAGCGTCTTGGTCTTGCGCAACTCCACCAGTTGCGCGGCCGGGTGGGTCGAGGCAGTGCAGTAAGCCATTGTGTCCTGCTTTACCATCCGCCGCTTTCACAGATCGGGCGCGAGCGTCTGGGCATCATGCGTGAAACCAATGACGGCTTCATCATTGCCGAGAAAGACCTGGAGCTGCGTGGGCCTGGGGAAATGCTTGGCACTCGTCAGACTGGCCTGTTGCAGTTCAAGGTCGCCGACCTGATGCGTGACGCAGACCTGTTACCCGCAGTGAGAGACGCTGCGCAGACGCTGCTGGCGCGCTGGCCAGGTCATGTCAGCCCGTTGCTCGAGCGTTGGCTGCGACATGGGCAGCAGTACGGACAAGTGTGACGTCCGTCTCAGAATGGATCCATCTTGCGACACAAGCTGGTTATACTCTTGCGATTATAAAATTTCTGGATGCAGGCCATGACTGAAGTTGCCCTGGACACCGCAATCCCCCACGCTCCGCCTGTTATCCGGCTGCTGCTGGAAAAGCTTGGCATCGCCTATGGTGAAGTGCTGGACCATCCAAACCTGCTGCCAGAGCGCAAGGTACAGGCTGTCCTGCTCGACGACGCCGTGGGCGCGCTGATGGTGTTGTTTGCGCAAAATCAGTTGCTGGACCTCAACCGCCTGACCGAGCTGACTGGTCGCAAGCTTGCTGCCGTGCCCCTGGACCGCCTCAAGCTGATGCTCGACAAGCACGGCCTGAAGCTCCTGCCTGGCATTCCTGCGCTTACCAGCTCACCTTGCCTCTACGAGGAGAGCCTGCTCAAGCCAGAAAAGTTGCTGATTCATTCCGGCGAAGCAGGGTTGTTGCTGGAGATCGAACGTGACGATTTCAAGAAGATGCTCAGCAAAGCCAGTGCCGGCAGCTTTGGTGAGCCCCTGAGCAGTATTCGTCCGAACCTCGATCGTCCGATCGATGATCGCGACGAGATCACTCAGGCGGTCCAGGCCTTCACCGCGCGCCGTATCCAGCAACGCCTGGAAAGCACCATCGAAATTCCGCCTCTGGCTGAAACCGCGCAGAAGATCATCAAGCTACGCGTCGATCCCAACGCCACCATCGACGATATTACCGGCGTCGTCGAAACGGACCCGGCGCTGGCTGCGCAAGTGGTCAGTTGGGCTGCTTCGCCTTACTACGCCTCTCCGGGCAAGATTCGTTCAGTGGAGGACGCTATCGTCCGTGTGCTGGGCTTTGATCTGGTGATCAACCTGGCACTGGGACTCGCGCTGGGCAAAACCCTGAGCCTGCCCAAGGATCACCCACAGGACACCACGCCCTACTGGCAACAGTCGATCTACACCGCTGCCGTGATTGAAGGGCTGACCCGTGCCATGCCCCGTGCCGAGCGCCCGGAAGCCGGGCTGACCTACCTGGCCGGGCTGCTGCACAACTTCGGCTACCTGCTGCTGGCGCATGTGTTTCCGCCGCACTTCTCGCTGATCTGCCGCCATCTGGAGGTCAACCCGCACCTGTGCCACAGCTATGTCGAACAGCACCTGCTAGGCATCAGCCGCGAGCAGATTGGCGCCTGGCTGATGCGTTATTGGGATATGCCCGAAGAGCTGTCCACGGCACTACGCTTTCAGCACGACCCGTACTACGCCGGCGACCATGCCGCGTTCCCGAACCTGGTGTGCCTGGCTGTACGCCTGTTGCGCACTCGCGGCATAGGTTCGGGCCCGGATGAATCAATCCCGGACGAATTGCTGGAACGCCTGAACATATCCCGCGAAAAAGCGGCAGATGTGGTGAACAAAGTACTGGAGGCCGAAGCGCTGTTGCGCGAGCTGGCCTCGCAATTCAATCACCACTAAGCCTGTGGCCTGTCCCTGCGGGGTCAGGCCTTTTTCTTCGGCTTCAGGTACTTCATAAGCCCCTGGAACCAGATGACCAGCGCCGGGTTGCCCTTGATCTGGATGTTTTTTTCCTGAATCCCCTGCATGAATGCCAATTGCTTGTTCTTCGCTTGCAAGGTGGCAAAGCCGTAGGCCGAATCTTTGAAGGCAATGGCAAACGCCGGCTGGGGATGAGTGCCCGAGCGACTGCCGATACGCATGTCTTTGACGATGAAGTGACGTGCAACCTTGCCATCCAGCGTCTGCAGCTGGAACACCAGGTCCTTGTCGGCCAATTGTTGCTGGAACGCAGGGTTCTTGCGGCTGGCCTTGGCCATCAACAGCCCCATGGCCCAAAGGAGAAAGCGAAACTTCATTTGCGCGCCTCGGCTAAAAAGTGACTGGCGAAGCAGTTTATAGTCTCGCTATAAAAACACCATACTTTGCTACTCATTTCGCGAAGATCAAGGTAATTTGCTTTGTAACAGGGCCAATCCTGATCACAACCCGGCAATTCTAGCCTGCGCCTGAGTGCTGACAAAGGGCTTCAAACGCCGCCCGATGCCCTCGCTTAATAGCACCGCCATCAAGGTCAGGCTGCCATTTAGGCTGGCATAAAACAGCGCGCGTACCGGGTGCTCGGGCATCAACCAATAGAGGATCAACGCAGCCTGGGCCAGCGTCAGCAAGATACGAACACGCAAGCGCATGATCATGGCGATAGGAATGCTGAAGATCATCAGCAAATACCAGGCCCCCCAGGCGACCATACCAGCAGCCACGCCGCGGGCGGTGAAACCGCCAAAATTCTGTTTGTAGTAGCTGACCGCGTAATCGTTGAGCAGTACAAAGAGCACACATGCCAAGGTGTGCAGAGCGAAATTGAGCAGAAGACGGCGCCGGATCATAGGGCACCCCTGGCGTTCGAGGTCGTGCAGCGCAACATCTTGCGTCCCTCCTTGGACGTGGTCCGCTGTCTGACAGCGGTAATGAAAACGGGCACCGCGCGGGTACCCGTCTTCCAATGCAATCAATCCATGCGAGGCATCAAGGATTGACGCTGTCCTTCAGGGACTTGCCTGGCTTGAACGCAACGGTATTGCTGGCTTTGATTTTGACAGGCTCACCGGTTTGCGGGTTTTTGCCAGTGCGAGCACCGCGGTGACGTTGCAGGAAAGTGCCAAATCCGACCAGAGTCACACTGTCTTTGCGGTGCAGTGCGCCAGTGATTTCTTCGAGAACGGCGTTGAGCACGCGATTGGCTTGCTCTTTGGTGAGATCGGCCTTTTCAGCGATAGCTGCGGCGAGTTCTGGTTTGCGCATAGGTGAAGCCTCTTAGACGGTTTTTTGTTTTTATGCCGTGCTGCTCTTCGCAAGCAGCGCCCAAGGCACCGCAGGCTCTAAACTGCGGCAGACGGAAGTGAGAATGGCATGCCGTCAGAGGCCGCGCCAGTCTCTGGGCGGCCATTGTTCACGCAAACACAGGGGTAATCCGACAGAATGCAGGCCGTTTACGCCATAAGCGCTGGAAGTTGCCGATTTAGAGCCAGCTTTTCCATGACTGCCGAGCCCGTAAGGGCATAGCCCAGCAGGTTGCCCTCAGCATCGTGACAAAGCACTTTGAGGTCGATGCCCTGGCCTTCAACGTGCCAGGTCCCTTCACAACCATGAGGCGGCACAGATACCACCAACGGGCAAGCGGGGGTTTTCACCGTCACCGGCATGGGGCCATAGGCAACCGCGGTGGGGTTGCCTACCAAGGTTTGCGCCAAGGCGCGCGCGCAACTCATCAGCGGCATGACATAAAGCAGATTCAACCCATCGACTTCAGCGCAGTCGCCCAGGGCGTAGATGTTGGCATGGGAGGTGCGCAACTGTCGGTCGACCACCACACCTCGGTTGACCTGCAAGCCAGCAGCAGCGGCCATATCGATACGCGGACGCAAGCCGACAGCAGAGACCACCAGATCGCACGCGATGACCTGGCCGTCGGACAGATGCGCCTCAAGGCCGGCGCCAACCCGCTGCAGCCGGGTCAGCACCGGTCCCAGGTGCAAGCGCACCCCCAGCCCTTCCAGGCCAGCTTGCACGGCGGCTGCGGCAGCCGGATGCAATAGAGTCGGCATCACCTGCTCACAGGGTGCCACCAAATCCACCTGGAAGCCTCCCAGGCTCATGTCATTGGCAAACTCACAGCCGATCAGCCCGGCGCCCAAAATCAACACTCGCTGCTTGCCCGCGGCAGCGGCGCGAAAACGAGCGTAGTCCTCAAGGTCGTTGATCGGAAAAATCGCGTCACCGGCATCGCCTTCAACCGGAACCTGAACGGTTTGCGCCCCCCAAGCCAGAATCAGGTCGCGGTAGATAACCTGTTCCTCACCAATCCACAGGCGCTTGTGACCTGGGTCGATTCCGCTGATACGGGTGTGGGTGCGTACTTCGGCGTTGAGCTGCTCGGCCATGGCTCCGGGTTCGGCCATGCTCAACCCATCTGCGTCTTTGTTCTTGGCAAAGCCGGTGGAAAGCATTGGTTTTGAGTAGGAACGGCCATCATCGGCGGTAATCAGTAGCAGCGGCGAATCGCCGTCGAGCTTACGAAATTCGCGGGCCAGGTTGTACCCCGCCAATCCTGTTCCGACAATTACCACTGGAGCCGTCATGCCATGCTTTCCTCAAGTCTTGATTGAAAAATGATCAGCCGATAGCGATCATTTCGAAGTCCATCTTGCCTACGCCACAGTCCGGACACAGCCAGTCCTGCGGAACATCTTCCCAGCGTGTGCCAGGAGCAATGCCGTCATCCGGCCAGCCCTCGGCCTCATCGTAGATCAGACCGCAAACAATACACTGCCACTTTTTCATCACGCTTTTCCTCAACGAATTCAGGCTTTGGAGTGGCCGCTCTAGACAAAATTACACTGGCGACCATCTAAGGAAGGGCTTTGTACTGGAGCCAGGTGCCAGCATGCAAGCCGGATCGGGCAATCATGCTAAGCTCGCCGTCTCTTTGGCCTGTTAATCCATACCATCGTGTCGTACGAAACGTTGCAAGCGCCCGCTGCAGAATGGTTGCAGCACTCTCAGGTAGCAGACAGCGCAACGCCCGCGCTTCTGGACTGGTTGTTCGATCAAGGATCTCTGACCCGTCGCCTGACTCGATTATCCGCCGACCACTTTTCCGTTACACCCCTTTATGAAGGATGGCAGCCGCTGCGTGATGACGAGTGCCAGGCATTAGGCCTGGCCCCGAAAAGCGAAGGCTGGGTACGCGAAGTGTATTTGCGAGGCCACGGCCAGGCCTGGGTGTTCGCCCGAAGCGTCGCCGCACGTAGCGCTCTGGAAAGCGGCGGCCTGGATATGGAAGCGTTGGGCAGTCGCTCCCTGGGGGAACTGCTGTTCTGCGACCATGCCTTCACCCGCCGCGCCATTGAAGTTTGTCATTACCCCAAGGCCTGGCTACCGACAATCGACGCCAGCGACACGCTCTGGGGACGGCGCTCACGCTTCGACCGTGACGCGCTGAGCATATTGGTCGCCGAAGTCTTCCTGCCTTCACTGTGGCAGGCTACCGAGATTGCCGGGGAGATCCGCTGATGTACCTGCAACTGCTCAAGTCGCTCAATCGCCTGCACCCAAGGGCCTGGGATTTTATCCAACTCAGCCGCATGGATCGGCCGATCGGCATTTATCTGCTGCTTTGGCCAACACTTTCGGCTGTGTGGATTGCCGCCAAGGGCATGCCAACCCTGGCCAACGTGCTGATTTTCACCCTCGGTGTGGTGATGATGCGTGCGGCCGGTTGCGCTATCAACGATTTCGCCGACCGCAAGGTCGATGGCCACGTCAAACGCACAGCGGACCGCCCGCTCGCCGCGGGCAGAATCAATGCCCGCGAAGCACTGGTATTGTTTGCCGTGCTAGTGGGCGCAAGCTTCCTGCTGGTGCTGTGCACCAACACCAAGACCGTGTGGCTGTCATTCGGCGCCGTGGCGCTAGCGGCGTGCTATCCGTTCATGAAGCGCTACACCTACTATCCACAAGTAGTGCTCGGAGCCGCGTATTCCTGGGGCATTCCCATGGCCTTCACCGCCGCTAACGGCGAGCTGCCGGCCATCGCTTGGCTGCTATACATTGCCAACTTGCTGTGGACAGTGGGTTATGACACCTACTACGCCATGGTCGATCGCGATGACGATCTGAAGATTGGGGTGAAATCCACTGCCATTCTGTTTGGCGAAGCTGATCGAGTCATCATCCTGACCTTGCAGGTGCTGTCGCTGGGCTGCCTGTTGCTGGCTGGCTTGCGCTTCGAATTGGGCGGCTGGTTCCATCTGGGCCTGATGGCAGCGTTGCTGTGCTTTGTCTGGGAGTTCTGGTCGACGCGCAACCTCGACCGCGAGTCCTGCTTCAAGGCGTTTTTGCACAACCACTGGGCTGGGCTGCTGATATTCGTGGGGATTGTGCTGGACTACAGTTTCTGACCAGCGCAGGGCAAGCCTACTCCCACCCGAGCAGCAGTGGGAGCGGGCGTGCCCCGTGATCAACGTCGCGGTTACTTGATCACATGCCACACATCCTTCATGCCATCACCCGTCATATCCCCGCCTTTCTTGTCCTTGATGAAGGTGTAGACCGGCTTACCTTTGTAAGCCCATTGCATTGAGCCGTCATCGCGCTTGATCTGCGTCCACCCCTCTTCGGCCATATCACCATCTTTGACCAGCAACGGCGGCCAGTTCTTGGCGCACTCATCGTTGCACATGGATTTTCCGCCCGAGTCCTTGTCGAAGGTATAAAGCGTCATGCCTGCATGGTCGACCATCACACCATCTTTCATCATGGCATGATGGGCGGAAGCGATTCCCGGCAAGGCCAGTGCCACTGCAGTGAAAAGCGCCATCCAGTTCAGCGTATGTCGTGTCATTGGATCCACCATGTTTCTCGGGAGAGGGAATGTAAGCCTAGCCCAGTAACAGAATGTTGCTGCTATCGCCCACGTCTTGTCACACGACTGCAATAATTCCGTTATCTAATGCGGGCCAAGACACCTTAAATGGAAGAGGTTTAAGCATGGTTGGCAGAAACATTCTCATCGTTGACGACGAAGCGCCAATTCGCGAAATGATCGCCGTTGCATTGGAGATGGCCGGCTATGACTGCCTGGAAGCAGAAAACTCCCAGCAAGCCCACGCCATCATCGTCGACCGTAAACCGGACCTTATCCTGCTTGACTGGATGCTCCCGGGCACCTCTGGCATCGAGCTGGCCCGACGCCTCAAGCGCGACGAGCTGACCGGCGATATCCCGATCATCATGCTCACCGCCAAGGGTGAGGAAGACAACAAGATCCAGGGTCTTGAAGTGGGCGCTGATGACTACATCACCAAGCCCTTCTCACCTCGCGAATTGGTAGCTCGCTTGAAGGCCGTGCTGCGCCGTGCAGGTCCGAGCGACGGCGAAGCGCCAATTGAAGTCGGCGGCTTGCTGCTCGATCCCATCAGTCACCGGGTCACCATCGACGGCAAACCTGCTGAAATGGGGCCGACCGAATATCGCTTGCTGCAATTTTTCATGACCCACCAGGAACGTGCCTACACACGTGGCCAATTGCTCGACCAGGTCTGGGGCGGCAATGTCTATGTCGAAGAGCGCACCGTCGATGTGCATATTCGCCGTCTGCGCAAGGCACTGGGTGAGGCTTACGAGAATCTGGTACAAACCGTGCGTGGGACCGGTTATCGCTTCTCGACCAAGAGCTGAATCGATAATCAGGCCAAGGTATAGGAAAGGACGCATCGTTAATTGAACCAGAACTGGCATGGCACCCTGATTCGCCACATGTTGCTGTTGATTACCGCCTGCCTGCTGGTTGGTTTGATCAGTGGCTATTACGGCTGGAGCCTGGCCCTTGGCCTGGCGCTTTACCTGGGCTGGACACTCAAGCAGTTGCTACGCCTGCACGAGTGGCTACGCCTGCACAAGCCCGATGAGGCACCTCCCGATGGCTACGGCTTGTGGGGCGAGGTGTTCGACAGCATTTATCACTTGCAACGCCGCGACCAACGCGTGCGTGGCCGCCTGCAGGCAGTGATCGATCGCGTGCAGGAGTCCACCGCGGCCCTCAAGGATGCAGTGATCATGCTCGACAGTGACGGCAACCTGGAATGGTGGAACCGTGCTGCGGAAACCCTGCTTGGCCTGAAAACCCCACAGGACAGCGGTCAACCGGTGACCAACCTGGTTCGCCACCCGCGCTTCAAGGAGTACTTCGAACAGGAGAACTACGTCGAACCGCTGGAAATTCCGTCACCGATCAACGACCGCCTGCGCGTGCAGCTGCATATCACCCGTTATGGCAACAATGAACACCTGATGCTGGTTCGCGATGTGACCCTTATCCATCAGCTCGAACAGATGCGTAAGGACTTCGTAGCCAACGTCTCCCATGAGCTACGCACGCCGTTGACCGTCATTGCCGGCTATCTGGAAACCTTGCTCGACAACGTCGAGCAAGTGAATCCGCGCTGGGTCCGGGCGCTGCAGCAGATGCAGCAACAAGGCGTGCGCATGCAGACCCTGCTCAACGACCTGCTGCTGTTGGCCAAGCTTGAGGCCACGGACTACCCCTCCGACAACCAGCCAGTGGCCGTAGAGCCATTACTGCAAACGATCAAGAACGATGCCCAGGCGCTGTCGGGTCAACGCAACCAGCGCATCACGCTGGAAGCCGCCCCCGGCATCCGTCTCAAAGGCAGTGAGGCGGAGTTGCGCAGCGCCTTCTCCAATCTGGTCTTCAATGCCGTCAAGTACACACAGGATGAAGGGCAGATCCGCATCCGCTGGTGGGCTGACGAACACGGAGCGCACTTGAGCGTTCAAGACTCGGGGATTGGAATTGATGCCAAGCACCTGCCACGTCTGACCGAACGTTTTTATCGGGTCGACTCCAGTCGAGCCTCAAATACTGGCGGTACCGGTCTTGGTCTGGCGATCGTCAAGCACGTACTCTTGCGCCACCGCGCACGTCTTGAGATCAGTAGCGTGCCAGGCCATGGCAGCACCTTTACCTGTCATTTCGCGCCCACCCAGATTGCCCAGCGCACGTCCGCCTGAAGGTTCGCCACTAGGCAATTGCGCCCTCACCCGCTACATTGGCGGACTTGTGCCAGCGAATGCTGGCACAGCATTTCTTCCTATTTTCAAATGACGGACCCCGTAAAACCCCATCATGGACCCATCCCCTGGTATTAGCTTCGCCTCACTTTTTGCCGATTTCGGCATGATTCTTTTTGCTCTGCTGCTGGTACTGCTCAACGGATTTTTCGTTGCTGCCGAGTTCGCCATGGTCAAATTGCGTTCGACAAAGGTCGAGTCGATTGCCGTGCAGCATGGCTGGCGTGGGCAAATCCTGCGCACCGTACACAACCAGTTAGACGCCTATCTTTCCGCCTGCCAGTTGGGTATCACCCTCGCCTCGCTGGGCCTGGGCTGGGTCGGTGAGCCTGCTTTCGCCCACTTGCTCGAGCCTTTGCTGGCGGCTATTGGCGTGCAGTCGCCGGAAGTCATCAAGGCCGTGTCGTTCTTCAGTGCCTTCTTCGTGATCTCTTACCTGCACATCGTGGTGGGTGAGCTGGCGCCCAAGTCCTGGGCCATTCGCAAACCCGAGCTGTTGTCGCTGTGGACTGCAGTACCGCTGTATCTGTTCTACTGGGCAATGTACCCGGCTATTTACCTGCTCAACGCCAGCGCCAACGCCATTTTGCGTATTGCCGGCCAAGGTGAACCCGGCCCGCACCACGAACATCACTACAGCCGCGATGAGTTGAAGCTGATCCTGCACTCCAGCCGCGGCCAGGACCCTAGCGACCAGGGCATGCGTGTTCTGGCTTCTGCGGTGGAAATGGGCGAGCTGGAAGTGGTCGACTGGGCCAACTCCCGTGAGGACATGGTCTGCCTGGAAGCACATGCACCGCTTAAAGAAATCCTGGCGATGTTCCGTCGGCACAAGTTCAGCCGCTACCCAGTGTTCGACGCCCAGCGCGGTGAGTTCGTCGGCCTGTTGCACATCAAGGATCTGCTGCTGGAGCTGGCCGATCTGGAGCATATCCCCGAGTCGTTCAATCTCGCCGAGCTGACCCGACCGCTGGAGCGCGTGTCCCGACACATGCCGCTGTCGCATCTGCTCGAACAGTTCCGCAAGGGCGGAGCGCACTTTGCCCTGGTTGAAGAAGCTGACGGCAAGGTGATCGGCTACCTGACCATGGAAGACGTGCTGGAAGTGCTGGTAGGAGACATCCAGGACGAGCACCGCAAGGCCGAACGCGGCATCCTCGCCTACCAGCCAGGCAAGTTGCTGGTTCGTGGCGACACGCCGTTGTTCAAGGTCGAGCGTCTGTTGGGCGTGGATCTGGATCACATCGAGGCCGAAACCCTTGCCGGCCTGGTGTACGAGACTCTCAAACGCGTCCCTGAAGAAGAAGAGCAGATGGAAGTCGAGGGCCTGCGCATCATCATCAAGAAGATGAAAGGCCCGAAAATCGTCCTGGCGAAGGTACTCAAACTCGATTGAGTCGCCTTATGGGTTGCCGGCAGTAAAGTTCGGCAACCCAGCGACAGGCTGATTGAACTGGTAAGGAATGGATACAAGCTCGAGCCCGACGTTGCGCTGCACAACAAAGTGCAGATGCGGGCCCGTGCTGTTACCGGTGTTGCCGGATTTCGCCAGAGCGGTCCCGAACACCACTTGCTGGCCCTCCCGCACCACCACAGAACCACGCATCAGGTGCAGATAGACGCCCATGGTGCCGTCGTCATGCAGAATCCGCACGTAATTGCCTGCTGGGTGAGTGCCACGCCCGCTCTGACTGTTCTCGGTCTTGATCACTATGCCTGCCCGCGAGGCGATGATTGGCGTGCCTTCCGGCATCGCGATGTCCATCGCATAGCGTCCTTTGGGGCCGAAGTGACTGTAGCGCCCATTTGGGCCTTGAGTTAAATGAAACGGCCCGCCGCGCCACGGCAACGGATACCGAAACGCCTGATAACGCTGCCCAGGATTCCCCAGTGCGTAGGAGAACTTCTCTTGATAACTCACCGGCTGGTCCGGTTTCTGTGCGTTGACTATTGTCAGCAACACCGCTGCACGGGCAGGCACCACGCGACGTACCAGCCGCGTACCAGCACCCTTGGCATTGCCAAGGCGCTCCAACCGCAGTTCGACTTCCACCGGCGCAAAGGTGTCATTGCGGGCGCTGAAGCTCACTCCCGTAGCGAACTTGATGGCATGCAGTTTCACCTGGCCTTCCAATTGCTCGACCATCCGCTCACCGAAGACGAAGGCCTTGGTGCCCGCTAGCGGACGATCGGAATAAGAAACCACCCCGTAGGGATCGGTGCTTTTGTAGAGCGTCGAGGCCAGTGCCGGGCCACAAGCCACGAGCAAGGCACAAAACAGTAGCGAGCGTGCAGGCATGACTAGTGGCTTTATGACAGTTGATATCTGTCGAAGCCTAGCAGCGAATTTCAGCAGAGGAATGGCGAGAGTGTTTCAGCGCCGTGCCAGGAGACGAGTGGTGTACTGATCGACATCCACCTATCAGCCTGGCGATCGGCGGTATGATTAGGCGCCTGGAACGAAGTGCTTCTGCGCTGTACCGCGAGCGATCAGCCGCGAGAGGTAATCGAGTTTCTGCGCATCCTGATCAACGAATTTGAAAGTCAGCTGCAACCAATCGCTGTCCGGCTTGGGCTCCAACGCCGCAACAGCGTGCAAATAACCATTGAGTCGGGCAATCTCGGCGTTCTCGCCCTGCTCCAGGTCGAGTACGGCGCCTTCGAGTACCTGTGGCAGGGTTTCACCCCGGCGCACCACCAGCAACGCCTCCTTGAGGCTCAGCGCTTTGATCACGCAGGGCTGCACCCCGCTAGGCAAGCGCAGTTGACCCTGACCACGACCAGCAGGTGCGGCGGCGGTCGGTCTAGGGGCACTGACGAGCGGCTGGGCAGCCACCACCGGCGCAACCGGCGCCGAGGCTTTCACTGATTCGGCACGTCCACCGGTCAGTGCGCTCAACGAGTCGTTGGCAAAGGCGGAAGTAGCGCGGGTCGGGGCACTGGCCAGCAACGTATCGAGCTTACCGACCTTGGTCAGGGCCTTCTTCACTTTGGTCAGCAGTTGCTCGTTGGTGAACGGCTTGCCGACGAAGTCGGACACACCAGCCTGAATCGCCTGCACCACGTTTTCCTTGTCGCCACGGCTGGTCACCATGATGAACGGCAGTGCCTTCAGCGACTCTTGCTGGCGACACCAGGTCAACAATTCCAGGCCGGACATTTCTGGCATTTCCCAGTCGCACAGGACCAGGTCAAAGGCTTGGCGCGACAGCAATGTCTGGGCCTTGCGACCGTTGACTGCGTCTTCGATGACAATTCCCGGGAAATAGTTGCGCAGGCACTTCTTCACCAGATCGCGAATGAACGGCGCATCATCCACAACCAACACACTGACTTTACTCATCGCCACTCCTATTGAATCCCGACTAGCATAACGCTGACTGATGGCCATTTGCCAAAAATTGGCTCACGCCGGGACTCGTGGTTGGGTTCGCGGCTGCCTTTAGGTGCACGCCCCACAAACGAAAACGCCCGGCCAGGGCCGGGCGTTCTTCTCGGGGCAGTCTTACTTATCGTCAGCTTCGGCTGGAACATTAGCCTTTTCGCTACCGCCCTCGACCTCTTCTTTCATCCGCTTCAGACCCAGGTGACGTACGTCGGTACCACGCACCAGGTAAATCACCAGCTCGGCAATGTTGCGTGCATGGTCGCCGATCCGCTCAAGCGAACGCAGGGCCCAGATCACGCTGAGTACCCGCGAAATCGAGCGCGGGTCTTCCATCATGTAGGTAACCAGCTCACGCAACGCGGTCTTGTACTCGCGATCGATGGTCTTGTCGTACTGAGCAACCGACAGCGCCAGGTCGGCGTCGAAACGGGCGAACGCATCCAACGCATCACGCACCATGTTGCGCACCTGGTCACCAATGTGACGAACTTCAACGTAACCACGGGGCGACTCACCCTCTTCACACAACTGAATGGCGCGGCGGGCAATCTTGGTCGACTCGTCACCGATACGCTCCAGGTCGATGACCGATTTGGAGATACTGATGATCAGGCGCAGATCGGAAGCAGCCGGCTGGCGACGGGCGAGAATTCGCACGCACTCTTCGTCGATGTTGCGCTCCATCTGGTTGATCTGTTCATCGACTTCACGCACCTGCTGAGCCAGGCCCGAGTCGGCCTCGATCAGCGCGGTTACTGCGTCATTGACCTGCTTCTCGACCAGGCCCCCCATTGCCAGGAGGTGGCTGCGCACCTCTTCGAGCTCGGCATTGAACTGCTGGGAGATATGGTGGGTAAGGCTGTCTTTACTGATCATGCTTTGGCTCCGCGAAAAAGCTGCAAGCTTCAACCTGCAAGCTTCAAGTCATACGTGTAATACCGGGCACCGTTGTCTGTTCGCCGCAAACTAGCCATAACGGCCGGTAATGTAGTCTTCGGTCTGCTTCTTCGCCGGGTTGGTGAACAGCGTGTCGGTATCACCAAACTCGATCAACTTGCCCATGTACATGAACGCGGTGTAGTCGGAAACCCGTGCCGCCTGCTGCATGTTATGGGTAACGATGACGATGGTGTACTTGGACTTCAGCTCGTAGATCAGCTCTTCGACCTTCAGCGTCGAAATCGGGTCGAGTGCCGAGCAAGGTTCGTCGAGCAACAGTACTTCAGGTTCAACGGCAATGGTGCGGGCAATTACCAGACGCTGCTGCTGACCACCGGACAAGCCCAGTGCCGACTCGTGCAGGCGGTCCTTGACCTCATCCCACAGCGCTGCGCCCTTGAGCGCCCACTCCACAGCCTCGTCAAGCACGCGTTTCTTGTTGATGCCCTGGATACGCAGGCCATAGACCACGTTTTCATAGATGGTCTTGGGGAACGGGTTAGGCTTCTGAAACACCATACCGACGCGGCGGCGCAATTCAGCTACGTCTTCGCCCTTGCGGTAGATGTTGTTGCCGTACAGGTTGATTTCACCTTCAACGCGGCAACCGTCAACCAGGTCGTTCATGCGGTTGAAGGTACGCAACAACGTGGATTTACCACAGCCGGACGGCCCGATGAACGCAGTCACGCGCTGTTTTGGGATGTTCATACCAACGTCGAACAGCGCTTGCTTGTCACCGTAGAACAGGTTCAGGCCAGGCACTTCGATGGCAACGGTTTCGTCCGCCAATTGCAGGCTCTGCTTGGTGCGGCCCAGGGCCGACATATCGATACCGTGAGCATGGGTTTCATGTTGCATGGTTTCACTCCATTTGTAGCAGCAGACTTCAAGCTGCACGCTGCAAGTTTGTGCAAAAGCGGCGTGAAGCTTGCCGCTCATGGCTAAAGACTTTCAATCAGCTATCCAGCGCCTTGTACTTCTCGCGCAGGTGGTTACGAATCCATACCGCCGAAAGGTTGAGCGTGGCGATGACCAGCACCAGCAGCAACGCGGTGGCGTACACCAACGGCCGCGCGGCCTCGACGTTAGGACTCTGGAAGCCAACGTCATAAATGTGGAAGCCCAGGTGCATGATCTTCTGGTCCAGGTGCAGATACGGGTAGTTACCGTCGACTGGCAACGATGGCGCCAGCTTCACTACACCCACCAGCATCAGCGGCGCCACCTCACCGGCAGCACGCGCCACGGCGAGAATCATCCCGGTCATCATCGCCGGGCTGGCCATGGGTAGCACGATCTTCCACAGGGTCTCGGCCTTGGTCGCACCGAGCGCCAGCGAGCCTTCGCGCACTGTGCGAGGGATACGCGCCAAGCCTTCTTCAGTGGCCACGATTACCACCGGCACCGCCAGCAAGGCCAGGGTCAGCGAGGCCCAGAGCAGGCCTGGAGTCCCCAGCGTTGGGGCTGGCAATGCTTCAGGGAAGAACAAACGGTCGAGCGAGCCACCCAATACATAGACGAAGAAGCCCAGGCCGAACACACCGTAGACAATTGCCGGTACGCCAGCCAGGTTGTTCACTGCAATACGGATCAGGCGAGTTACCGGACCCTGGCGAGCGTATTCCCGCAGGTAGACCGCAGCCAGCACACCAAAGGGCGTGACGATCACGGCCATAATCAGGGTCATCATCACCGTACCGAAGATAGCCGGGAAGATCCCGCCTTCAGTGTTGGCTTCACGCGGGTCGTCACTGAGGAATTCCCAGACCTTGGCGAAGTACACACCGAGCTTGGTGAAGCTGCCCATGGCGTTCGGCTGGTAGGCGTGAACCACCTTGTCCAGGCTGATCTCGATTTCACGACCATTGCCGTCTTTGACGACCAAGCTGTCGCGACCGAAGTCCTGATGCAGGCTGCCCAAACGCTCTTCAATCGCTTTGTAGCGGTTGTTCAGCTCGGCGCGTTCGGCGTCCATGTCTGCCTGGGCGGCGGCATCGAGCTTGCCATTTAGTTCCAGCTTGCGAGCGTGCAAACGCAAGCGCTCAAGGCCGTAGTTAATGGCACCAATGTCCTTCTTCTCAAGCTTTTGCAGCTCGCCCGCCAGCTTATCGGCACGCTTCAGGCGCGTCTGCAGTTCAGACCAGGCAGCCTGGCCTTCGGCGACGACCTTGCCGTTTTCCTTGACGCTCACCAGATAACCGTAAAAGTTACCCCACTCGCGTCGCTCAAGGGCAATCAGCTCCGCTGGTGTCTTCTGGTCAGTCAGCCAATCGCCTACTACCCAGGTGAAGTCACTGCCATTGAGGTCGCGGTTACCGACCTTGATCAACTCACGCGTCATGAACTCCGGGCCATTTTCAGGAACCGGCAAGCCAGCTCCTTTCAAACGCGCCAGAGGCACTTCTTCTTTCTGTACGACTTCACCGACCACTACATGGTCAGGCTGACCCGGGACCTTATAGGTTGCCTGGATCAGGTCGGCCGGCCAGAAGTGGCCCAGGCCGCGCACGGCGATCACGGAGAGCAGACCGATGGTCATGATCACCGCGATGGCGACCGCGCCACCGCTGACCCAGACGCCAGGGGCGCCGCTCTTGAACCAGCTTTTGAGGGAATCCTTTTTCACGGATCTCTACCTTTCTATCAAAGCGACGAGTATTTCTTGCGCAGACGCTGGCGAATCAGCTCGGCCAAGGTGTTCATCACGAAGGTGAACATCAACAACACCAGCGCGGCGAGGAACAGCACACGATAGTGACTGCCACCAACTTCCGACTCCGGCATCTCGACCGCAACGTTGGCCGCCAGGGTACGCATACCTTCAAACAGGTTCATTTCCATGACCGGCGTGTTGCCGGTAGCCATCAGCACGATCATGGTTTCACCAACAGCGCGGCCCATACCGATCATCAGCGCTGAGAAGATACCCGGGCTGGCGGTGAGAATGACCACACGGGTCAGGGTCTGCCATGGCGTCGCACCCAATGCCAGCGAGCCCAGGGTCAGACTGCGCGGCACACTGAACACGGCGTCTTCAGCGATCGAATAAATGTTTGGAATGACCGCAAAGCCCATGGCGATACCCACTACCAAGGCGTTGCGCTGGTCGTAGGTGATACCCAGGTCATTGGTGATCCACAGGCGCATGTCCCCCCCGAAGAACCAGGTCTCCAGCAGCGGGCTCATGTACAAGGCGAACCAACCAGTGAGCAGAATCACCGGGATCAGAATCGCAGCTTCCCAACCATCCGGGACCCGCAGGCGGATCGACTCAGGCAAGCGGCTCCAACTGAAACCTGCGACCAGAATGCCAATCGGCATCAGCAGGAACAGACTGAACACGCCCGGCAGGTGTCCTTCCAGGTAAGGCGCCAGGAACAGACCAGCGAAGAAACCGAGAATAACCGTCGGCATCGCCTCCATCAGCTCGATTACCGGCTTGACCTTGCGGCGCATGCCCGGGGCCATGAAGTAGGCCGTGTAGATAGCGGCCGCGATGGCCAGCGGAGCGGCCAGGATCATGGCGTAGAACGCAGCCTTCAACGTACCGAAGGTCAGCGGCGAAAGGCTCAGCTTGGGTTCAAAGTCGGTGTTCGAGGCGGTCGACTGCCAGACATACTTCGGCTCGTCATAGTTCTCGTACCAGACCTTGCTCCACAACGCGCTCCAGGAGACTTCCGGGTGCGGGTTCTTCAACGACAGTGGCAGCAGCTTGCCGCCTTCTTCGATAATGATGCGGTTGGCCCGAGGCGACAGCGCGAGAATACCCGCACCTTCAGCTACCGGCTCAACCAACAGGGTACGGTGCGCAGTGCTGTGGAACACGCCGAGTTCACCGCTGGCATCCAGGGCCACGAAACCCTTACGACGCTCTTCGGCATCGATCTGCACGATCGGCGCCTTGCCCATCTGGAACTCGCGAATACGCTTGAAGCGCTGCTCGCCATCGGGATCACGGGCCATGAACCATTGGGCCAGACCACCTTTGGAGTCGCCGATGATCAAAGAGATACCGCCCACCAACTGAGCGCTGGCGGTAACTTCGGCATCACCGTCATCAAGCAGCTTGTAACGGCCATTGAGGCTCTTGTCCCGCAGGCTGAATACGTCCGCCTGAGCCCGCCCATTGATCACATACAGCCACTGCTGGCGCGGATCGATGAAGATCGCCTTGACCGGCTCGGTCATCTGCGGCAGGTCGATACGGTTCTGCTCGCTGGTGACTTCGCCAGTCATCATGTTTTCTTCGCGGCTCAGCGATACCACTTGCAAGTGCGCCCCGGTGGAACCGGCAACCACCAGGGTTTCGCCGTTCACATTGAGGCTCACGTGTTCCAGCGCACGGCCCTGCTCATCGAGTACAAACGGCTCCTGGCCATAGGGATAGTCGATAGCGGGGGTGATGGTTTTCTTGTTGTCCGGGTAGGTGATCTTGTAGCTGTGGCTGAATGCCAACGCCTGTCCATTGGACAAGCCCAGCACCACCAGCGGATTACCCGGCTGATCGTTACCGATCGAGGTCACCTGGGTGCCAGCAGGCAGAGGCAGCTCTACGCGCTTGAGCTCGGCACCGGTCTTGGTGTCGAAGAACAGCGCCTGGCCCTTGTCGGACACACGCATGCCGACCAGGTTTTGCTCTTCCAGAGCGATCATCAGCGGCTTGCCGGCATCCTGGCTCAACCAGGTAGGCTCCAGCGCCTTCTTGCTGGTCAGTGTGGCGCCCTGGAACAGGGGCACGACCACATAGGCCAAGTAAAAGAAGATCAAGGTGATCGCTGCCAGCACGGCAAGCCCGCCCACCAGTACATACCAGCGAGTCAGGCGATCCTTGAACGCGCGCATACGGCGCTTGCGTTGCAATTCGGGCGTATTGAAATCAATCCGCACGGGGGGAGAATTTTGGGTCATGGTGGAGTTGGCCAGATCATTCATGCGCACACCCTAGCGGTCCCGTATTACAAAAACATGACAGTGCAGTGACGCAAAAAAGCCCGCCGCTCAGGGATGCTGGCAACGGACTCGCAATTTGCAGCGGGATCTGGTCATTCCCAGACCCCGCCTAGCTCACTCTTAGTTTGCTGCGACGCCTTTGGCGGCGTGGTTCAGACCCAGGTCCGCCAGGGCTTTTTCAGCCACTTTGGCAGGCAGTGGGATGTAACCGTCTTTCACTACCACCTGCTGGCCTGCCTGCGACAGAACCAGTTTGACGAACTCGGCTTCCAGCGGGGCCAGAGGCTTGTTCGGCGCTTTGTTTACGTAGACGTAGAGGAAGCGCGACAGCGGGTAGGTGCCGTTCAGAGCGTTGGCTTCGTTGTCTTCAACGAATGCGCCGCCGTCTTTCTTGGCCAGAGGCACAGTCTTGACGCTGGCAGTCTTGTAACCGATACCCGAGTAACCGATACCGTTCAGCGAGCTGCTGATCGACTGCACCACCGAAGCCGAGCCCGGTTGTTCGTTGACGTTAGGCTTGAAGTCGCCTTTGCACAGGGCTTCTTCCTTGAAGTAGCCGTAGGTGCCGGATACCGAGTTACGACCGAATAGTTGCACTGGCTTGTTGGCGAGGTCGCCGGTCACACCCAGGTCACCCCAGGTTTTAACGTCAGCTTTAGCACCGCACAGGCGGGTCGACGAGAAGATCGCATCGACCTGGGCCATGGTCAGGCCTTTGATCGGATTGTCCTTGTGGACGAATACAGCCAGTGCGTCGACAGCAACCGGAATAGCAGTTGGCTTGTAGCCATACTTCTGTTCGAACGCCTGCAGCTCGACGTCCTTCATTTTACGGCTCATCGGGCCGAGGTTGGCGGTGCCTTCAGTCAGCGCAGGTGGCGCAGTCGAGGAACCAGCAGCCTGGATCTGAATATTTACGTTCGGGTATTCCTTCTTGTAGGCCTCAGCCCACAGGGTCATAAGGTTCGCCAGGGTATCGGAACCGACGCTGGAGAGGTTGCCCGACACACCAGTGGTCTTGGTGTAGGTCGGAATAGCAGGGTCAACAGCGGCAACCGCATTGGCGGTGGCAACGCCAGCGGCGACGAAAGTCAGGGCCGCCATCAAACGCTTCAGTTTCATGCCTTGCTCCTAGCAGGAATTGGGGTGAGATGGATCGGGCCCAAGTATCTGCAGGCCGTATGAACACTCTATGAATGGAATGTGACAATTAGATGAAAGGCCATCACCGGAGATCGATGATGGCCTTTCAAAATGTTGCGAGAGCTGTGTTAGAACGGCTTCAGCGTTTTTTGGTCAGCAGATAGATGCCAACCAGCAGACCGATGGCGCAGATACCGGCCACATAGTAGGCCGGAGCCATAGGGCTGAATTTGAGCAACGCCGTTACCACCATCGGCGTCAGGCCGCCGAAGATCGCGTAGGCCATGTTGTAGGAAAAAGACAGGCCACTGAAACGTACCGCAGGCGGGAAAGCCTTGACCATGACATACGGAACCGCACCCACGATGCCCACACACAGCCCAGTCAAGGCGTACAGCGGGAACATCCATTCTGAATGGGTTGGCAGGGTGTGATAGAAGGTCCAGGAGGACGCCAGCAACATCAGACTACCGACGACGAATACCCGTCCAGCCCCTATACGGTCAGCCAGCGCACCGGTACCTATGCAGCCCAGGCTGAGCAAGACAATCGCCATGCTGTTAGCCTTCAGCGAATCGAGCGGGGTGATGTGATAAAGGCTCTGCAGCAACGCAGGCGTCATCAGGATGACCACGACAATGCCGGCTGATAACAACCAGGTCAGCAACATCGAAAGAACAATGGCGCCTCGGTGATCACGCAACACTGCCCGCAGCGGTACTTCCTCAGCCAGTGCCTTGCGTGCCTGCATTTCGGCAAAGACGGGGGTTTCATGTAGCCAACGACGCAGGTAGACCGCGAACAATCCGAACACACCACCCAGCAGGAATGGAATACGCCAGGCGTAGTCCGCTACTTCCTCGGTGGTGTAAATCGTGTTGATCAGGGTTGCCACCAGGGAGCCAAGGAGGATCCCGGCCGTTAGCCCAGCGGTCAGCGTGCCGCAGGCATAACCTGTATTACGTGCCGGCACATGTTCGGACACAAATACCCACGCGCCTGGCACTTCACCGCCAATCGCCGCACCTTGGATCACCCGCATCAGCAAAAGCAGGAACGGCGCCATCACACCTATCTGCGCATACGTTGGCAGCAGACCCATGATCAGCGTGGGTACGGCCATCATGAAAATGCTCAACGTGAACATTTTCTTGCGCCCCAGCAGGTCGCCAAAGTGGGCCATGACAATGCCGCCCAGCGGGCGCGCCAAGTAGCCGGCGGCAAAAATGCCAAACGTTTGCATCAAGCGCAGCCAATCCGGCATGTCGGCAGGAAAGAACAACTGGCCGACGACGGTGGCGAAGAATACGAAAATGATGAAATCGTAGAACTCCAGTGCCCCGCCCAAAGCGGAAAGCGACAGGGTCTTATAGTCACTGCGGGTGAGCGGCCTCGAAGGCTGCGCGATACTACCGGGCACGGAGGTCATGGATATCTCTTATAGGTCTTTCTTATGTTCAGGCCAGCTACGACGCGGCTTTCGGCCTGGGAAGCATCGAACCATAGCAAATTGCTGGAAAAAGCACATAGCAGTACAAATTCAATACAAGTTTAATGACTGCACGGTCGTCGCTGCGCTGTCGGCTCTATATACTGGCCGCCTGTAGAAGGGTTGGATGTCATGAAGGATGTTGTGCGAAAACGCAGCTAGATGTGCTTAGTCGGTTTCGCAGAGTTTCCCTTCGCCGCCTGGCAAAGCGAAAGCAGCGTATTATGGTTGTGCTGAATCGTTTTTCGAGGCGTCTGTGTTAGCGCCAACCAACGAAGCGTCACGGGTCAGAGGCACCCCCGGCATGATTGAACTCGAACAAGAAGATCCTATCCCGCAAGGCGACCTGGCCTTGCAGATCACCGCACTACCGCGTGAAACCAATGGTTTTGGCGATATATTCGGCGGCTGGCTAGTCGCGCAAATGGACTTGGCCGGCACGGCCATGGCCAGCCGAGTCGCTGGTGGCCGGGTAGCAACCGTGGCTATCGACCGCATGGCCTTCCTGGTACCTGTGGCCGTGGGTGCACAATTGTCTTTCTATACCCAGACCCTGGAAATCGGCCGTAGCTCGATCCAGATGATGGTCGAGGTGTGGAGCGACGATCCGCTGTCCAGTGAATGGCGCAAGGTTACCGAAGCGGTCTTCGTGTTTGTCGCCATCGATGGCAGCGGCCGCACTCGCTCGGTTCCTCCTCGTCGCTGACACGGCTGCGCGGTAAACTCGACGGAATGCAAACGGTCCAAAACCGTACGGCAAACCAATGAGATCAAGCGCATGTCCACACCCAAGGTCGAATCCGAACAGCATGGCGAGCTTAACTGCTGGCGTATCACCAGCAGCCATGCCGAACTGCTGGTCGCCCAGCAGGGCGCGCAAGTTCTGAGCTATCAGCGGCTCGGTGAGCCGCCTTTGCTGTGGCTCAGCGAACAAGCCATTTTCAAACAGGGCAAATCTGTGCGTGCCGGAGTACCGGTATGCTGGCCCTGGTTTGGCAATCTCAAGCGCAACCCTGCTACGGTGCAAGCCATGTATGGTGCCGAGGAGGGGCCAGCTCATGGCTTGGTTCGTGGTCGCGACTGGCAACTGCTCGGTATCGACAGCAGTGGCGAAAGTGTTCGTGTCGAATTCACATTGCCAGCCACTCAGGGCGATCTTCCCGACTGGCCGCACAACGTCGAGCTCACGTTGGCCATCGTCATGGGCGAGCAACTGACCGTCACCCTCTCCAGCTATAACCTGGACAACGCTCCAGTCACCCTCAGCCAGGCACTGCATAGCTACTTTGCCGTCAGCGATGTGCGCCAGGTACTGGTCGAAGGCGTTGACGACCTGAGCTACATCGAAACCCTGGCGGATTGGCAACAACGCACACAACAAGGCACGCTAGGTTTTGCCGGTGAAACCGACCGCATCTATTTGCAGAGCCCTGAGCAACTGCACATTGTCGATCCGGCATGGCACCGGCGCATTACCTTGACCAGCAGCGGTTCGCGCTCGGCGGTGATCTGGAACCCCTGGACTGACCGCGCTGCGGAACTGGCTGACATGGCCAACGATGGCTGGCAACGCATGCTATGTATCGAGACCGCCAATGTGTGGGACGACATTGTGACACTCGCACCGGGAGCAACACATTCCCTGAGCCTGTGCATCAGCAGCGAACCGCTCTAGGACAATAACCTCAGCGCACTCTACCGCTGCCTTGTATGGTCAGTTCAAGCGCCTTTTGCATGTCCAGTCGTGCCGAGCGTCCCAAGTCAGCATGGTCCAGCTGACTGTCACGCTCGGACGGTAGAATGGGCGCGGTGAGATCTTCGCCATCCATGGCCTCGAAGTCTTGCCGCGGCCCCAAAGTCATTGCGCTACGCCGCAATAGCATGCGTACTTGTTGCGGAGTAAGTGCCGGATCGATCGACAGCATGGCTGCTACAACAGCCGTCACCAAAGGCGTCGCGAACGAGGTACCGCAATGCACCGTGCCAGGCTTGCCCATTTCTGCTGTAGAGGCATGAACACAGGCTGCAGCGCTAATATCAACACGCCTTCCAATATTTGAACTGCCGCGCTTAATCACGTAATCCGGGTCATCTCGCCTCACGTCCTGCCCGCTACGCTGATGAGCACCGACCACCAGAAGCTGATCGGCCACCAATGAAGACGGTAGGCGATACTCGTCGTCATCGGACCTGGATGAACCGTTACCTGCCGAATTGACCACAATGACATCCGGATGCTCGGCTCGCAGCCACAGGAAAAATTCTTCGAGAAGTTCTTCGTAACCACCGATAGCCAGCCCGGAGCGCACCAATGAATCGATTTCGTCCCCCTCGATGCTCCTGGTCCCGACACGATGTACTCCCCAACTCCAATTGAGCACCCGCACCCCGTCTTCGACCAGATTCACCGAAGCGGCAATGTTGGCGGTGATGCCCGCATCAGAGCTGCGCTCGACGATCACCTCGAAGCCAGGGCTGGCAGCGTCCAAGCCCGATAGGAACCCACGATTACCTCCGGCCTGCCAAGCCGCCGCAATGATGCCGGCAACGCTTGAGCCGTGGTTATCCGGTTTGCTCGAATCACGGGCAAACACGCACATCTTCCCAGCACCTGCTTTACAGCCCCCCCGATAAGCAGCGAAGTCCGGTGAATCGAAATCCACATCCCGCTCGATGATACCCACTCGCACTTGCTGCACCTTGATTGGAGCCTTCACTGCCGGAATGCGTTTGCGGTAGTAGTACACCGCATCCATGAACCGATTGGCGGCCCACTCTTTGCCCGCCGTAGGTGGACGGGTGTTGTCGACGGCAGTCTCTTCACCACGTTCCGGAGCCGATTCTTCGACAATGACAGCATCAACGCTGGCTTCGCTGCCCATGCGCAACAACAGGGCATCACGCTGGATAAGGTCACGTGCGGGTATACGCAATTGGTAGGTATTGAGCGCAGGGATGGCGCCTACGACCTTGGCACCATATTTTTCAGCCAGACGACGCGCCTCGATCAATCCGTCGTGCTGTTCCTCGATCAGTAGGCTGATCAGATCCACGTAGGTGACCAGACCATCCATATTCCTGGCTACTTCGTCAGACCGCGCCGCAACTATGTGGCTATTGCTCACCGACAGCCATACGGGGTTGCTGCGTCGGTCCGCCAGTTCCAGCCATACTGAAGCGCTTACGTGATCGCGCTTGTTCACGCGTACCTGCACAGACTCACCCTTGAGCTGCACTGCTTCAGGCGCCAAAGCCTTATCACCGAGCCAGACGGTGGGACGTTGATTTCCCAGCCCGCTGACATGCAGGCACCACTGTTGCTCAGCAGTCGCCAGTATGTCGCCGCAACGTTGCATCTGAGTGATTCGTAGCGGCGCTTGAGCAGCTGACGCCAGCGGCCAAATCAGGCCCAGGCAGGCCAGCAGCGCAATGGGTCCTTTCATGAGACATGACGCTCCATGACAATCCTTGAATATCGGACTGTCAGCACCAGTCAACGTTCAGGAAGATCAGAGATCGCTTTCTTCGACTACTTTCACTTGGGCCGCGTCTATTGCATATGCCGCGTCAGCCAGGTCATTGGTGACCTTCTCCACTTTCAGCGTGCCGTTGACCCACAGCGGCGTGTAGATATCGTCGATCTTCAGGCCCTTGGGGTAACGAACCAGCACCAGTTGGTTAGGTGGCGGTGGCGGCACGTGGATGCAGGCACCTGGATAAGGCACGAGGAAAAACAGCGTGCTGTTGCCCTTGGCATCGGATTCCAGCGGCACGGGGTAACCACCCAGACGGATCTGTTTGCCATTCATTGCGGGCACGGTCTTGCTTGAATACATCACCGCAGGCAAGCCCTTGCTCTGCTTAAGGCCGCCCTTGGCAGTAAAAGTGCCCATGGCCTCGGGGGAGTTGTGATCAATTTCAGGCATCAGCTCAAGGGCTTTCTGATCCGACTCGGGCATCAATTCAAGCCAGTCGGTCTCCGCAAGCTCAGCACGGGCGAGGCTGCTGATGAGCAACAATGAAAGCAGCAATACACGGCGCATAAAAATGCTCGACAACGAAAATTGCCGAGCATTCTAGCCTGCTGTCAGTTCTTTTTGACCATACCGTAGATCACCAGAAGAATGACCGCCCCCACCAGCGCACCCAGGAAGCCCGCGCCTTCGCCAGCCTGGTAGATGCCCAGCGCCTGACCGCCGTAGGTCGCAGCAAGCGAACCGGCAATACCCAGGAGAATGGTCATGATCCAGCCCATGCTGTCGTCGCCAGGCTTGATGAAGCGTGCCAGCAATCCGACGATCAGGCCGATGAAGATGGTTCCGATGATACCCATGGCAATCCCTCTGAATGAAATGGCGCATGCCAAAGCCTAGTCAGCGCTTTGGCATCCTGCCATCAGAGGGACAGCGGTGGGGGAAGGTTCCAATTAACCCTTAATCAGCGCTTCGACCTTCTGGATTTTTTGCTCCAGGGTCGCCATGTCATCACAACGCAGGGTGGCGTGACCCACCTTGCGGCCGACCTTGAAGGCCTTGCCGTAGTGATGCAGGTGGCATTCGTCGATGGCAACCACCTGGTGTACTGCTGGGACTTCGCCGATGAAGTTGAGCATTGCGCTCTCGCCGACCTTGGCAGTCGAACCAAGCGGCAGGCCGGCAACGGCGCGCAGGTGGTTCTCGAACTGGCTGCACTCGGCCCCTTCGATGGTCCAATGCCCGGAGTTATGTACGCGTGGTGCGATCTCGTTGGCTTTCAGGCCGCCATCGACTTCGAAGAATTCGAATGCCAGCACACCGACGTAGTCGAGTTGCTTGAGCACACGACCCGCGTAATCTTCGGCCAGTTTCTGAAGCAAATGGTCTTCACTGGCCACCGACAGACGCAGGATGCCGTTCTCGTGGGTGTTGTGCACCAACGGATAAAAACGGGTTTCACCATCGCGAGCACGCACGGCAATCAGCGAGACTTCGCCGCTGAACGCAACGAAGCCTTCCAGCAAGCAAGGCACACTACCCAGTTCAGCGAAAGTGTCTACCACATCCTCGGCCGTGCGCAGCACCTTCTGACCCTTGCCGTCATAACCCAGGGTACGGGTCTTGAGCACGGCAGGCAGGCCAATCGTGGCGACTGCAGCGTCCAAATCGGCTTGCGACTGGATATCGGCAAACGCCGGGGTCGGAATGCCCAGGTCCTTGAACATGCTTTTTTCGAACCAGCGATCACGTGCGATCCGCAACGATTCTGCACTCGGATAGACCGGCACGAATTGCGAGAGGAAGGCAACGGTTTCAGCCGGTACGCTTTCGAACTCGAAGGTTACCAGGTCGACTTCGTCGGCCAACTGACGCAGATGGTCCTGGTCACCGTAATCGGCGCGCAGGTGTTCGCCCAAGGGGGCTGCACATGCATCCGGGGCGGGGTCAAGGAAGGCGAAGTTCATGCCCAGCGGAGTTCCCGCCAAAGCCAGCATACGACCCAATTGGCCGCCACCGATTACACCGATTTTCATGGGTTGGACCTCAAGCCTGACGCGGATCTGGATTATCCAGAACGCTGTCTGTCTGCTCAGCGCGGAACTGCTTCAACACCGTGTGGAACTGCGGGTGCTTGGCGCCCAGAATGCTCGCCGAGAGCAGCGCAGCGTTGATGGCGCCAGCTTTGCCGATAGCCAAGGTGGCGACCGGAATACCGGCTGGCATCTGTACGATCGACAACAGCGAGTCGACTCCGGAGAGCATCGACGACTGTACCGGCACACCCAGGACAGGCAGATGGGTCTTGGCGGCGCACATGCCTGGCAGGTGGGCAGCGCCCCCCGCTCCAGCGATGATCACCTCAATGCCACGGCCTTCGGCCTCTTCAGCATACTGGAACAACAAATCCGGGGTGCGGTGGGCGGAAACCACCTTGACCTCGTAGGGAATGCCGAGTTTTTCCAGCATATCGGCGGTGTGGCTAAGGGTGGACCAATCGGACTTGGAGCCCATGATCACGCCAACCAGTGCACTCATCGTCGAGCCTCTCCTGCAAGCGCCGTGCGGCGCGCTAAAAGCAACAAGCCACGCAGGTGGACCGGCGTGGCTTGTCATTCGGATTCTGAATCGACCGGTGTGGCCGAAGGCGCGGGATTATAGCCCATGGCGTATACACACGCCCACCCCTTGGCGCACTCCGACAGATCAAAGGCTGAGTTTATTGCTGGGCAATTTTCCGAATGCTGCTTGCGCCGATTCCAAAACATCATTGGGCACCCAAACAAGTCCCAAGGAGGGGCGCCAGATGAATCACTTCAAATGTTACGCAATGACTGTTGTCCTACTTGCCTGTACACATCTTGGCCAAGCCATGGCCGCCTCATCATTCATCGTCATGCTGTACCCTCATGACGAGTTGGCCGACACCAGCGACGAGCAGCTACGCAAAGGCTATGTACAACCCTGGCTAGATGAAATGCGCCAGATCACCCAGCATTCCATCGAGGTGATTTTTCAGCGCAACGTCGCGGGTGTTACCGACATTGCGTACTGGCAGAGTTCACCTGAAAACACCTTGAAGACCTTTCGTCAAACCGCGCCTGCGCCCGAGTATGGAAAAGCATTGCTGCTCACTCGCAATGGTTTCGGCCCCCTCGATGGGCCGGAGGCCGGCACCGTCGCCGGTCTTGCCAGCAGGCTTTACCCTTACGGCGTCGCATCACTCACCACCTACACTGCACTGGCACATGAGCTGGGCCATTTGATGGGAGCCACTCACGAAGCCGCTGAATTGCGCTACAACCCATGGATCTGCGAGACCTACGTCTACCCCGAACGCCACCCACTGCGCTCCAATTGCTACCGATACAGCGATGCTAACCGTGCCACCATCGCTGAACACCTGGACCGTATGCTCAGCGAGTAGACATCCTCATTCAGCCTGGCCAGCGTGCACGCCTGTGGATTCCAGCTTGCGCCACAACAACCGCACGTTGGCCTTGCGTACCAAGGCACACCGATAAAGACGAATTTCCAAAGGCACATGCCATTGGCTTGCACCACAAATTGCCAGCTCACCCCGCTCCAACTCGCCACGCATGGACAGTCGTGGCACCCAGGCAACCCCCATCCCTTCCAGCGCCATGCTCTTCAAGCTATCGGCCATAGCAGTCTCATAGACAGTGGTGTAGCGCAGGTTACGCTGGCGCAATAGCAAGTTAACCGAGCGACCAAGGAATGCACCCGCACTGTAGGCCAGCAGGGGCACGCTGCCCTCACCCTCCAGATCGAACAGCGGCTTGCCATCGGCTCCCAGCGCACACACCGGCAACATTTCGGTCGTCCCCATGTGTAGCGATGGAAATATCTCGGCATCCATTTGCAGGGCTGCGTCCGGATCGTAGAAGGCCAGCATCAAGTCACAGCCACCCTCACGCAGCGCATGCACCGCATCGCCCACGTTAGTAGCGACTAGGCGCGTAGCAATGTTCAAACCATCGTTGCGGAGTTGAGCGACCCAGCGCGGAAAAAAGCCGGACGCCAGCGAGTGCGCTGCTGCGATCTGGATAACCTCCCCCTGACCACCTTCCAAGTGATGCAAATGACGGAGAACTTCGCCCAACTGGTCGACAACGGTGCGCGCAGTCACTAGAAACAGCTGCCCCGCTGCGGTCAACTCAATGGGCGTGCGGGAACGGTTCACCAACTGCAGTCCCAGTGCGGCTTCCAAACTGCGTATGCGTCGACTGAAGGCCGGCTGCGTTACAAATCGGCGCTCGGCGGCCTGGGAAAAGCTGCGGGTCGCCGCCAAGGCGCTGAAGTCTTCCAGCCATTTGCTTTCGAGGTTCATTTGTCTCTCCAGGCATGCACCAAAATGGCACACGCTCGAATGTCGGTTGGCGTCACATCAACCATTATGCCGTTTGTGCATAGGTTAGCGTGCAACAGCATTGGCCGCAAAATCCCCCCCGGCCTAGCATTAGCGCCATTCCGGCATGTGCCGGGTCAAATTCGAGATGATATCTATCATGTCCGCTGCTGCATCGTTCCGCGTTGAGAAAGACCTGCTTGGCACCCTTGAAGTCCCTGCTGATGCTTATTACGGCATCCAGACCCTGCGCGCTGCCAACAACTTCCACCTCTCCGGTGTTCCGCTGTCGCACTACCCTAAACTGGTTGTTGCCCTGGCCATGGTCAAACAGGCCGCTGCCGACGCCAACCGTGAACTGGGTCACCTGAGCGATGCCAAGCACGCCGCCATCAGCGAGGCCTGCGCCCGCCTGATCCGCGGTGATTACCACGAGCAGTTCGTGGTTGACATGATTCAAGGCGGTGCTGGTACTTCTACCAACATGAACGCCAACGAAGTAATCGCCAACATTGCGCTGGAGGCCATGGGTCACCAGAAGGGCGAGTACAAGTATCTACACCCGAACAACGACGTGAACATGGCGCAGTCCACCAACGACGCCTACCCGACTGCGATCCGTCTGGGTCTGCTGTTGGGTCACGATGCGCTGCTGGCCAGCCTCGACAGCCTGATCCAGGCCTTCGCCGCCAAGGGCCAGGAATTCGACCACGTACTGAAGATGGGCCGTACCCAGCTGCAGGACGCTGTGCCGATGACCCTGGGCCAGGAATTCCGTGCCTTCGCCACTACCATGACCGAAGACCTGAACCGCCTGCGCTCCCTGGCGCCAGAACTGCTGACCGAAATCAACCTCGGTGGTACCGCCATCGGCACCGGCATCAACGCCGACCCTGGCTATCAGTCCCTGGCGGTACAGCGCCTGGCGACCATCAGCGGCCAGCCGCTGGTACCTGCCGCCGACCTGATTGAAGCGACTTCGGACATGGGCGCCTTCGTCCTGTTCTCCGGCATGCTCAAGCGTACCGCGGTCAAGCTGTCGAAAATCTGCAACGACCTGCGCCTGCTTTCCAGCGGTCCACGTACCGGCATCAACGAGATCAACCTGCCAGCGCGCCAGCCAGGCAGCTCGATCATGCCAGGCAAGGTCAACCCGGTTATCCCGGAAGCAGTCAACCAGGTGGCCTTCGCCATCATGGGTAACGACCTGGCCCTGACCGTTGCCGCTGAAGGTGGCCAACTGCAGCTGAACGTCATGGAGCCGCTGATCGCCTACAAGATCTTCGACTCGATCCGCCTGCTGCAGCGCGCCATGGACATGCTGCGCGAGCATTGCATCGTCGGCATCACCGCCAACGAACAACGCTGCCGTGAACTGGTCGAACACTCGATCGGTCTGGTCACTGCCTTGAACCCGTACATCGGCTACGAGAACGCCACCCGTATCGCTGCCATCGCCCTGGAAAGTGGCCGTGGTGTGCTGGAACTGGTCCGCGAGGAAGGCCTGCTGGACGAAGAGATGCTCAACGACATCCTGCGTCCGGAAAACATGATTGCTCCGCGTCTGGTCCCGCTCAAAGCGTAACCGATGCTGTAACACCGCTCACCAGGTCGAGGGACTAGACACCTCTCACCTTTTGAGGGCCCAGGGATCATTCCCCGGGCCCTTTTTTTATGCCCGCTGACAGCCAGGCTGATGATGACGTACTGTGCTCGGCTAAACCCTGGCCGACCACGGAGACAGCGTAATGGCTACTGCATATCCCGCTCGTAAGATCATGGTGCTGTACACCGGAGGTACCATTGGCATGCAGGCCAGTGCCAACGGCCTGGTTCCGGCGTCGGGACTCGAGCAAAGGATGCGCGAACACCTGACCGGGCGTACCGATATAACGCAGTGGCAGTTTCGCGAAATGCAGCCGCTGATCGATAGCGCCAACATGACGCCCCGCTACTGGCAGCGCCTGCGTGTAGCGATCATCGATGCCATCGAGGTACAGCACTGCGACGCGGTGCTGATACTGCACGGTACCGACACCCTCGCCTACAGCGCTGCCGCCCTGAGTTTCCAGCTCATTGGTTTGCCAGCGCCCGTACTGCTCACAGGTTCCATGCTACCCGCGGGCACAGCCGACAGCGATGCCTGGGAAAACCTCGTCGGGGCCCTGCAAGCGCTAACTCAAGGCGCAGTCGCGGGCGTGCAATTGTATTTTCATGGAGAACTGCTCGAACCCAATCGAACCGCCAAGGTGCGCAGTTTCGGTCGGCATCCATTCGTCATGCTCAAACGCTTGGGCGGCGCACCCAAGGCGCAGCCTTTACCAGCAGCGCTGAACTACCGACAAGCCTGGCAACCTGCGACTGTCGCTGTATTGCCACTGGTACCCGGGTTCGGCGCTGCTTTGTTGCAAGCGGCGCTCGACAGCGGTGCGCAGGCCCTTATCCTGGAGTGTTTCGGCAGCGGCACCGGTCCGGCCGACGACGCCGGCTTTCTCGATGTGCTGAGGCAAGCCCAGAGCAAAGATGTAGTGGTGGTGGCAATCACCCAATGCCATGAGGGCGGCGTCGAACTGGACGTTTATGAAGCGGGCAGCCGTTTGCGCCAGGTTGGTGTGGTATCGGGCGGCGGAATGACCCGTGAAGCGGCATTCGGCAAGCTGCAGCTACTGCTCGGCACGGGTTTGCCGCCAGCAGAAATACGGCGCCTGATCGAACTGGATCTGTGTGGAGAGCTGTGCTGATTCCAGCAAGGCACGCATATTGCTGGTTTGCAGATAGCCCTTCAGCAGGAAGCCCCGCCATGCTCCACTCACACCTCACAACGCTCAATGCTGTGTCGTTGGTTATTCAAGCCTTCAAGGATGACGGCATCGAGGCTTCTGCGCTGCTCGAAGGTAGCGGTATCAGCCCGTCAGACCTGGGCCGCGCCGATTCACGCATCACCACCCGCCAGGAGATGCTGGTGTGTGCCAATGCTGTGGCACGACGTCGCGAAGTGGGCTTGGAATTGGGACGACGCATGCACGTTTCCTGCTACGGCATGCTTGGTTACGCCCTGCTCTCCAGTGCCACCTTAGGTGACGCTTTGCGCCTGGCAATGCAGTATCCGGCGTTGTTGGGAACACTTTTTCAGCTACGCCTGATCGAAGACGGTGAGCGCATCTGGTTCAGCGCCAGCAATTATCGTGCGGATCCTTGCCTGGCTGCATTCAACGCCGAATTTTGCCTGACCTCACTGAAAGTGATTTGCGATGACCTACTCGGGCAGACACTGCCGTTGATCGCTTCCCGCTTCAACCATACCTGCCCCGATTACCAATCGCTGTACGCTGAAACTTTCAACTGCCCACTGCATTTCGGTGCCGGCGACAATGCCTTTGCCTTTGAACGTCGCTGGCTGGACATGCCACTGCCGTTGGCAGACCAGATAACCCACCGCGCCATGAGCGAGCGCTGCCGGCGGCAGAATCTGGAGTTCACCGGTCGCCAAGCCTGGTTGGGGCGCATCCGCCAACTGCTTCTCGATCAGTTGAATGCCGCGCCTGGACTGGAGGGCCTGGCCAAGCAGATGAATTGTTCATCGCGCACCCTGCGACGACATCTGCAGGAGTTGGGCAGCAGCTATCAGCAGTTGCTCGATGAGTTGCGATTCGAGCGTGCCAAACAATTGCTGGCCGAGGACCAACTGCCGATCTATCAAATCGCAGAGGTGCTGGGCTTCAGCGAAACGGCCAGCTTTCGTCATGCGTTCTTGCGCTGGAGCGGCGTAGCACCCAGCCATTTCCGCACCTAGCGGCGAAAAGCGGACGGCCAGACTGGCCATATCGATCCCCTTTTGGCCGTTTTCGCCGTTCAGAACCGGAGCTGGTCCATCAACAATGGGCCCACGCCAGAGACTCCGGAGAACAATAAATGCTGACAATTTATTCTGACGATCATCGCCTTCATCACGGCCGCTGCGAGTTGATCGATGGGCAACTCATGCCCTGCTTTGAAATGCCTTCACGTGCAGACCATGTACTTGAGCGGGTCAAGACCCGTGAATTGGGCCCGGTACAGGGTCCGACAGACTTTGGCCGCGCACCACTGCTACGCGTGCACAGCGCCGATTACCTGAATTTCTTCGAGGGTGCCTGGCAGCGCTGGTCCGCCCTCGGCCACGAGGGTGACCTGCTG
Organism: Pseudomonas sp. DG56-2; assembly: GCF_004803755.1. Lineage (NCBI taxonomy): Bacteria > Pseudomonadati > Pseudomonadota > Gammaproteobacteria > Pseudomonadales > Pseudomonadaceae > Pseudomonas > Pseudomonas sp. DG56-2. The sequence goes on from NZ_CP032311.1 coordinate 5,736,136, forward strand.
CCCTTTACCTGGCCAGCACGAACCTTGCGTAGCATCAAACCCAAGGGCCTGCATGGTGAACTGGGCTATTACAGCTTCGACGCGGGAGTCCCGATCACTGCTGGCACCTGGAAGGCAGCCTATAGTGCCGCGCAGGTTGCGCTGACCGCCCAAGCGGCAGTGCAAGCCGGTGCGCGCAGCGCCTTTGCCCTATGCCGCCCACCAGGACACCATGCGGCAAGCGATGTGATGGGCGGCTACTGCTACCTGAACAACGCCGCCATTGCTGCCCAGGCCTTTCTTGATCAAGGCCACAGCAAAGTGGCCATCCTTGACGTGGACTACCACCATGGCAATGGCACCCAGGAAATCTTTTATTCGCGCAGCGACGTACTCTTCGCCTCGATTCACGGCGACCCGCAGGCCGAGTTTCCATTCTTCCTGGGTTATGCCGACGAGGAAGGCGAAGGTGAGGGCCTGGGTTACAACGTCAATTACCCACTACCGGCAGGCAGTGACTGGGCCACTTGGAGCAATGCTCTGGAGCAAGCCTGTGAACGCATTGCCGCTTATGCGCCAGACGTGATCGTGGTGTCATTGGGGGTCGATACATTCAAGGACGACCCCATCTCCCAGTTCAAGCTCGACAGCCCGGACTACCTGCAGATGGGCGAGCGCATTGCTCGTCTAGGCAAGCCGACCTTGTTTGTCATGGAAGGTGGCTATGCCGTCGAAGAAATCGGTATAAACGCCGTTAACGTCCTGGAAGGATTCGAACGCGCTTAACCGCACGGCAGCGGCGCATCTAGCCGCCCCACGCACGCCGCAGACGTACGAGCGCATCAGCAATATGCGCTTCGTCCACTGCGGCAAAACCCAGCACTAATCCAGCGCGCTCATCCACAGGTGTTGCCGAGTCTGGCAGCCAGTAGTCGCTCAAGGCATTGAGCTCAACGCCGACCGCTTCGGCCTGGGCGATCAACGTCTGCTCACGCGCGTAGCTGTCGACATCGATTTTCAAGTGCAGCCCTGCCGCTACCTCGGGCATGGGACCAATTCCCGGGATATCCACAGGCCACCCCATCTGAAGCGCATTTCGCCGACTCAGGGCGGCACGCCGTACTCGGCGAATATGTCGCTGAAAATGCCCCTGGGCCATGAATTTCGCCAAGACAGCCTGGGTACCCACTTCCGAATGCCTGACAGCCAGCGCCCGACAGCGAGAAAAGGCCTGCACCAACTGTAGCGGCAGCACCAGATAGCCCAGTCGTAATGCAGGAAAAGCAATTTTGCCGAACGTGCCGACATACAGTACACGCCCGCTGCGATCCAGCGCTGCCAACGGTGCCAGAGGCGCGCCGCTGTAACGATATTCGCCGTCGTAGTCGTCCTCGATGATCCAGCCACCCTTGCGCTGTGCCCATTCCAGCAGCTCCAGACGCCGGGCCAAACTCATCGTGACGCCAGTGGGGTACTGGTGCGAGGGCGTCACATAGCTCAAGCGACACTGCACCATGGCATCAAGTGCAGCACAGTCCAGCCCCTCGCTGTCCACCGCAATGCCATGCACCTGCGCTCCCGTCAGAGCGAAGGCGTTACCAGCAGCACGATACCCAGGGTTTTCCACAGCCACCCCATCCCCAGGCTCCAGCAGCAACTGTGCACAAAGGCTAATGGCTTGCTGCGCGCCGCTGGTGATCACAATTTGTTCAGCGCTGCAGGAAAGTCCGCGAGATCGACGCAAATAAGTCGCAATCAATTCACGAAGTTGAGTCTCTCCTGCCGGATCCCCATACCCCAAGGCCTGCGGATCCGGGTTGCGCCAGAATCCCGCCTGCAGCTTGGCCCAGACGTCAAAAGGAAACAGGTCCAGCGCCGGCAAACCGACGCGAAAAGCCCGTGGAGGACCACTTTTTGGCGCAGGCAAATGATGTCGCTGCAGGCGCTCCAAGGGCCCTTTGTGGATAACTTCACTGGATAAAATATCAGTGCTTTCAGGCGAATTTGTGGATAAACCTGTGGAAAAGCCCAGGGATAACCCTGTGGATATTTTTGTGGATAGTTTTGGAAGCTGACTGACGTAGGTCCCGTCACCCACCCGGCTTTCGATGAAGCCTTCGGCATACAGCTGGTCGTAGGCGCGCACCACACTGTTACGTGACAACGCCAACGCAGCGGCCATGTCTCGAGTCGCCGGTAGGCGCGTGCCACTGCTCAAACGGCCATCCAGCACCCGTACGCGCAGCTCTTGGTACAGCTGACGGCTCAAGCCTTGGCGGCGATCAAGAACAATACCCGTGGGGTCGAACGGCAAGCAAAACGGACGCTCGCTCATAACAATGGACCTATCAAATTAGCTGTAAATGGCTCTTAACATAGACCATTAGCCTGCCTAGGATTGAGCCATTCGCCAAGGACAATCCTCATGTTCACACCTTCGAGCTACAAGGAAACCGACCTTTCCCAACTGCAACAGCAAATCGAACAGACACGCTTGGCCGTTCTGGTTACTCACGGCGAGCAGGGTTTGCAGGCCAGTCACTTGCCGCTGTTGCTGGATCGTAGCAAGGGCAGCAACGGTACGCTTTATGGACACTTTGCCCGCGCCAATCGCCAATGGCAGGAATTGGCCGACGGCGCCGAGGCACTGGTGGTGTTTGCCGGTCCCGACGCCTACGTCAGTGCTGGCTATTATCCAAGCAAGCTTGAAGATCCCCGCACCGTGCCAACCTGGAACTACCAGGCCGTGCATGCCTGGGGTCAAGCCGAGGTGTTTCACGATGCCGAGCGTTTGCTCGATATCGTCCGCCGCTTGAGCGACCACCATGAACAGCGCCAGGCCAAACCTTGGTCGGTAGACGACGCACCCAGCGACTACATGGCCGGGATGCTCAAGGCCATTGTCGGTTTTGCGCTGCCTATCGATCGCCTGCAAGGTACCCGAAAACTCAGTCAGAACCGCTCAGCCGTCGATATCGAAGGCGTTCGCTCGGCCCTGGCCAACAGCTCTGATCCCATGGACAACCAACTGGCCACACTGATGCGCCAACCTTGAGGGAACCTGCTATGCCAACCGTAACTATTCGTCCCGTCTGCGCTGACGACCACAATGTCTGGCTGCCACTCTGGCAGGCTTATCTGAGCTTCTACGAAACCCATCTTGACGACGAAGTGACAGCAGTGGCCTGGGAGCGCATGCTTGATCCAGGTGAGCCCACCAATGCCGCGCTGGCCTGGGTCGATGGCAAGGCAGTAGGCATGGTTCATTGGATCTATCATCGATCCAACTGGAGCATCGAGAACGCATGCTACCTGCAGGATCTGTTTGTCCGAAGCGAACAACGTGGCCTCGGCGTTGGCCGCCAATTGATCGAATTTGTTTACGCCACCGCCCGCGAAGCTGGCTGCGCCAAGGTTCACTGGCTGACCCACGAAACCAACGCCACCGCAATCAGTCTCTACGAACAGGTTGCCGAGCGTCCTGGGTTTATCCAGTTTCGCAAACCGTTGTAAACCTGGAGCCTTCACATGAGTGCATCGTTGAACTGGCACCCGGCCAAACGTCCGCAAGCCAAAACCCTGGTAGGTCGCTTCATTCGCCTGGAGAAACTCGATCCCCGGCGCGATCGTGAAGACCTCTGGCAGGTGTTTCAAGGACCGGAATCGGACCCCACGCTCTGGGACTATCTTGCCTACGGCCCCTTTACTGAACGAGAAGACTTCGACCATTGGCTTGATAGCAACGCAGCCAGCAGCGATCCGCTGTTCTACAGCGTCATTGATCTGGCCAGTGGCCAGGCTCAAGGGATTCTCAGCTTGATGTCCATCGTGCCCGACCAAGGCCGCATCGAGATCGGCCATATTGCCTTTGGCGCAGCCATGCAACGCTCACCCAAGGGCACAGAGGCCGTATACCTGCTGGGTAAGTTGGGGTTCGAACTGGGCAACCGCCGCCTGGAGTGGAAGTGCAATAACGACAACGCCCGTTCAAAAAGAGCAGCCGAACGCTTCGGCTTCAGCTTCGAAGGCGTGTTTCGCAAGCACATGGTGATTAAGGATCGTAACCGCGACACAGCCTGGTTCTCGATTACCGACGATGAATGGCCTGCGATTGCGGCAGGCTTTGAGCGCTGGCTAGGGGAAGACAACCAGCGACCAACAGGCCAGCTGCTCACACTGCAAGCCTGCCGGAGTGCCCGCTAGCGTTGGCGTATAAACTTCGCAGCGGGCTGTGCTCGCTGCTATCGCAGACCTAGGCAAAAAAAGGGGAGCAAATGCTCCCCAGAGGTTAACCGCTTGTAGATGAAGGCGTGTAAATCAGCCTTCGATCTCGATCAGGATCTCGCCCGGGTTCACGCGGTCGCCCTTGGCCACGTGAATGGCAGTGACCTTGCCGGCGATGGCCGCCTGGACTTCAGTCTCCATCTTCATCGCTTCGGTAATCAGTACGGGCTGACCAGCCTTGACCATGTCACCTTCCTTGACCAGCACATCGACGATGTTGCCCGGCATGGTGGTGCTGACATGACCCGGTGCGCTGGCCTGCTTACGCTTGCTGCTCCCGCCGCCAACGAATTCATTGAGCGGCTCAAACACCACCTCCTCCGGCATGCCGTCAATGGACAGGTAGAAGTGACGCTTGCCTTCAGCCTTGACGCCAACCCCAGTGATATCAACGCGGTAGGTCTCACCGTGAACGTCGATAACGAATTCGGTTGGCACACCTTCACCACCGGCCGATGCCACCGCGCCGGCCTCAGGAATTGGCAGCAGCACTTCTGGGGTCAGGGTGCCGGCTTCACGCTCTTCGAGGAACTTGCGCCCGATATCCGGGAACATGGCGAACGTCAGCACGTCCTCTTCGGACTTGGCCAGGTTGCCGATATCGGCACGCAGCTTGGCCATTTCCGGCTTGAGCAGGTCTGCCGGACGCACATCGATAACGTCTTCACTACCGATGGCCTGGCGACGCAGATTCTCATCGACCACACCTGGCGCTTTGCCGTAGCCGCCTTGCAAGTACAGCTTTACTTCGTTGGTGATAGTCTTGTAACGCTCACCTGCCAACACGTTGAAGAACGCTTGGGTACCGACGATCTGCGAGGTTGGCGTAACCAGCGGTGGGAAACCCAGGTCTTCACGCACGCGCGGGATTTCAGCCAGCACTTCGCTCATGCGGTTGAGAGCGCCCTGCTCCTTGAGCTGGTTGGCCAGATTGGAAATCATTCCGCCTGGAACCTGGTTTACTTGAACGCGGGTGTCGACAGAGGTGAACTCGCTTTCGAACTGGTGGTACTTCTTGCGCACGGCATAGAAGTACAGGCCGATTTCCTGCAGTAGCTCCAAGTCCAGGCCGGTGTCGAACTCGCTACCCTTGAGGGCGGCCACCATCGACTCGGTACCTGGATGGCTGGTGCCCCAGGCAAAGCTGGAGATGGCCGTGTCGATATGATCGGCACCATTCTCGATCGCTTTGAGCTGACACATGGCGGCCAGGCCAGCGGTGTCATGAGAGTGAACGAACACTGGCAGTGACTGCTCGGCTTTCAAAGCCTTGACCAATTCGCCGGTGGCATAAGGGGTCAGCAGGCCCGCCATGTCCTTGATCGCGACCGAATCGCACCCCATGGCTTCCATCTGCTTGGCCTGAGCGACGAAAGCGTCGATGGTGTGTACAGGGCTGGTGGTGTAGGCGATGGTGCCCTGGGCGTGCTTGCCGGCAGCCTTGACCGCTTCAATGGCCACGCGCAGGTTCCGCACGTCGTTCATGGCATCGAAGATACGGAACACATCGATACCGTTGACAGCGGCTTTAGCCACGAAGGCTTTGACCACGTCATCACTGTAGTGACGGTAGCCCAGCAGGTTCTGGCCGCGCAGCAGCATCTGCAGGCGAGTGTTAGGCAGCGCAGCACGAAGTTTGCGCAAACGCTCCCACGGATCTTCCTTGAGGAAACGCACGCAGGCGTCGAAAGTCGCCCCGCCCCAGACTTCCAGCGACCAGTAGCCGACTTTGTCGAGCTTGTCGCAGATCGGCAGCATGTCATCGGTACGCATGCGAGTGGCCAGCAGGGACTGGTGGGCGTCGCGCAGGATTGTGTCTGTAACAAAGATCTTCTTGGACATTATGGGTTTCCTCACAGGCCTGCGTGGGCGGCAATGGCGGCAGCGATGGCCAGGGCCAGCTCTTCGGGTTTGCGCTTGATCGAGTAGTTGGTCAGTTCCGGATGGCTTTCAACGAAGCTGGTATTGAACTGACCGCTGCGGAACTCCGGATTACGCAGGATTTCCTGGTAATAGGCGGCAGTGGTCTTCACCCCTTGCACGCGCATGTCATCCAGGGCGCGCAGGCCGCGGTCCATGGCTTCTTCCCAGGTCAATGCCCACACCACAAGTTTCAGGCACATGGAGTCGTAAAACGGTGGAATGGTATAGCCGGTATAGATCGCCGTATCGGTACGTACGCCGGGGCCGCCTGGGGCGTAGTAACGCGTGATCTTGCCGAAGCTGGGGAGGAAGTTGTTCTTTGGGTCTTCAGCATTGATCCGGAACTGCAGAGCAAAGCCGCGGTGCTGAATATCTTCCTGCTTGACCGACAGCGGCAGGCCCGAAGCAATACGAATTTGCTCGCGAACGATGTCGATACCGGTGATTTCCTCGGTGATGGTGTGCTCCACCTGCACCCGGGTGTTCATTTCCATGAAGTACACTTCGCCTTCGGCGAGCAGGAACTCCACGGTGCCGGCGTTCTCATACCCCACGGCCTTGGCTGCGCGCACCGACAGGTCGCCAATATAGGCACGCTGTTCCGGGGTCAGTTGCGGGCTGGGGGCAATTTCGATCAGCTTCTGGTTGCGACGCTGAATCGAGCAGTCGCGCTCGAACAGATGCACAACATTACCGAAGCTGTCGCCAAGAATCTGGGCTTCGATGTGCTTGGGGTTGACGATGCATTTTTCCAGGAAGACTTCCGCCGAACCAAAAGCCTTGGTCGCCTCGGAAATCACCCGTGGGAATGCTTGTTCCAGTTCTTCGCGGCTGTTGCAGCGACGAATACCGCGGCCGCCGCCGCCGGAGGTTGCCTTGAGCATGACCGGGTAACCAATGCGGTCACCTTCCTCAAGTGCTTCGTGGATGTCCGCGACGTTGCCTTCTGTGCCTGGCGTTACCGGCACACCGGCCTTGATCATGCTGCGGCGAGCTTCAGTCTTGTCACCCATGCGACGAATGACTTCCGCTGCCGGGCCGATGAACTTAATACCACGCTCAGCGCAGATGTCCGCAAGTTCAGCGTTCTCCGACAGAAAGCCATAACCGGGATGCAATGCATCACATCCGGTTTCCACTGCCAGGTTCACCAGCTTGCGCGGGTTCAAGTAGCCAGCCAGGGGCTCAGCACCAATGCTGTGCGCCTCATCAGCACGTTTGACGTGCAAGGCGTGGCGGTCGGCGTCGGAGTAGATCGCCACGGAGCGAATGCCCATCTCGGCGCAAGCACGCACGATCCGAACTGCAATTTCACCCCTGTTGGCGATCAGGATTTTTTTTATCACTGGAGTATTCCCAAGGCCGCTAGAACAAACGAGCCGGCGGTGCCGGTCGGCGCGTGACCAGTCGTCGCTGGCCAGTCGCATCTTTAACTTAGCGCTGTCTCTGGATAAACAAAAATCAATATTTATTAGGGTGTGCATTAGCAAAAGCTTATAGTGCTGTTACAGGGTTTTGCTGGAGCACCAGGAAAAATGCGTAAGTCATTGATGCGTATGACATTGCGTCAATTGCAGATCTTCAATGAGGTCTGTGATTTGCGTTCGTACAGTCGCGCAGCTGCAGAGATGAATTTGACGCAACCCGCCGTTAGTCTACAAATCCGCCAGCTCGAAGAACTGGTGGGGCAGCCCTTGTTCGAGTACGTCGGAAAAAAGCTCTATTTGACCGAGGCAGCAGAAGCGCTTCAACGCGCTAGCCGCGATATATTCGGCCGCCTCGAAAGCCTCGATATGCAGCTTTCCGACATGCAGGGCTCACTACAAGGGCAACTGAAGCTTGCGGTGGAGTCGAGCGCCAAGTACTTCGTCCCGCACTTGTTTGCCGCCTTCAAGCGCATGCATCCTGAGGTTAACCTGACACTCAACGTGGTCAACCGTGCCCAGGCTATCCGCCGCCTCTCGGACAACCGGGACGACTTGATCATCATGTCCATGGTGCCACAGGACATGGGCCTCGAATTCCTGCCATTCCTCAACAATCCAATCGTCGCCGTCGCCCCTCCCGACCACCCACTGTGCAAGCTGGAAAACCTGCGCCTGCAGGATCTGGAGCCGCATACTCTACTGGTTCGCGAGCAAGGCTCGGGAACACGCAAGGCCTGCGAGGAGTACTTCAAGGAAAAGCGCGTGCACTTCGCCCAGACCCTGGAGGTGGCTTCGACCGATGCCCAGCGCGAGTGCGTAATTGCAGGCCTGGGCATTGCCCTGCTGACTCGCCATGCGCTTAACCTGGAGTTGGCTACCGGCGTACTACGGGAGCTACCCGTTGAAGAGCTGCCGCTTTATCGCAGTTGGTGCGTGGTGCAGGCCAAGGCAAAACGGCAATCACCGGTGGCCTTGGCCTTTCTAGCATTCATTCGCAGCGAACGTGCGCAAATCAGCACACTTGTTGAGCGTTTTTCGGGGACTCTGCCGCAGATACCTGCCACAGGTTAATCGCCTTCAACTCCGGGTAGTCGGCGATTTCCTGGAGCAGGCGACGCTGCTCGGAGTAACTTTCAATCGCGCGGCGAAACTCCATGCGGCGCTGATCTTTCTCCTGTTGCTTGCGGGACTTGGCGCTGGGCTGATACGAGCCATCGAATTCACGAGCCATTGCATATCTCCCTGATCGAGTGCGGGAGTTTCAGCCTGACCTCGCGGCATTACGGTTTGGCGGCGTGCCAATGACAAATCGATGAACCCGAAGAGCCAGGGTAAATCCGTATCAGTCGTCCATTGCCTTGATCGACTTGGGCGACAAACGCAGGCTGCGCAAGCTGCGCTTAACGCTCTTGAGGTGATTGACCAAGCTTGGGCCACGCGCCATGGCCACGCCCATGGCGAGCACATCGATCACCACCAAGTGCGCAATACGCGACGTCAGAGGAGTATAGATTTCGGTATCTTCGTGCACGTCGATGGCCAGATTGACCGTCGACAATTCAGCCAGAGGCGTCTGACTAGGGCACAGTGTAATCAACGTGGCCCCGCTCTCACGCACCAGGTTGGCCGTAATCAGCAAGTCCTTCGAGCGACCCGACTGGGAAATACAGATAGCTACATCGCCAGGCTTGAGCGTTACCGCCGACATCGCCTGCATGTGCGGGTCGGAGTAAGCTGCCGCCGTAAGCAGCAGGCGGAAAAACTTGTGCTGGGCGTCCGCCGCTACCGCACCGGAAGCGCCAAAGCCGTAGAACTCGACGCGCTGGGCCTGGGCCATGGCGGACACTGCCCGCTGCAGGGCCTGGGGATCGAGATGCTCGCGCACTTCCATCAGGGTGTGCAGTGTAGTGTCGAAAATCTTAAGGCTATAGTCGGCGACCGAGTCGTCTTCATGAATGGCAAACTGGCCAAAACTGGCGCCGGCCGCCAGGCTTTGTGCCAGCTTGAGCTTGAGATCCTGGAACCCTGAGCAACCAATGGCGCGACAAAAACGTACGATGGTCGGCTCGCTGATTCCAACGCTGTGGGCAAGATCGGCCATGGAGCTGTGCATGACGGCTGCTGGATCCAGCAGCACATGATCGGCAACCTTGAGTTCCGATTTGCGTAGCAGATGGCGCGACTGGGCGATGTGTTGCAACAGATTCAAGGGCAGGACTCGGTTATGATCGACTGACCGGGTTGTAGCTTTCTTGTAGTTATACTACATGACCGGCGACCCGCCCAGCTAAACGAACTGTGAGAGTAGTGATTTGACTATCCCGTGCGACATCATGGTGTTCGGCGGCACCGGTGACCTGGCCCTGCATAAGCTACTTCCGGCGCTCTATCACCTGTATCGCGAGGGCCGTCTCCATATTGCCGTACGCATCATTGCCCTGGCCCGGCGCAACCTGCCACGCAGCGAATACCTGAAGCTGGTGGAACGCCACTGTCGCGCGCAAATTGCCCGCAATGACTTCGATGAAGATGTCTGGGCACGCTTTTGCGCGCGTCTGGACTACTTCTCCATGGATGCCGCCCAAAGCGCCGACTTTGGCCGTCTGGCGCGGTTTCTTGGCGAAGCCGGCGGCTTGACTCGCGTTTACTACCTCGCTACTGCCCCGAACCTGTTCGTACCCATCGCCAACCATCTGAAAGTGTCGGGTCTGGCCGATAATGAGGCGCGCATCGTTCTGGAAAAGCCTATCGGCCACTCGCTGGAATCGGCCACGGCTATCAACCAGGCCATCGGCGCAGTTTTCGATGAGTCACAGGTTTTTCGAATCGACCACTACTTGGGCAAGGAAACCGTGCAGAACCTCATGGCGCTGCGCTTTGCCAATGCCCTGCTCGAACCGGTATGGCGTAACAGCCAGATCGATCATGTTCAGATCAGCGTCTGCGAAACGCTCGGCGTGGAAAATCGCGGCGCCTATTACGACCGTGCCGGCGCCACCCGCGACATGCTGCAGAACCACCTACTACAGCTACTTTGCCTCGTCGCAATGGAGCCACCCGCGCAGTTCGAAGCCGAGGCTGTGCGTGATGAAAAGGTAAAGATCCTGCGAGCGCTGAAGCCGATCTGCGGTCAGGACGTGCAAGACAAAACCGTACGCGGCCAATACGGTGCGGGCAAGATCGGCGGGCAAGAGGTTCCTGCGTACTACTTCGAGAAAGATGTCGATAACGACAGTGATACCGAAACGTTCGTCGCCGTTGAAGCCCATATAGAAAACTGGCGCTGGGCCGGCGTGCCCTTCTACCTGCGCACCGGCAAGCGTATGGGTAAGCGCTCCTCGCAGATTGTCATCCAGTTCAAACCCGTGCCTCATCGCCTGTTCGAGGGCGACCAGGCTAACCAGTTGCTGATCCAATTGCAGCCCGATGAGCGCATCAGCCTGCAAATGATGACCAAAACGCCCGGCAAGGGGATGCGCCTGGAGCCCGTCGAACTGAATTTGAACCTGGCGCAGGTATTCGGCCAGACACGCCGATGGGATGCCTACGAGCGCTTGCTGCTGGATGTGCTCTCAGGCGACTCGACCCTATTCATGCGCCGTGATGAAGTCGAAGCGGCGTGGACCTGGATCGACCCAATCCTCAATGGCTGGCAGGAGCACTTTCAGGCCCCACGTCCTTATCCTGCCGGCGCCAACGGACCTGAGCAGGCTCATAGCCTGCTGGCACGCCAAAGCCGCGCCTGGCACGACTGAAGGTTTTCCTGCTGAATCTGACAGCCTCTATTGCTCGATGATGGACCTGCAATCCGCATTGCAAACCCTTTATCGAGGAATGAAAGATATGACTATCCAAAGCAAAGACTGGCATGCTCAATATGACCGCATGCCAAGTACTGAAGGCCCATGTTTTCGAGTCCACGGCACCGTAACCGTGGACAGCCCAGCAGTCACTCCAGTACTGCTCATGGCTCAGAAGTTAATGGTTATGAATGAACCTGAAGGCATCGACCTGGAACTGATACTCGAGCGAAAAGAAGGCACATTCCTTACGGTCGTTACCGAGAAACAGGTCACCTTCGAAATGCGTGAGAGCAACCGCGACATCACTTGCGTACGTGTGCATTACGAGGGTAACTTGCTGTGCACCATCAACGACATCATGACCACATACTGATGTTCTCGTGGCAGGCCTTCATTTCTGAAAGGCCTGCTACTCCATGAAGCTCGCCATGCTTCGTCCGAGCAGGGCACTGAATGCAGCCGCGCCTACGGGCTTGCTGATCAAGTAGCCTTGCACTTCGTCACACCCCTGTTCACGCAGCAGGGTAAGCTGCTCCATCGTCTCCACGCCCTCGGCCACCACTTTAAGCTCCAGGCTCTTGGCCATTGCAATGATCGCCCGGGTTATGGCCGCATCTTCACTGCCTTCGTGCAGGCCACGTATAAAGGCCTGATCGATCTTTACGTAGTCCACCGGAAAGCGCTTGAGATAGCTGAGTGACGAATAACCGGTTCCAAAATCATCGATAGCCAGCTTTACGCCGAGCTCATGCAATTGCTCGAAGGTTGTAATGATGTGTTCGACGCTATCGAGCAGTTGGCTCTCGGTCAGTTCCAGTTCCAACAGATGCGGCTCCAGACCGCTCTCTTCCAAGACCTGACGGACCAGGCTGACCAATTTGCCCTGTCGCAACTGGTGCACCGACAGGTTCACCGAGACCCGAATCGGCGTCAAACCCTGGCGCTGCCATTCGCGGGCCTGCCAGCACGCCTGGCGCAGTACGAATTCGCCAATAGGCGCGATCAGACCTGTCTCCTCAGCAAGTCCGATAAATTCACTTGGCGGCACCATGCCCCATTGTGGGTGCTGCCAACGCACCAACGCCTCGGCCGCCAGTAGTCGCCCCTGACGCAAGCACAACTTGGGCTGGTAATAGACCAGCAGTTGTCGCTCCTCGATGGCTTTGCGCAAATGGTTCTCCAACTGCAGCCGCTCAAGTGTGCTGGCTCGAAGATTCTCGGTGTAGAACTGGAAGCTGTCGCCGCCCAGATGCTTGGCATGTTGCTTGGCCATATCTGCCTGGCTGACCAGAGCACCCACGTCGAAGGTGGCATCTGACAACAAACTGATGCCTACGGACGCACTGATCACCACCTCGTGGCCATCCAGACGCTGCGGCACACGTAATTTGTCGAGTAGACGCGTTGTGACCCTGACCAGACTGGAAAGGTTGTTATAGCCATCGAACAACACGGCAAACTCGTCACCCGACAAACGCGCCACGGTGTCGGCCTCGGGCACTGCATTGGCGATACGTCGGGCCATTTTCTTGAGCAACTGGTCCGCCAGCTCATGACCAAGACCTTCGTTGAGCAGCTTGAAACGATCCAGATCAATGTGCAGTAACGCCAGGCTCCGGCCATTAACGCGAACCCGCTGACCGGCATCGTGCAGGCGCAGGCGGAAAAGTGCTCGATTGGCAAGTCCCGTCAGTTCGTCGTAATGGGCCAGGTAACGCAGGCGCTCTTCCGACTCACGACGAGTCGATAGATCGGTAAAGAAACCCACAATGTTGCTGATGCTACCGCGAGCGTCGCGTACACCGTTCAATTGCAGCCACTGTGGGTACAGGTCTCCATTCTTGCGCGCTTCGACGAGCTCACCCTGCCAGCGCCCCTGCTGATCCAGCGCCTGTTCGATGGCGGCACTGTGCCGTCTTGCATCGCGGCTGCAGGGCAATTCCAAGGCATTGCGCGCAAGCAACTCTTCACGACAATAACCGGTGACTTCGCAATACGCCTGGTTGACCGCCAGCAATTCGAAATCAGGACCAAGAATGGCAATGCCTTCGCTGGCCGCCTCGAACACTGTTGCTGCCAGGCGCTGCTGTTCTTCCTGTGCCTTCTGCGCAGAAATATCGCGACGCGTACCTAGCATGCGCAAGACCTTGCCGTTGGCGTCGTGCTCCACCGCCTTGCCCCGGTCTTCGATCCAGCACCAGTGTCCGTGGCTATGGCGTATGCGGTACTCGACCCGGTAATCCTCGGTGCGACCCTTGAGATGCTCAACCAGTGTGCGTCGTAAAAGCGGCAGATCATCGGGGTGCAGACGAGGTTTGAGGTCGTTGCGTACACTGCGTACCTGGGCCTGTTCGAGGCCGAACAGCTCTCGAAGCTGGGTATGATGGATTTCATCTGTTTCCAGGTTCCAGTCCCACAAGCCCAGCTCGCTGGCCTCCAAGGCCAATGCCAGGCGCTGCTCACTCTTGCCTAGCGCTTGATTGGCCTGGTCCAACTCCAGCCCGCGCTGAGCTACCCGCGACTCCAATCCCGTCTGGGCCTCCCGCAGTTGCTCTTCTACCTGTCGTCGCTGTTCAACTTCGCCAGCCAGAGCCTGATTCAGACGCTCACTGCGCAACTGCACGGCCTGCAGATGTTCAATCAACGCCTGGTTCTGGAAGCGCTTGAGCAGGCCGCCTTCGATAAGCCGATTGACCTGCCAGGCGACTACCAGCAAGGCACCGAGCAAAATCAGGCCCAGCCAGCCCCAGCCTCGTTGTTGCTCATCGCCAGTGCAGAACAAAAAGACAATAGGAGGCAGCAAGCACGGCAAAGTGAAGCTGAGGAAGGCGGGCAGACTGACTGCGTAGGCGATGCTGGCGGACAACGTCGCCGCCCCGAGCAAGCCGAACACCCACGCCTGTTGCACAAAGTTATCCACAGGGACCAGGGCAATGGCTGCGCTGGCCAGGGTGAGTCCGCTGAAGGCCGAACCGAATAAAAACATTCGCCACCAGGCTGGCTTGGCCTGGCGCTCCGGCATCGCGGAGTCAAACGCTGCGACCTGGATAACTCTGAGTGCTACCAACGCCATCAACCAGACTACCCAGACGCTGACCTGTAGGTAACGCGCCGGGCTCCACAGCATCCAGGCACAGACAAGTCCATTGAGCAGCATGAATAAAGTGGGCAGCAGCGAGCCTTGATAGAGCAGACGGGTGCGCTCTACCGCCAGTTGCGTAGCGAACTGTTTGCGAATGCTCCCGCGCGCGCCCAGCGGCACATCAACGGGGCTGGAACCAGATGTCATAGGCAGTGTTCTTGTAATGGTCAGCCCTAAACGTGCACGGAGCATACACAAGCAGACAGCCACGCCAAAATGCTCTGGATCATTATTTTGCTATCCGCCTTTGCGACGAAAAGCGCTCAAGCACGCAGGCCTTGGGCTACAGACCGATGACCGACTGGTCAGCGGCAACAAGTTTTTCTACTGTATATTTGCCCAAGGGTTGCTCGCGCCTCTAAAATGCTCGGATGCGCGATGATCTCTCTCTCCTGTTGAACTCTCTCAACGACGCCCAACGTCAGGCCGTAGCGGCCCCCGTCGGTCGTCAGTTGGTCCTGGCCGGTGCCGGCTCTGGCAAAACCCGGGTGCTGGTGCACCGTATCGCCTGGTTGATCCAGGTCGAGCAGGCCTCGCCACACTCGATTCTGTCGGTGACCTTCACCAACAAGGCCGCTGCCGAGATGCGCCAGCGTATCGAGCAACTGATGGGCATCAACCCAGCCGGCATGTGGGTAGGCACCTTCCACGGCCTGGCCCATCGTCTGCTGCGTGCACATTGGCAGGAAGCCGGCTTGAACCAGAACTTCCAGATCCTCGACAGCGATGACCAGCAACGACTGGTCAAGCGAGTCATCCGCGAACTGGGACTCGATGAGCAACGATGGCCAGCGCGCCAGGCTCAGTGGTTCATCAATGGGCAAAAAGACGAAGGGTTGCGACCACAGCACATCCAGGCCAGTGGTGATCTGTACCTGGGCACCATGCGTAGCATTTATGAAGCCTACGAAGCCGCGTGCCAACGTGCCGGCGTCATCGACTTCTCCGAACTGCTACTGCGCGCGCTGGATCTATGGCGCGACCACCCCGGCCTGCTCGAACACTATCAGAGGCGCTTCCGCCATGTGCTGGTGGACGAGTTCCAGGATACCAACGCCGTGCAGTACGCCTGGCTGCGCCTGCTCTGCAAAGGCGGTGACAGCCTGATGGTTGTCGGTGACGACGACCAATCCATTTATGGCTGGCGCGGCGCCAAGATCGAGAATATTCACCAGTACAGCGCCGACTTCCCCGACGCCGAAATGATCCGTCTGGAGCAGAACTATCGCTCTACCGCCGGGATCCTCAAGGCAGCCAACGCCCTGATTGCCAATAATAGCGATCGCCTGGGCAAAGAGCTGTGGACCGATGGTGGCGATGGTGAACCGTTGAGCCTCTACGCCGCCTTCAACGAACATGACGAAGCGCGCTATGTGGTCGAAACCATCGAAAGCGTGTTGAAGACGGGCCTGGCCCGCAGCAACATTGCCATCCTGTACCGCTCCAACGCCCAGTCCCGTGTACTTGAAGAGGCCTTGCTGCGCGAGCGTATCCCTTATCGCATTTATGGTGGTCAACGCTTCTTCGAGCGAGCCGAAATCAAGAATGCCATGGCCTACCTGCGTTTGCTCGAAGGACGCGGCAACGACGCCGCTCTCGAGCGGGTGATCAACGTTCCGCCACGGGGCATCGGTGAAAAAACCGTCGAGGCGATTCGCGACCACGCGCGGCATACCGAAGTGTCGATGTGGGAATCGATGAACCTGCTGGTCACCAACAAAGCCCTCAAAGGCCGCGCAGCAGGCGCCCTGGCGGCATTCATCGAGCTGATTGAGAACCTTGCCGCAAAAGTCATGGCAATGCCGCTGCACCTGATGACCCAGACCGTCATCGAGCAGTCCGGGCTGATCATTTATCACCAGGAAGAAAAAGGTGAGAAGGGGCAGGCACGAGTAGAAAACCTCGAGGAATTGGTCAGCGCCGCGCGCAACTTTGAAACCAGCGAAGAAGACGCCGAACTTTCCCCGCTGGCAGCCTTCCTTGGTCACGCGTCGTTGGAAGCCGGCGATGCCCAGGCCGACGAACATGAAGACAGCATTCAGCTGATGACCCTGCACAGCGCCAAAGGCCTGGAGTTTCCTCATGTCTTCCTGGTGGGCATGGAAGAGGGACTGTTCCCGCATAAAATGAGCCTGGAGGAACCAGGCCGCCTGGCAGAAGAACGTCGTCTAGCCTATGTCGGTATCACCCGCGCCATGCAGCAGTTGGTGATGACCTACGCCGAAACCCGACGCCTTTATGGCAGCGAAACCTACAACAAGGTCTCTCGTTTCGTACGCGAGATTCCGGCTGGGCTGATCCAGGAAGTGCGCTTGTCCAACAGCGTCAGCCGTCCTTTCGGCTCGGGACAACAGCAAAGCAGCAGCAGTTTGTTTGCCAATGCCAACATTCCGCAGACCGCCTTCAACCTCGGCCAGCGTGTGCAACACGCTGTTTTCGGCGAAGGTGTAATCCTCAACTTCGAAGGTTCCGGAGCCCAAGCACGGGTCCAGGTAAACTTCGCAGAAGGCAGCAAATGGCTGATGCTTGGCTATGCCAAGCTAGAAGCGCTGTAGAGGAAAGCCTGCTTAGGCAAAAGATGGAAACATCTTGGCTCTGGTCATGCGCGTTCCAACCTGTGCAACATGACGCGCGTGCAATCCACAAAACGGGAATACCCTTCTATGCAACGTTTTCTTAGCATCGCCCTGGCGTTGTGCATCGGCTTGACGATGAGCCTCGACGCGAACGCCAAACGCCTCGGTGGCGGCAAAAGCTCGGGCGCCGCGCCTATGCACCAAACCCGCCAGGCTGCGCCGACTACCCCAGCCGCCTCGCCAACCGCTCCAGGTCGCGCACCTGCAGCTGCCAGCGGTGCCTCGCGCTGGCTCGGTCCTCTGGCCGGTATCGCCGCCGGTGGCCTGCTGGCCTCGATGTTCATGGGCGATGGCTTCCAAGGCATGCAGATCTTCGACATCCTGATCATGGCTGTGATCGCATTCCTGGTGTTCCGCTTCATCGCCGCCCGTCGTCGCAAGCAGCAGCCACAAATGGCCGCCGCCGGTCACGCACCGTTCCAGCGCGAAGCTCACCAGCCTACTGCCCAGCCGTCGATCTTCGGCGGCTCCGCCGCACCTGCTGCCGCCGCCCGTCCGGTAATCAATGCACCAGCCTGGTTCAACGAACAGAACTTTCTGGCCGCTGCGCGCAATCACTTCCAGACGCTGCAACAGCACTGGGACGCCAACGAAATGGACAAGATTGCCGAGTTCGTCACCCCGCAGATGCTGCAGTTCCTCAAGCAGGAACGTGCTGATCTGGGCGACGGCTTCCAATCTACCTACATCGACAACCTCGACGTGCAACTTGAAGGCGTCGAAGACCGCGCCGACAAGACCATCGCCACCCTGACGTTCAGCGGTGTGTCGAAAACCTCACGCTTCGACCAAGGCGAACAGTTCAGCGAAAGTTGGAACATGGAACGCGCCCAAGGCGAGAACCAGCCTTGGCTGGTCGCAGGGATCCGCCAGAACGGCTGATCTTGAGGCATTGCACAAAAAACCCCGGGCTAGTCCCGGGGTTTTGCTTTTAGCGCGGTGGGCTACTAGGGTATAACGCGCAGCGTGTCGTAAAGGTTAGAGGATAGAACCGTGGAAGAAGTCATCGAACAGCTCCGAGAAGCCAACGAACCGGTACCGGTGCCGCTTGAGTTGCCTGACGAAGACCAGTTGGTCGAAATCGAAGAACAGTTGTTCATTAATATTCCGTTCGTCTTCAAGGAGTTCCTGCTGACGGTCAGCGATGTGGTCTATGGCAGCCTGGAGCCCGTGACAGTCACCGATCCGCAGTCACACACCTATTTGCCAGAAGTAGCCGCTACGGCCTGGGACATGGGCGTTCCGCGTGAGTTGATCCCAATCTGTCAGGATGGCGACGACTACTACTGTGTCGAGGAAGATGGCACCGTGGTGTTCTGGTCGGGCGAAGAAGAGCTCGTCACTGAGGAAAGCTGGGAATCGGTCTGGCACTGGGCTCGGGATGTCTGGCTTGAAAGCTGAATGAGAAATATCCTCATAAATTAATGGCCGTTTGCCATTAATGTTCGTAGAATCGCCATGCCTTCCTGTGCGTGGCGATTTCGTTACCGCTCCATCCCCTCGGACATTCGAGTCGTCTCGTGCAGGAAGCGTCCACTTCTAGTGGTTATTTTCCTGGTGGTTTTCCAGTGTTTCCAGCAACGCAATCTGCATGCGCGTATGCACGCGGATAAGCCAACGCCAGAGCAATGCCACGACCCCCGCCGCGACCACAACAATCAACACCAGCAATTCACTGGTGGGCAGAATGCTTGCCGAAAGTGCCGATAACAGCAGGAAGATCACCAGCAGCGACAGCAATGGGATTACCTCGGCAATCACCCGACGAACCCTTTGAGTATGACGGCCGGCCATTTCTGGCTTGACGCCCATCTCCGCCAGCAGCATAGACAGCGCCTTGAGCTTGCGATAGGCAGCTATCAAAAATGGCAGCGACAGCAACAATGCGGCGCCCCAGATAAGCGCCTTCTGCTGGCCCACATCGCTAACCCATTCACCCAGGTATTCGCCGATACGCGCTGCGAAGTAACCGCCACTGAAAAATATCGCCACCACCAAGGCCAGGTTTACCCCCACCTGCAACAGGATGCGCCTGATCATCGACGCCAGTAACGCACCCTCGCCGTGTGGCTGAATACTGCGCAGCCACTCCCCATACAGCGACAGCACTCGCGCCAGGGGGCGCGGAACCACCTTGGCAAGCTTCAGCGACAATGGGTCGGCGCCACGGATGAGGTAGGGTGTGAGCAGCGTGGTAATAGCCGACACGGCAACCGCCACCGGATACAGAAAGTCACTGGTGACCTGCAAGGTCATGCCTAACGCTGCAATGATGAATGAGAACTCGCCAATTTGAGAAAGGCCCATGCCCACACGTAGCGAGGTACGCCCATCGTTGCCAGCGATAAAAGCCCCCATGCCACAGGAAAGCATCTTGCCCAACACCACGGCCACGGTAATGACCACGATCGGCCAGGCATATTCGACCAGCACCTGAGGGTCGATCATCATGCCGATGGCGACAAAGAAAATAGCGCTGAACAAGTCGCGAACCGGTTCGATCAACCGTTCGATCTTAATCAATTGACGCGACTCAGCCATGATCGCACCGATCAGGAACGCGCCCAGCACCATGCTGTATTCGAGTTTCACGACCAGCAGGCAGAAGCCGAAACATAGTCCCAATACGGTGATAAGTAGCATTTCATTGCTTTCGAATCGGGCGACATAAGCCAGCAGGCGCGGCACCAGCAAAATGCCGATAACCAACGCCACAATCATGAACAGCGATAGCTTGCCGACCGTGGAGAATACTTCGCCGGAGCTGACCGAACCGCTGACAGCGATCCCTGAAAGCAAAGCAATGATACCGATGCCGAGGATGTCTTCGACGATCAGCACACCAAAGATCAGTTGTGCGAAGCGCTCGTTCTTCATCTTCAGATCGTTGAGCGCTTTGACAATGATGGTGGTCGAGGAAATCGCCAGGATGGCGCCCAGGAACAATGAGTCCATGGTGCTCCAGCCAAACCAGCGGCCGATCTCGAAGCCGATCCAGATCATCAGCACGATTTCCAGGAACGCCGCGATGAACGCCGTGGCACCCACTTTGAAGAGCTTTCGCAGGCTGAACTCGAGCCCCAGGCAGAACATCAGGAAAATCACCCCAAGCTCGGCAAGCGTCTTGATGGTGTCTTCGTCGTGAATCAATCCGAAAGGTGGGGTATGCGGGCCGATAATAAAGCCGGCGACGACATAACCCAGTACGACCGGCTGCTTGAAGCGGTGAAACAGGATGGTCACCACGCCGGCAACCAACATGATCACCGCCAGGTCCTGGATGAAGCTGATGGCATGCACGGCGTGGTACTCCTTACCTTGGGACCATGGACACAACGCAACTCCTGCACGTGGATCGAGTTGCGGGTACATAATGATTTAATACAGAACGCCCATCTTGCATGGGCTTATTCAGGTTAACACCGCCACCTGTCGCGAAAAACCGATGCAATAAGTGGTAACAGATCGACCAATTCAACGCCGTGTATGGCACTAATAGCGTGACGGCAAGGCCGCTGTCAGCGTCCCGTCTTTTAATGGGAATCGAAATAGGGGAAAGAAGCGTGAATACCAGTCGCCACCCCGCCTCAGCGCAACCTCACCGTGAGCACACTATGGAACCTGGAAACGCCCAGCTGTCGATGACCGTCCTGATGACCCCGGACAAGGCCAATTTTTCTGGCAACGTTCATGGCGGTACGCTGCTCAAATACCTGGATGAAGTGGCTTACGCTTGTGCCAGCCGCTATGCCGGTCGCTATGTGGTAACCCTGTCGGTAGACCAGGTGGTCTTTCGTGAGCCGGTACATGTCGGTGAGCTGGTGACCTTTCTGGCCTCGGTCAACTACACCGGCAATACCTCGATGGAAGTTGGCATTAAAGTCGTCACTGAAAACATCCGCGAACGTTCAGTGCGACATAGCAACAGCTGCTTTTTTACCATGGTTGCCGTCGATGACGACCGCAAGCCGGTGGCAGTTCCACCGCGTCAGCCGGAAACCAGTGAAGAGAAGCGCCGCTTCCTGCAAGGCAAGCAGCGCCGATTGATCCGCCAGGAGCTGGAAAAGCGTTACCAGGAACTCAAGGGCGACACGCTTTAATAGCCGAGAAGTTGCGCTTCAAAGCGCACACGTGGATGCACGATGCGATCCTGGGCCCGCACCAGCTCAAGTTCATAGCTGGCGCAGGCCTGGGTTTCCAACAGCACCTCGTGCACCGCTGCTGCCGCGAACTCGAACGCTGCCAACCAGCTGTCGCCCAGCAACAGCCGCGCCAGGAACAGCCCTGAAGTCAGATCGCCGACGCCCACGGGTTGTCGCGGGAACGCCAACAGCGGCCGACGCAGGTGCCAACTGCCTTGCGCAGTAACCAGCAGCATCTCGAAATCATCAGCGCCCCGTCCAGGGTAGACCAGGTGTTTGACCAGCACCGCTTTCGGTCCGCGCGCCAGCAAGCTGCGAGCCATTACCACGCAATCTTCCAGCGATGTAGGCCGGCGATCGCAAAAGCTGTCCAGTTCCAGCTGGTTTGGGCACAACACATCAGCGACTGCCACTGCTTCTTCGAGCAAAAAGCTGCTGACTTCCGCCGGAACGATGCAGCCTTTTTCCGGATGCCCCATCACCGGATCACAGAGATAGATGGCCTTCGGGTTAGCCGCCTTGATTCGCGCCACCCCACTGAGAATAGCTCGTCCTTGTTCGGCACTGCCCAAATAGCCGGACAGCACTGCATCGCAGTTGCCCAACTCTCCTATCGCTGCAATCCCCTCTACCAGTGCGGGAATTTGAGCTGGCGCAAGCACTTCTCCCGTCCACTGGCCATACTGAGTGTGGTTGGAGAACTGTACGGTGTTCAGAGGCCATACATTCACACCGACCCGCTGCATCGGAAACACTGCCGCGCCATTACCGGCATGGCCGAAAACTACATGGGACTGAATGGCAAGCAGGTGCGGCGTACGTTTCATGCAAGGCTTCCGAAGCAATTAGATGAAATTCAAGGCGTGCAGTATGGCGCCAACAGCCACCTGTACGACAGACCAGGGAGGCAGTTAAGCTTGGCATAATTCGTTGGAGCATTCGCAAATGTTGACCCTGGGTAATCTCTCCGTGCTGATGTTGCTGGCCACCGCCGGCGCCTGGCTATGGCACAACCACGGATTGCGTGAAAAGGCCTTGGAAAGGGTCAAGCAGCATTGCGCAAAACTTGATCTGGAGTTGCTCGACGGCAACGTTGCGCTAAAGCGAATTGGCTTTGTCCGCGACGCCAACGGCCGCAAGCGCTTGGCTCGTGTGTATAACTTCGAATTTACCGTTACCGGCGAACAGCGCCATCCGGGCACCGTCACCCAATTCGGTGCACACAGCATGCAGATAGAACTGGCGCCCTACCCGTTTGAAATCAAACCTGCGCAGCAAGCCGACAACGTCATCGAAATGAATCAGTGGCGCCAGGACCATAACCGCTGGCGCAACTAGACCAGGCAAGCCTGCATAGCCTGCTGAAGCCTGTCGCCATCTTGAGACTGAGCAAATATCAGCTCGATACGTGAGTCCCGCCGCCATTCACTGAACTGCCATTGCAGAGGGCTTTCCCCCTGCAAAGCATTTATCGACTGCCAACCTTCAGGGCTGTGGATAACCAGTTTCGCCCGGCGCCAGGCGAAACTGCGCAGAAACTGTTCGATGCGCGAGCGGTCAAACACCTGCTGTGGATGCCAACGCCAGCCGATACTCCAACCTTCTGCTGCATTCTGAATCTCAAAGATCGGCGTGCCAGAAGTTATCCACAGGGTTGGCAGAGGCCCGGATCCATTGGGCAAAACAAGATTCTCCACAGCGGGGGTGGTCCCATCCTCGAGCACTTGGCTGGGTAACGCCATGAGCGGCAGACGACCCTGATCGGTCCAGAAAATGGGCTTGCCTGGAAGCTGAGAACTTATCCACAGGCGCTGTTCCTTAGTCAAATCCAGTGATTTGTTCAGAACCAGCAGGCCTGTACCGGCCAGGGCTTGCACCTGTGCCTCTGGCAAGGGTATGCGCTCAGCCAAGTGTTGCGCATCCAGCACCATTACAGCCGGCTGCACCGCCAACACCCCACGCCAAGGTTCCTGTCGAAGCTGTTCCAGCAACTGAAGTGGATGCCCTAACCCGGAGGGCTCGATAAATAACCGATGCGGCTTGGCTTTGCGTAACAAACGGCCCAACCCAACCTGAAAGGGCGTGCCGTTGACGCAGCAAAGACAACCGCCCGCCACTTCTCCCATGGCAATACCCTGATCATCGGTACTGAGCAGAGCTGCATCGAGACCTATCTGACCAAACTCGTTGATCAGTACCGCCCACCGTTCATTTGCAGGCCGTTGGCCTAGCAGGTGGCGAATGAGGCTGGTCTTGCCGGCTCCCAACGGACCGGCAATTACATGGGTGGGTATGTTCTGCAGCATTTGAAGATACAAGCCTGGAATTTTCGTCACTATGCCTTGAAATCATATCCACCAGTCAATACCTGAGCATGTGCGCTCAGGCCGCCTCCTCTTCGTACCAGGGGCCGAAAGGATCTGCCCATTGAGACCAACTCTCGATGCCCTCGGCCATCTCTGCGTCAGTTAGCAAACATGCGCTGAGCTGAGCCTTGAGCAGGGCAAAATCGATATTCTGGCCAATGAACACCAGTTCCTGACGGCAATCTCCACATTCCGCTACCCAATTCTTGTGAATCGCCGCAGCGCTTTGTTCATCCTGCGGCCATTGCTCGCGCGGCACAAAGCGCCACCAGCGCCCAGCATAGCCGTAGCGCATCACTCCACCGGCCTGCGACCAGCTACCGGCATCCTGGTGCTTGTTGGCCAGCCAGAAAAAGCCCTTCGAACGCAGCAACCGACCGTTGCGCCACGGACCGTTGATAAAGTCGAAAAAGCGCTGTGGATGCAGCGGCCGCCGTGCCTGCCAAGTACTGGCAGCGATGCCGTACTCTTCAGTTTCCGGTATATGCTCGCCGCGCATCTCCTTCAGCCAGCCCGGCGCCTGGGCGGCACGCTCGAAATCGAACAAACCCGTATTGAGTATCCACTCCAAAGGCACCTGGCCCATCACCATCGGCACAATCCGAGCGCTGCCGTTAAGGCTGCGCAAGATGGCACTAAGCTCTTCGCGCTCGTGACTACTGATCAAATCAATCTTGCTCACCAGAAGCACATCGGCAAACTCAACCTGCTCGATGAGCAGTTCGGTGATAGAGCGTTCATCGCCTTCACCCAAGGTCTCGCCACGGCTGCCCAAGCTTTCCGCTGCCTGGTAGTCACGGAGAAAATTCACGCCATCAACAACGGTGACCATGGTATCCAGTCGTGCCTGATCCGCCAGGCTTCGGCCCTGTTCATCCCTGAAAGTGAATGTCTCGGCAACCGGCAGGGGTTCGGAAATGCCAGTGGACTCGATCAATAAATAATCAAAGCGACCTTCTCGTGCCAGTTGCCCAACCTCTTCGAGCAAATCCTCCCGCAAGGTGCAACAAATGCAACCATTGCTCATTTCCACGAGCTTTTCTTCGGCACGGTTAAGTGTGACATTTCGCTGCACCTCACTGGCATCGATGTTTATTTCGCTCATGTCGTTGACGATAACCGCGACCCGCAAGTTCTCACGGTTACGCAGGACATGGTTGAGCAGAGTGCTTTTTCCGGCGCCGAGAAAGCCGGAAAGCACGGTAACGGGAAGACGGTGGCGCATCATCAGGTCCTCATCAGAGCAAAGTGCATTCGAGCGATGCATTGCATGATGTTATAGTATAACAATATAATCTTGCCAATCGACTTTGCTTCAACTCGACCCAAAGGCCCCGAGAAGGACGCCAGGAAATGAAATCGTTGCGTTTGTTCGCCGCGGCAGCAGCGATGCCGCTGTGTCTGTCAGTAGCTGATACCGAAGCGGCGCCAATGAGCGCGGGCCTCGCGCTATGTACACGCAGCGCCACTTTGCTGGCGTGTGGCGACGCGCAGGGTAATTACTACAGCGTACGGACCGAAGGCAGCACAACCTATCTACGCGGCTACGAGGTGACGGGTAAGCGACTGTGGTCGCAGACCAACAGTCGATATGGACAACTAACCTTCTATACCGGACTGGCCAGCGACGGTGAAACCTGGGTGGGATACAGCCGCAAAGTTGGCTGGACCACCTTGAACCGAGTATCGAGCTCCGGTGGCCAACGCTTCAGCGTGCGCTGCAATCGACTGAGCGGCTGCGACTAACTGAATCATCCAGACAACGAGACCGATATGACAGCCCTCACGCTTCCAGATATTGCCGCCCAAGCAACCCACACTTTTTTGCCACTCGATTGGGTCGGCATGTGCAAAATCGCTGTTCCGGTGTTACTCGATGGCCGCACACTGCCGGCAAGTGCCGACGCTGGCGTCAGTTTGGACGATGGGACGGCACGCGGCATCCACATGTCGCGCTTGTACTTGGCACTCGAGGTATTTGAGCATCGGCCCTTGACGCTTTCGCTGCTACGCCAGGTTCTGGATGGATTTCTGCAAAGTCATAGTGGCTTGTCTGCTGCTGCGTTCCTTACTTTGCGTTTCGATCTCATGCTAAAGCGGCCAGCAGCAGTCAGCCCGTTGGCAGGGTGGAAAGCCTATCCTGTCACCCTAGCCGCTCAGCTAAAAGATGAAGTGTTCCACGTGGAACTAAACGTGGAACTCGACTATTCCTCCACTTGCCCATGCTCGGCGGCTTTGGCCCGGCAAATGATTCAGCAACAATTTTTGGCCGACTTCAACGAGCGGGCACTGAATCATGACGACCTGCTTACCTGGTTAGGCAGTACCCAAGGAGTAGTTGCAACACCTCACAGTCAGCGCAGCACTGCCAAACTGCAAGTTCGTCTGGGTAGCGACATCGATGCCCTGCCAATCGAGGCGCTGATCGACCGAGCGGAAGCGGTGCTGGGAACGGCAGTGCAGACAGCCGTCAAGCGAGCCGATGAGCAGGCTTTTGCCTTGGCCAATGGCCAAAATCTGATGTTCTGCGAGGATGCCGCTCGAAGACTGCACCAGGCTCTACGAAGCATCACATGGTTGAGTGGCTTTGCGTTGCGCGTGGAACATGCTGAAAGCCTGCATGCCCACGACGCTGTCGCCCACAGTCAGTGGCATTGGTGAGCGAATATCAAGTCCGTGGTTTCACAGCACCACAGTCATTGCCCAGCCAAACAGCGCGCGTATTCATGCTGCCCTGCTGCTGAACACCTGAAGCATTGAAGGTGCCACTGACCTCTGTGAGAAATTCGCGGTCACTGAGGAAGGTAGCTTGCCCGGCACCCTGTGCTTTTGGGCACGTGAAGGTGAACTTCCAGACGTTGCCGCTGCGCTCGGTAATCTTCTGAGTGCAACCGGACTTCGGGTCCTGCAGCGGGATATCGTTAGTCTTTACCTGTTCAGGTGTCAGGCACGAGCGCACACCTTGTCCTGCCACACTAATCCCCTGCTTGGCCAAACCGCCTTCGATCATTGCCCGCTGCTCGGGCGGCAGGTTCTTCAGTTGGCCAAGCATGAAGCCCATGTCCGGAAGCGGCTTGCCATCAACTTGCATATTGCTGGTGGTCAGCTCCCACAACCCCGGTTGTAACATCTGTGCATGCACCAACGGGCTCGCCAGCCCCACGACCAATGCCAGCATCGGCAGACGACTCTTCATGTAGTGGCTCCTCGATAGTCCAGCCCCAAGCTGGATCAAAGCTTAGACGTCAATTTGTCCTTTCGGTTGCAAGTACATAGAGGAACATGCTCTGTTAGAAGGCAGTGCCTTTGGACAGCAGGATGCGTATGGATTACCACAGCCCCTACTTCTTCGGTTACCTCATCGGTGCCCTGCATTTGCTCGGCGCTATCGCTGCCATGCACGCAGTGCTCACCGTGCGCACAGCTCAAGGGGCAATCGCCTGGGCCTTGTCGCTTTTGTTCATTCCCTACCTCACTCTGATTCCCTACCTGATATTCGGCAGCCGAACCTTCGACGCCTACATCCAGGCCAGACGCCAGGCCAACCGGGAAATGCACGTGGCGATGGCTGACTTGAACTGGCGCCCTTGGGTCGACGAGGCACTGGCAGCCCGCAACTCAGAGTCATACGGCGCCCTGCGAGCCATGCCCAGGTTAGGTCGCATGCCGTGTCTGGCCAATAATCAGGTACGCCTGCTGATCGATGGCAAAGCGACTTTTGAGGCAATCTTCTCCGCTATCGAGCAAGCCCAAAATACGGTGCTGGTGCAGTTCTTCATCATCCATGACGACAAGCTCGGGCGCGCCCTGCAATCGTTGTTGCTGAAAAAAGCAGCGCAAGGGGTAAAGGTGTATGTGCTGTATGACCGCGTTGGCAGCCACGCCCTGCCCTCTGCTTATGCCCAGACCCTACGCGATGCGGGGGTAAATGTTCGCGCTTTCGCCACACGACGTGGATGGTTCAACCGCTTTCAGGTGAATTTCCGCAACCATCGCAAAATTGTCGTCGTCGATGGTTTGCAAGGCTTCGTGGGTGGGCACAACGTCGGCGATGAATACATGGGAGACAAGCCAAGACTTTCGCCATGGCGCGATACGCATGTGCAAGTCAGCGGGCCGGTGCTGGCTTGCCTGCAGGAGTCGTTTGCCGAAGACTGGTATTGGGCTGCGCGCGAGCTGCCACCACTGATCCTGCCCGACACTTATCCAGAGGACGGCGTCCTTTGCCAAGTCCTGGCGAGCGGTCCGGCAGACCCTCAGGAAACCTGTTCACTGTTTTTCGTCGAAGCGATTCACTCGGCCCGGGAGCGACTCTGGATTACCAGCCCCTACTTCATCCCCGATGAAGCGGTGTTCGCTGCATTGCGTCTGGCCGTACTGCGTGGCGTAGATGTCCGTATCCTCCTGCCGTCACGAGCCGACCACCGTATTGTTTATGCAGCCTCTAGCCTGTTCGCATTCGAAGCGGTGCGCGCGGGGGTCAGAATGTTCCGCTACGGGCCTGGGTTCCTGCACCAGAAAGTGGTGCTGATCGACAACGAGATCAGCGCCATCGGCAGCGCCAACCTGGACAACCGCTCGTTTCGTCTCAATTTCGAAGTGATGCTGCTAACAGTCGACCGAGCCTTTTCCGATCAGGTCGAAGCCATGCTTATCCATGACTTCAACCAGGCGCGTGAGATCAGTGCCGAAGACAGCAAAGACACCCACCGCCTACAGCAATTGGGGATGCGTATTGCGCGTCTTATTTCGCCGATCCTCTGACCGCCATCAACGGTAGAGATCCTCACGGGTCAGGGGTAACTCGTGATGACCATCGGCAAAAGGTTTCACCGCCAGAATTTGGTGAAGATTGATCCAGCCTTTGGCAAAGGCATAGGAACAACCAGCCAGATACAGACGCCAGATGCGCAAGGCCTTTTCCGGTACCAAGGTGGAGGCTTTCTGCAACTGGCTCTCCAAACGGTTGCTCCACTGTTCGAGCGTGCGCGCATAGTGCAAGCGCAGGCTTTCCACGTCGACTACCTCAAGACCTGCAGTACTGATGCTGGCAGCGATCATGGACAAGTGCGGTAGCTCGCCATGCGGAAACACATAGCGCTCGATAAAGCTGCCCGCACCTCGCCCTACTGGTCGCCCGTCCACGTGCTTGGCGGTGATGCCATGATTCATTACCAGGCCACCCTCACGTACCGCCCCAAACAAACGCTGACAATACAACGCCAGGTTGGCATGGCCGACGTGCTCGAACATACCGACACTGACAACCTTGTCGAAGCGGCCATCTTGAGGCAGGTCCCGGTAGTCGAGGATCTGCAGATCGACTTGGTCTTGCAAGCCCTCAGCCTTGACCCGTTCACGACCCAATTTGAGTTGCTCTTTACTCAGGGTGATGCCCAAAACCTTGGCACCGAACTCCCGAGCGGCAAATCGTGACAGCCCTCCCCAGCCGCACCCGACATCAAGCAGGTAGTCGCCTTTGTTCAGGCGCAACTTGCGGCACAGGTGCTCGAACTTGTTCTGTTGCGCTTGCTCCAGGGTGTCTTGATCGGTTCTGAAATAGGCACAGGAGTACGCCATGTCCGGATCCAGCCATAGCTGGTAGAAGTCATTGGACAAGTCGTAATGGTAAGAAATCGCAGCAGCGTCAGTGGCCTTGTTGTGCTTGCGGCGCACCGGCTGATCATCCGCCTCATCCTTGAGCAACGCTTCGCTGAGCTCATCACAAACGCGAATTACCTCACTGATGGTGCCCTCCAGCTCCAGCTTTCCTTCAACGAAAGCTGCGCCTAGTTCGTCCAGGCTGGGGTGAGTGAATTGGCTGATCAGTTGCGGATCCTTGACCACAATAGTGACCTTGGGCTTGGGGCCCAGATCGAATTCATGGCCGTCCCACAGCTTCAGACGCAGTGGTAATCGCAGGCTTTGCAGAACAGGCGGAAGTTGCGCAAGCATGAACTGAACCTCCCTTTCTTTATCGGACGTCACGGCGAAAGGGTAGTTCATCTGCTGAAAGTTTCAGCTAATCGAGACCATAGTCTGCCCTGACATTCCCATTCCAGACCACTGCGGACTCATTGAGACGCCAGATAAATTGTATACAATCAGCCTTCCAGCAGACTAATCTTGGCGCCATTGTCGATTCTTCATCCTGGAGTAAAACAATGAAAACCTATGATGTAGTGATCATCGGCGGCGGGCCTGGCGGCTACAACGCAGCTATCCGCGCGGGCCAGCTGGGCATGAGTGTGGCGTGTGTAGAAGGCCGCTCAACCTTGGGAGGCACCTGCCTGAACGTCGGCTGCATGCCCTCGAAGGCGTTGCTGCACGCTTCGGAGCTTTACGAAGCAGCGGCGGGAAGCGAATTCGCCAACCTGGGCATCGAGGTCAAACCGACCCTGAACCTCACCCAGATGATGAAGCAGAAGGATGACAGCGTCACCGGACTGACCAAGGGCATCGAGTTCCTGTTCCGCAAGAACAAGGTCGACTGGATCAAAGGCTGGGGCCAACTGGCGGGAGCGGGTCGGGTGAATGTCAGTGCCGAAGACGGCAGCATCACCGAGCTGCAGGCCAAGGACATCGTCATCGCCACCGGTTCAGAGCCGACACCTCTGCCAGGGGTGACCATCGACAACCAGCGGATCATCGATTCCACCGGCGCACTCTCGCTGCCCAGCGTGCCCAAGCACCTAGTGGTGATCGGTGCCGGTGTGATCGGCCTGGAACTTGGCTCGGTTTGGCGTCGTCTGGGAAGCCAGGTAACGGTGATCGAGTACCTGGATCGAATCTGTCCGGGCACCGATGAAGAAACCGCCAAAACGCTGCAACGTGCGTTGGCCAAACAAGGCATCAGCTTCAAGCTGGGCAGCAAGGTCACTCAGGCCACGGCATCGACAGATACTGTCAGCTTGAGCCTGGAGCCAGCCGCAGGCGGCGCCAGCGAAAACCTGGAAGCGGACTATGTCTTGGTAGCGATCGGTCGCCGTCCGTACACCGAGGGCCTTGGCCTTGAAAGTGTTGGCCTGGAAACCGACAAGCGCGGCATGCTTGCCAATGAACATCACCGTACTGCCGCGCCTGGCGTCTGGGTTATAGGTGACGTCACCTCCGGCCCAATGCTTGCGCACAAGGCCGAAGATGAGGCTGTCGCCTGTATCGAACGCATCGCTGGCAAGGCCCACGAGGTCAATTACAACCTCATTCCCGGCGTGATCTACACCCTTCCGGAGCTGGCCAGCGTCGGCAAGACCGAAGAACAGCTCAAAGCCGAAGGGCGTGCGTACAAGGTCGGTAAATTCCCCTTCACCGCCAACAGCCGCGCCAAGATCAACCACGAGACCGAAGGCTTCGCCAAGGTGCTGGCCGACGCCAACACCGACGAAGTGCTGGGCGTACACCTGGTTGGCCCGAGTGTCAGCGAGATGATCGGCGAATTCTGTGTGGCCATGGAATTCTCTGCCTCGGCCGAAGACATTGCTCTGACCTGCCACCCACACCCGACGCGATCTGAAGCCTTGCGCCAGGCAGCCATGAACGTCGAAGGCATGGCCATGCAGATCTGACCTCAGTCAGCCCGCACTCCTACCCTGCTTGCCTGTGGCGCTGGTCGCCGCAGGTTGAGCAGCACATGGGCGAACAAGCCGAAGATCAATCCCCAGAACGCCGCCGACAAGCCCAGGAATGACATGCCCGAGGCCGTCACCAGAAAGGTGATCAAGGCCGCCTCTCGATCACTCGGAACACTCATCGCGCCTGCCAGAGCGCCGCCAATAGCACCGAACAGGGCCAGCCCGGCCAGCGCCGCAATCAAGGCTGCTGGGAAGGCGGTGAACAGCGATACCAACGTCGCGCCGAATACCCCCAGCAGCAAATACAACACGCCACCACTCACACCCGCCCAATAGCGCTTGCCCGGATCATCATGCGCTTCGCGACCGGTGCAGATGGCTGCTGTGATTGCAGCCAGGTTCAGACCATGGCAACCAAAAGGTGCCAGTATCAAACTAGTCAGCGCGTTGCTGGAAATAATC
This sequence comes from Pseudomonas sp. DG56-2, assembly GCF_004803755.1. Classification (NCBI taxonomy): domain Bacteria; kingdom Pseudomonadati; phylum Pseudomonadota; class Gammaproteobacteria; order Pseudomonadales; family Pseudomonadaceae; genus Pseudomonas; species Pseudomonas sp. DG56-2. The sequence goes on from NZ_CP032311.1 coordinate 5,767,871, forward strand.
GGGCTGGCCGGGGTTGGGTAGCCATCGTTGCGCAACACGGCGATACCCGGCACAAACTGTCCGGTCAGAGCGACCATGACCAGCGGCAGACTGATACTCAGCAAGGCATTCCAGGTGAACACTGGCGTGGTCCATACCGGTGTGGCCAGGCCTGCTACCAGTGCCGAGCTGTTCATATCGCCACTGAACACCGCAATACCCACCCCGCATATCAGCACGGCCAATACCGCGTAGCGCGCAGCGATACGCTTGAACACCAGATAGGTGACAAACATTGCCAGCACCAGCAGCGGCTGCGATTTCAGAGAGGTGAAAAGGCCGGTGCCAAAACTGAACAGAATTCCCGCCAGCATTGCCGCCGAGATGGCAGGCGGCAGCTTGCCGACAATACGGTCGAAGGCACCCGACACGCCCACCAACAGGATGACCAGGTTCGCGACAATGTAGGCCCCTACCGCCTCGGCAAAAGCGATATCCGGCAACAGTGCTACCAGCAAGGCAGATCCTGGCGCCGACCATGCGATCACCAGCGGTACTTTAAAGCGCAGGCTCAGGACCACGCCCAGGACCCCACTGCCGATAGAAATAGCCCACACCCACGAAGACAGCTCGGCCGCCGACAGGTGTGCGCTGTGGGCGGCCTGGAAAACGATCACCAGGGGGCCAGCATAAGAAATCAGAGTAGCGATGAAGCCGGCGACCAAGGCAGAGAGAGAGAAGTCCTGGAGTATTGTTTTCATTGGATTTTCCAGTTGAAAGCTTTGAAAAGCATTGCGGGACAAGCCCGCTCCTACACGTAGCTGTAGGAGCGCGCTTGCCCCGCGCGCAATTCAACCTAAACCTCAGGCGTCCTGCAACGCTCGCGGCCGCTTACTGCGCTTTTCGCCCGCGGGTGCGGGTGTGGCGAGCAACTGGAAGTCGAAGTTCATTTCAGCAAAGCGCCCTTGCACCCCGCGAGCGTCGGCTGCCGCCGCATCGTCGACAAAGTGCAGCTCGCCAATCAAACCATCACGCGTAGCGTAGGCGAAGTCATCCCACAGGTATTGATCACCGGCCAGGTTGATCTGAGTGGTCAGGTGGCGGAAACCCGGCGCCGAGATGAAGAAGTGAATGTGCGCCGGACGATTGCCGTGGCGCCCCAGTTGGTCAAGCAGCTCTTGGGTCGGACCATCTTCAGGGCAGCCATAGCCGGACGGCACGATGCTGCGAGCACGGTAACGGCCTTCGGCATCGGTGATGATACGTCGGCGCAGGTTGTAGTCCGATTGAGTGCTGTCGAAGTATGAATAGGTGCCCTGGGTGTTGGCATGCCACAGATCGACAACGGCGCCTGCAACCGGTCGCCCTTGGTCATCCACGACGCGACCCTGCAGGAACATTACCGTGCCCGCATCCAGGCCGTCGTCCATCCGCACTTCGCCTTCGGCCATCGGCGCACCCGCTACATACAGCGGGCCTTCGATGGTGCGCGGGGTGCCACCGCTGATGCCGGCCTGGGCATCCTGGGCATCCAACTGCAAATCCAGATAGTGCTCAACGCCCAATCCGGCCACCAGCAGTCCAGCTTCCTGACGGGAACCCAGGCGGTTGAAGTAATCCACGGCTTTCCAGAACTCATCCGGGGTTACTTGCAGGTCTTCGATAATGCGCGCCACATCGTTAATGATGCGGTTGGTCACCAGTTTCATGCGCGGGCTGCCAAGGTCGTTGTTCAAGCCGCTGGCTTCTTCGAAAAAACGCTGAACATCGGCAGTGTGAGCAATTTTCACGGTCATGATGGAGTACCTCGAATTGTTGTTATCGATGCTTCGGTGATTCAGCGGTCATCGCTGTGGACAGATGACGGGTGGCGACACAGACCATCGATTTCGATGGCCATGTAGGGGAATAGCGGCAGTTGCATCAGGGTGTCGTGCAACGCTTCGACGCTAGGCACGTCGAAAACGCTGTAGTTGGCGTAATGCCCGGCGATACGCCACAGGTGGCGCCAGATGCCCTCGTGCTGCAGGCGTTGAGCCAATTCTTTCTCATCAGACTTGAGCCGAGTGGCCAGCGCCGGATCCATGTCCAGGGGCAGGTTCACGGTCATTTTCACGTGGAACAACATGGCATCTCTCCTTACTTGCGGCTGAAGAACGCCAAGCGCTCTTCGTCCAGGGTCAGGCCCAAGCCCGGGGTGCTGGGTACGTGCAACGCGAAGTCGCGATACACCGGCGCTTCGATCACGATTTCTTCGGTCAGCAGCAGAGGGCCGAACAGTTCGGTGTGCCAGGTCAGCTTGTTCAAGGTGACAAAGGCATGGGCCGCGGCCAGGGTGCCGATCGAGCCTTCGAGCATGGTGCCGCCGTACAGGGCGATACCGGCGGCTTCGGCAATCTGGGCAGTGCGCAATACCGCACGCGGTCCGCCGTTCTTGGCGATCTTCAAGGCGAAAATGCTGGCGGCACCCTCGGCAGCCAGACTGAAGGCGTCTTCTACGCTTTCAATGGATTCATCGGCCATGATCGGTGCCGGGCTGCGCTGATTCAGGCGCACCTGACCTGCGCGATTGATACGTGAAATAGGCTGCTCAACCAGATCGATAGCGTTGTCGCCCAGTACCTGACAGGCACGAATGGCCTGGGATTCATCCCAGTACTGATTGACATCGACGCGCACGCTGGCGCGTTCGCCAAGCGCGCGTTTGATCGCAATCACATGGTTCAGGTCATGGGCGACCGGGTTGGAACCAATCTTCAATTTGAAGATGCGATGACGACGCAGGTCGAGCATCTGCTCCGCTTCGGCGATGTCTTGTGTGGTGTCGCCACTGGCCAGGGTCCAGGCCACTTCCAGACTGTCGCGCACACGCCCGCCCAGCAGTTCACTTACGGCCAGGCCCTGGCGCTTGCCTTGCGCATCGAGCAAGGCACTTTCGATCCCGGAGCGGGCGAAGGTGTTGCCCTTGATGGTCTTGTCCAGGCGTTGCATCGCCGCATTGATATTGCTGGCGTCCTGGCCGATCAACAGGGGGGAAAAATAGCTGTCGATGTTCTGCTTGATGCTTTCCGGGCTTTCATTGCCATAGGCCAGGCCACCAATGGTGGTGGACTCGCCGAGTCCTTCGATGCCATCCGAACACTGCAGGCGGATGATCACCAGGGTTTGCTTCTGCATGGTATGCATCGCCAGCTTGTGCGGGCGAATCGTGGGCAGGTCGACGATAACCGTCGAGATGCGTTCAATCAGGGGATGACTCATCGAGATCTCCGGGGCACTCAGCCGAGGTCGCCGCCACCGACCGGCAACACCGTGCCGGTGATGTAGGAAGCCTCGTCGGAGGCAAGAAAGAGGATTGCGCCAACCTGTTCGTCAAGGTTGCCGTAGCGCTTCATCAGGCTGCTATCGAGGGTCTGGTCGACGATCTGCTGGTACCAGATTTTCTCGTCGCCGCTCTGCTCGGCGTTGTTGCGCGGCACTCGCCGAGGTGGCGCCTCGGTGCCACCGGGTGCAGTCGCATTAACCCGCACTCCACGACCGGCCGTTTCAAATGCCAGGCAGGCAGTCAGGGCGTTCACACCACCTTTGGCTGCGCCATAAGGCACTCGGTTGACGCTGCGGGTGGCGATCGAGGAAACGTTGACGATCGCTCCACTGCCCTGCTCGAGCATGTACGGCAGCGCCGCATGGCAGCACCACAAGGTGGGAAACAACGAGCGTCGCACTTCCGCTTCGATCTGCGCCGCTTCGTAATGCTCGAACGGCTTCGCCCAAATGGTGCCGCCAACGTTGTTGACCAGCACATCCAGGCGACCAAAGTGCTCCACGGCTGCCGCCATTACACGACTGCAATCGTTGTGTTGCTCCAGGTCTGCAGTCAGGCTCAGCACACCCTCAGCGTCCAGCTCGTGCACCAGCTCCGAGCGATCCACTGCAATCAGGGTCGCGCCCTCTTCCAGCAACCGCTCACACACGCGCCGGCCGATGCCCTGCGCCGCACCTGTCACCAGCACGACCTTGTTGTCGAATCTGTTGTTCATGACAACCTCGAATAAAAAAGGGACCGACCGTACCCGCACGATGCGCCCGGCCCCATAAAACGGGTTCAGGCAGCCGCGGCAGCGAATTTTTCGTAATAGAAGTTCGCCGGCGTAATGCCCTGTTCGCGGATGTACTGACTGACCGCTTCAACCATGGGCGGCGGACCACACAGGTACACATCGACATCACCTTCATTGAGATGACGTGGCTCGATGTGCTGGGTGACATAGCCCTTGAGCGGGTGCTGGCTCTCGGGGTTGGCCACACAGGCACTGAAGCTGAAGTTAGGAATACGAGCGGCCAGAGCCTGCAGGCGGTCCAGCTCGACCAGATCGAAATCATTGGTCACGCCGTAGATCAGGTGCAGGGGGTACTCGCTGCCTTGCTCGGCGATTTTTTCCAGCATCGCAGTGAACGGTGCAAGCCCGGTACCCCCTGCCAACAGCAGCAACGGACGACGGATTTCACGCAGATAGAAACTACCCAGTGGCCCCGCCAGAGTCATGCTGTCGCCCGCTTTCGCCAGGCCGGTAAGGAAGCTGCTCATCAGTCCACCCGGCACGTTGCGGATCAGGAAGCTGACCTCGCCGTCCTTTTGCAACGAGCTGAACGAATAAGCGCGCGTCTGTTCACTCCCCGGCACGCCAAGATTGACGTACTGCCCTGGCAGGAAAGCCAGGCGGCTCAGAGCATCGCCCTTGATCGATAAGGTAATGGTGCTATCGGAAAGCTGGCGTACTGCGCTGATGCTCGCCTGATAGTTGGACTGCTCGGTCTTGCACACCTGGGACGACGCCGGGATGCGCACCACACAATCACTCTCAGCGCGCATCTGGCAGGTCAGAACGTAACCCTGCGCGGCTTCTTCCTCGCTCAACGCGTCTTCGATGTATTCCTGGCCCAAGTCGTAACGTCCGGCTTCGGCAAAGCACTTACAGGTTCCGCAGGCGCCATCGCGGCAGTCCAGGGGAATGTTGATGCCCTGGCGGTAGGCCGCGTCGGCGACCGTCTCATCAGCAGTGGCGTCAATGAAACGGGTAACCCCGTCTTCGAAATTCAAGGCGATCTTGTGCATGGCGCACCTCGCAAAAAGCGGGATTCAGATGTGGTAAACGTCGATGACCTGACGCACGTAGTCGTTCTTGAGCACTACCTTCTTGGCCTTGATCAGCGGCCGATCGCCGCGCACATCAAGGGTGTAGAAGCTGGTGCCGAAGTGACTGTCCACTGTCTTGTAGCGAAAGCTCAGGGTGTGCCAGTTGAAGCGCACCTTGCAGACGCCATCGCCCTGTTCCAGCAGTTCGATGTTGCTGATGTTGTGCGAGGTTCGAGTGTCGGGCATGGTCGCACTGGAGCGCTCGGTCTTGATCCGGAACACACGATCCTCCAGGCCACCACGGTTGCCGTACCAGATCAGCGAAATTTCTCGTTGCGGGTCTTCGGTCAGTTGATCGTTATCGTCCCAGGCTGGCATCCAGAAGGTGGCGTCAGCGGCATAGCATTCCAACCAGCTATCCCATTGGCTGTCGTCCAGGTAGCGCGCTTCTTCAAACAGGAAGTCGCGCACTTGCTCGAAGGAAATGCTCATTGCACGGCCTCCACTGGAATCAATTGCTGGTCAGCGGCAAGCGCCTCGAGCATGGTTTCCTGCCAGTACTTGTGTTGCAGCACGAACAGCCCTTCGTCTTCGGTGCGCACGCCACTCATCTGCGGGTGCAGGTCGATTTCCTGGGCAGCAGCATCGGCACCGTCAACCCAATGCGTTGCGCCACGGGACATATCGTTCCAGCCACGCCCACCTTGGTAACCCATCTGGCAGGAACGGAACTCTTCCAGGTCGTCCGGAGTGGCCATGCCACTGACGTTGAAAAAATCCTCGTACTGGCGAATACGCTGGGCCCGTGCCTCGGCGCTCTCACCCTTGGGCGCGATGCAGTAGATAGTGATCTCGGTCTTGTCCACGGCAATTGGCCGGGCAATACGAATCTGCGAACTGAACTGATCCATCAGGTAAACGTTCGGGTACAGGCACAAATTGCGCGAGTTCTCGATCATCCAGTTGGCGCGGGCCTGGCCAAAATCAGCCGCCAGCTCATCGCGGCGCTCGAACAGCGGACGGTCCTCAGGGTTGGCCCAGCGGGTCCAGAGCAAGAGGTGACCTTTTTCGAACGAGTAGAAGCCACCACCGCTCTTGGCCCAGCCGCCGGCGCTCATGGTTTTGACTTCATCGCCAGCCTCGCGCTGTTTGCGCTGGTTCTGGGTCGCAGCGTAGTTCCAGTGCACGGCACTGACGTGGTAGCCGTCGGCGCCATTCTCGGCTGTCAGCTTCCAGTTGCCTTCGTAGATGTACGACGAGGATCCACGCAGCACTTCCAGGCCTTCCGGCGACTGGTCAACGATCATGTCGATGATTTTGGCCGACTCGCCCAGATGCTCTTGCAGAGGCACGACATCCGGGTTCAGGCTGCCAAACAGGAAACCCCGATAGGACTCGAAACGAGCAACCTTGGTGAGATCATGGGAGCCTTCGCAATTGAAGCTCGCAGGATAGCCGGCATCGACCGGGTCCTTGACCTTGAGCAGCTTGCCGGAGTTGTTGAACGTCCAGCCGTGGAACGGGCATGTGTAAGAGGAGCGGTTACCGCTCTTGTGGCGGCACAGCATCGCACCGCGGTGGCTGCAGGCATTGAGGAAAGCATTGAGCACACCCTCCTTGTTGCGCGCGATAAAGATCGGCTGGCGCCCCATGGTGGTGGTAAGGAAGTCGTTCTTTTCAGGAATCTGGCTCTCGTGGGCAAGGTACAGCCAGTTGCCCTCGAAAATGTGTTTCATCTCAAGATCGAACAGACGGGGGTCGGTGAACATCTCGCGCTTGCAGCGAAAGACGCCCTTCTCCTGATCTTCTTCAAGCAGGGAATTAAGGTAATCGAATCCCAGGGACATGGCCGGGGCCTCCGTTGTTATTGTGTTCAGGCCATGTCAGGTTAAGCAGCGAGGGGGACGGCAAATATCCGCTTTGTGCAGACCTTTATCCGTTTTCTGCAAAGTGTCAGGAGCGACGCTTGAGGGTATCGGAGGGGAGTTCGCCGAACAGCGACTTGTAGTTTTCCGAGAAGCGGCCAAGGTGGACAAAGCCGTAGTCCATGGCCAGTTCGGTAATGCTGCGCACCGGGCAGTTGGGATCGCAGAGGCAGGCGTGGATGCGCTCGAGCTTCTTCTGGCGGATGTAGATTTTTGGCGTGGTGCCCGCATTGCGCTCGAACAGCGCATACAACGAACGCAGGCTCATGCTCGCTTGGCGCGCCAGCTGTTCACTGCACATATCGAGCTTGAGGTTGCCTTCGATGTAACCGGCAATGCGGTCGAACGTCACTGCCTGGTTATTCAGGGCCTCACGGCTGACGTTGGTCGGCATCAAGGTCAGCATCTTGCTGGCGACGATCTGGCTGTAGTGCTCCTGAACTCGCAGCAGCGGCTCGCTGGCCTCGGCTTCGTGACAAACCATTGCCAGCAACCCAGCGAAACCTTCCAGCGCCAGCAACTGATAATGGCTCTGGATAAAACGCACGCCCTCGCTCGGACGCTGCCAGCGTTGTTCGTCGCAGACGCTTTCGAGTAAACGGTTTGGCAGCTTGAGGATAAATTTTTCGCAATCTGCCGAGTAGGCAAGGTCTACCGGCTCGTCCGGATTGATCAGCAACAACTCGCCGGGACCGAGCTGGCGTTCGGCACGCCCGCGCCGCCACAGGCAATGGCCACGCAACAAAATCTGCAGATGAAACACATTCTCCAAGGCTTCAGACATCACCCGCACTTCGCCGCCATAGCTGATTCGGCACAGATCGAGGCTGGCGAATTTACGATGGTTCAGACACGCCTCGGGCAGCCCGTAGCGCGGCAGGCGGATGTGGTGCACGCCAACATGCTGATTGACGTAGGTCGACACGGCATAAGGATCGGCACGATCGAAAACCCGGCTGCGCTCACTGAGCAGGGGACTTTCCATACCAAGACACTCGTTGTAGTTGTCCTGGCAGTCTAAGCGATAGCACTGGCCCACGACCAACCGAGGGATGGACGGTGTGTTTCCAAACGCATCGCAAAGCCCGCCCCCTCTTCTACTCGGCAGGAGCGGACTTTCCCCGCGAAAACCCTACAACAGCGTCCAGGTGTACGAAAGGATCACCCGGTTCTCGTCAATATCCGAACGGTAATTGGAGCGCGCCACTGCATTACGCACCCTGATTCCCAAGCCCTTCAACAACCCGCTCTGCACCGCGTACCCCAGGTCCAGGTCACGCTCGTGCTCCTTGCCCTCGAAGCCCAATCCGGTATCGACGTTGTTGCCCTTGAGGTAACGCACAGTGGCCGTCAGGCCCGGTACGCCCATGGCTACGAAATCGTAGTCATACCGCACCTGCCAAGAGCGTTCGTCTGCATACGAGAACTCGTAAGTGGGCACCTCGTTGCCCAACGGCGAAATGTTCGGAAACACCCGCGGAAACGCGTTCTCGCCAAAAATCCCCTGGTAGCCGACGCTGAAGGTATGACCGCCGCGCTTGGCAGACAGCAACGAGTAGAACGCCTGGTTATCGATATCTCCGATGCGGCTTTCCCCTTGCTCCTTGGCGCTGAAATAGCCCAGGTTGGCACCCAGCACCCAGTCGCCCACGGGTTGGTTGTGCTTGAGACCGACAAAGCCCTGCTGATAGATGTCCTCCAGGCGGCCATACCAAAGGCTCAAGGTGCTGCGATTGGCGTTGAAGCTGTAGTCGCCACCCGCGAAGTTGAAGGCATCGCTGTCGGCCTGGCGCTGAGGCAGATGTCCGAGCATGGCGATCATTTTCTCGTCGCCCGATTCATTACGCAGGCTGGTCGAACTCAAATGTCCCGCTTGCAGCGTCAGCCCACTGATCTCGGCGGAAGTGATGCTGGCGCCTTGGTAGGTAGGCGGCAGCAGGCGCGAATCGTTGTACTGCAGGATCGGCAGATTGGTCTGCAGTTCACCCACTTTCAGCTCGGTTTTCGAATAGCGCAGCTTCAGTGTTCCCCCCACCCGACTGTATTCATCAGCAGCCCGGCCATCATCGTGCACCGGCAGAAGACCGGTACCGGTGCGATCCGGGCTGCTATCGAGCTTGAGCCCGAGCAAGCCAATGGCATCGACGCCCACGCCAACGGTGCCGGGGGTGTAGCCGGACTTGAAGTTGAAGATGAATCCTTGCCCCCACTCCTCAGCCTTGGACTGTTTGTTTGCACCAACGATGTCGGAAAAGTCGCGGCTGAAGTAGTAATTACGGGCTTGTAAGGTAGCGGTAGCGTCCTTGAAGAAGTCAGGTTCAGCGGCTTGGGCGGTAAAACTCAGGGCGAATGAAGACAGCAACCCGATTCCACGGAGGTTGTTCATGATTGGCGTGCTCTTTCTTATTGTTGTTTGTGATTCAAGAACTGCGGCGTTTCCAGCGCCGGCCCGCAGCCGCCAACACAGTCAGCGCTGCGGCCCAGCGTGCGTGTAGGCAATCAGCTAGGTCGCCGATTGCAACGCTGCGCCACTCTTGGCGGTGCCACGACTGGCAAACACCATCATCGCCACTGCAGCTACCGCTCCGGGTATGGCAAAGGCCATGAAATTCAGCGCCAGCGGCAGCTGAATCCCCAGCAACAGCCCGCCCAGCAACGGGCCGACAATGGCTCCGCTACGACCAATACCCGAGGCCCAACCCAAGCCGGTGGAGCGAATACCCATTGGATAGAACTGGGCAACACAGGCATACGCGAGGATCTGGGTACCGATGGTTGTCGCTCCGGCGACAGCGATCAACAGGTACAGCACCGGGGTTGGACTCTTGAAGCCGAGCAGACTGATCGACAATGCCGCGATGGCAAAGAACACCACCAACACCCGATCGAGCTTGAATCGGTCACCAATCCAGCCACCGCCAACGGCACCAAAGATTGCCCCGAAGTTGAGCACCAACAGGAACGCCAGGCTTGAGCCAAGGCCGTAACCTGCGTTGCTCATCAGTTTTGGCAACCAGGAATTGAGGGCGTAGACCATCAACAGGCAGCAGAAAAATGCGACCCAGAGCATCAAGGTATTCAGCGCTCGGCCTTCTCGAAACAATTGTGAAACTGAGCCACCCGCTTGCGTGCCGGTGACAACCTCCAGACGATCACCGCTCTGGGGCTGGTAACTCGGTTCAACCCGTTGCAATAACTGGCTGGCCTGCTCGGTACGGCCCTGGCGAACCAGAAAGCCCAGCGACTCAGGCAAGAAACGCAGAATCAATGGCAACAGCAGCAGTGGAATGATTGCCACATGAAACACCGACTGCCAACCGAACGCCGGCAACAACACAATGCCTAGGCCGGCCGAGAGCATGCCGCCCACCGAATAGCCACTGAACATGATGGCGACCAGCGTGCTGCGCCTACGCTTTGGCGCGTATTCGTTCATCAGCGCAACCACGTTGGGCATCACGCCACCAATGCCCAAACCGGCGAGGAAGCGACAGACACCAAACTCTGTTGGATTGCGGGCAAAGCCGTTGAGCACGGTGAAGCCGCTGAACAGAATCACACAGATCATGATGGCCTTTTTACGACCAATGCGATCGGACAATGGGCCAAATATCAGTGCGCCGAACATCATGCCAAACAAGGCGTAGCTGCCCAGGGCGCCTGCCTGAAGCGGGGTCATGCCCCACTCCTGCATCAACGCCGGCAACACCACGCCATAAATGACCAGGTCGTAACCGTCGAAGATTATGATCAGCGCGCACCAGAACAGTACACGCCAGTGGAAGACATTGAACTTCGCCTGATCGATCAGGCTATTGATATCGATCGTTCGCATGAGGCGTGTCTCTTTTGTTGTTGTTATCGAAACCCTTGGGCGAATCTGCCAAGCAGCCTTCGCAGCCTCAGGTTAGGAGCAGGACAAAAGGGCCAATAGCCGTTTACTGCGAATCGATATCCACTTTGCGCAATGACCGATCAGGGGTCAGCGATGACGTTTGAACGTGACTGAGGGCAGCTCACCAAAGCGCTGGCGGTAGCTTTCGGCGAAACGCCCCAGATGCAGAAAGCCATAGTCCAAGGCAATTTCGGTGACGTTGCGCACGGTGCTGGTCGGGTCTTGAAGTGCCCCGTGTATGCGCTCGAGTTTGCGCTGGCGAATGTACCCTCTAGGTGATAACCCCGCATGGCGTTCGAACAGTGAATACAGGGTACGCTCGCTCACTCGTGCAACGTTCATCAGCTGTGCAATGTTGATGTCCGTGTGCAGGTGCGCATCGATATAGGCTGCCAGTTGCTCGAATGAATGGGCGTGCTGCGCGGGCTCGCTACGCTGGACGTTGTTGCCCAGCAAGCTGAGCAATTTGCTGGCGACAATACGCCCGTAGTGCTCCTGCACTTGAGCCAATGACTGGGAAGACTCCGCCTCTTCGCAAATCAGCCCAAGTAGGCCGATAAACCCTTCCAGCTCCCCCGTCACATGACGAGCGCTGGTAAAGCGAATGCCTCCTTCGGGCACCTGCCAGCGCTGGTCTACACAAGCCTGCTCGAGCAGACCGACCGGCAATTTGAGTATGAATTTTTCGCAGTCGGCCGAGTAAGTCAGATCCACCGGATCGTCTGGGTTGATCAGCATCAGCTCCCCGGGCACATAGTGATGCTCATTGCCGCGACAACTGGACTGACAATGCCCTTTAAGCAGAATCTGCAGGTGATACAGGGTACCCAGCGCCGGTGAAGTAATCCGCGCTTTACCGCCATAGCTCAGACGGCACAGATCGAGGCTGGCGAATTTGCGATGGTTGATACTCGCCTGCAGATCGCCGGTTCGCGGCAAGCGCAGGCGATGGCCACCCACATGCTGGTTGACGTACTCGGACACGGCATACGGGTCGGCGCGCTGGAATACACTGCTGCGCTCGCTCAACAGGTGGCTGCTCATGGGCTGCCCTCTTCTTGTTCTGGACGATATCCACAGGGTCTGGTTATCCACAGAGGATGAGCTTGCGCCAGCACCGACAGGCAGTCCAATATCTGTTGAGTACATACAATACCCAGGAGGTATCATGGAGCTGCGCCATCTACGTTACTTCCGGGTGCTTGGGCAAACCTTGAACTTCACCCGCGCAGCCGAGCAGTTGCATATTGCACAGCCGCCGCTGAGCCGGCAAATTCGCCAGTTGGAGGAAACCCTCGGCGTCGAATTGCTGGAACGCAGCCGGCCCCTGCGTCTGACGGAGGCTGGACGCTATTTCTATGAACAAAGTGCGATGCTGCTCGAGCAACTTGAGCAGATGTGTGAAGGGACCCGGCGCATCGCCAATAGCGAACGCCAATGGCTACGAATCGGATTTGCACCGTCGACGCTCTACGACCTACTGCCCGATCTTATTCGGCAGTTACGACGCAATGACGCTCTGGAGCTGGGCTTGCAGGAGATGATTACCTTGCAGCAGGTCGAATCCCTGAAAGCTGGGCGTATCGACGTCGGCTTCGGACGCATCCACATCAACGACCCCGCTATCGAGCAGCAAGTGCTGCGCGAAGACCCACTGGTTGTCGCGCTGCCCTGCGGCCATCCGCTGATAGGCCAACCCATTGACCTTGTTCGCCTGGCCTTTGAACCGTTTGTCCTTTATCCCGCAACGCCCCGTCCGAGTTATGCAGACCACATCATGGGGTTGTTTTCCAGCCAGGGCCTGAGCGTGCAGGTTATCCAGTGGACCAACGAATTGCAGACCGCGCTGGGGCTGGTGGCAGCGGGCCTGGGGATAACATTGGTACCAGGCTCGGTACAACGCCAGCAACGCGACGATATCGTATTCGCCCCCTTGAGTGAGACCGCGGCGGTTTCTCCCATTATCCTTAGCCGACGGGTTGGGGATAACTCTGCGCAGGTCAGGCACTGCCTGGAACTGATCGCACAAATGACCGGCCCTTAAGCCGGTCATCCGGTAGTTATCCCAACGAAGGACTGTTATCCACAGGCGATTTAAAGAAGCGTTCAGCCAGGAATGGGGTGATATCCACAGGCGAGGTTTCTCCATGCATAACCTTATCGATCATCACCCCGGTAATGGCCGACGTGAGAATGCCAGTGCGAAAGTGTCCACAGGCATTCAAATAACCGGAAACCTCCGGAACCGGACCCAGTATCGGTAGTTCGTCCGGCGAACCTGGGCGCAATCCCGCCCAGGCTCGCTTCAGGTTGATCTGCGCCAGTTCAGGAATACAGCGAATCGCGCCCTGCACCAGGCCACTGATTTCCGGCAAGGTGTTACTCACGTCGAAGCCTTTATCTTCAGTCGTGCTGCCAATCAGAATTTCGCCGTTATCCTTCTGAGCCATGTAGCAGTCACTGGTGGTGAGGCAGCCGTGCAACAGTTTGGGCAGGCGCTCAGTAAGGATAATCTGGCCTTTCACCGGACTGACTGGAATGCGCAGACCGCAGGCCTGTTCGCTGAGATCGGCCGCCCAGGCGCCAGCGGCATTGATCAGGGTCTGGCAGTGAAACGTACCTTCTTCGGCGGTTTGTACGGCACTGATCCGCGACCCCTGATGCAACACACCCGTCACATTGGTGTTGTGGAACAGGTCTACGCCATTCTGTCGTGCCGCTTCCACATAGGCGTCGGCCAAGCGGAACGGACTGACCTGATGATCGCAAAGAAACTCCAGGGCCCCACGTGCCTGATGACTGACAGCTGGCTCCGCCTGGCGTAACGTGTTTTGATCGAGCCAGCGCACCTGCTCAGTCAGGTGCGGAATCTGCGCAACGATGTGCTCGGCGTATAGCTGGTCTTCATCGTCGTAGATCACATACTTGAGGCCCGTGCGCTCAAACTTGAAGTCCATACCGTGACGATCGATCAGCTCACGATGCAGCTGTGGATAAAGTGCATTCGACTGTAAGGCAAAGTCGAAGAACGACTGCGGCAAGATGTGCGGGGTGTTGGCATCCACCACAACGGCAGCCCCTTGAGCCTCGCGCTTGCGCTGCGTTGACATCATGCGAAAGAAAATAACCCCGCAGCCGAGCCCAACCGACTCACCTATGGCCCACAGCCCGCCAGCTGAAGCGCGTGTAGCATTGCCAGGGCGCTTGGCATCGATCAGAGCGATTCTGAGGTTTTTGCGTTTGGACAATTGATACGCGCAGGAAGCACCAATGACACCACCGCCAGCGATCACCACGTCATAGATTCTGTTCATGTTCACACCTTTGCGCCAGATTTCTGAAATGCCGAGAACGGAATCGGGTCTATGGGAAATCGCGGGCGCAGCCAGCCCACATCGGCGCGACCGGTCGCTTCGCGCAAGCGATCACTGCAATAACCAACGCACATGCGACCCTGGCAATCGCCCATGCTCACCCGGGTGCGCATTTTCAATCCGGCCATGTCTTGCACCCCCTGCTCCAAGGCCAGGTCGATGTCACTGCGGTGCACATGTTCGCAGCGACAGATCACCGTATCGGCCTGCGGCAGATCAAGTTGCCGCGCTCCCCGCTCGGTGTAGCGCTCGACACCAGCGCGAAAGCGTTTGATTGCTGCCAACTGGCCGAGATACTGCTCGCGCAGCTCAATGGCTTGCTCGGCATTGAGTACGCCGCGCTGGAGCAATATCGACACCGCGGCAATGCGCCCGGTGAGCATGGCCGCCTCGCCGCCACGAATGCCAGCCATGTCACCCGCCAGATGAATGTGCGGCTGGCTGCTTTGCTGCCATCCGTTGCTACGCGCATGCAGGTAGCCATCGTCATGGAAGCAATGCTCCAGCCCTAACTGCTGACTCAACTGCGTACGCGGGATGAAACCGTAGCCAACCGCAAGGGTTTGCACATGCTCGCGCTGAGCGCGGCAATGGTCGGGCTGCCAGTTTTTGTCATAAGGCGCCAAAATGACTTCAGCAAGTTCGCCCTCGCCTTTTGCCTCGACCACGCCCCAGCCGTAATACAGCGGAATGCCGTTGAGCTTCATATAGCCAAGCATGCTTAAGCCGTTGAGGAAAAGTTGCGGCTTGTTCAGCAATGCCAGGCTTTCCTTGGCGATCTTGCCGAAGGCACAGGCTTCATATACCCCGGCAACTTTTGCCCCCGCCGCATGTAATTGACAGGCCACCAGCGGAAGCAATGGCCCAGTCCCGGCAATCAACGTTACACCTGATGGTTTGACCACCCCGCTCTTGATCTGCAGCTGCAACCCGCCTAAAAGCTGGACACCGGGCAGGGTCCAGCCAGGAAACGGTACATTGCGCTCATGGCAACCGACCGACAGCAGCAAATGCGAGTAGTCCACTTCCTTAAGGCGCTCCTTGTCATCGAGGACCATCAAACGCTGCGTATCCCCCCCTACAATTCGGTTGTTCAAGTGCAAATCAATACGCTCGACGCAGCTTGCGAACTCTTTGTGCAAGGCCGCCAGAGCCTTACTATAGCGAGACCCGAGATAGCCCGGATCGACACCGTCACGAAGCGGACCGCGATACACCACCCCGCCCGGCCGCGATGCTTCATCGAACACTGTGCTGGCAACCCCGTGGCGGGCCAACTCAATGGCAGCGGCCATACCCGCCGAGCCACCACCGACAATTACAGGTCGTATGCTCATGGGGCTTCCTCTTCGTTGAAGCGGTTGCTCAGGGTCTCTACTCGCATACCCGGCTGCACGACTGTCTGACAGGCACGGCGTTTGGGCCGGCCATTGATTGAAACCAGGCAGCAGTGACACACACCCATGCCACAAAAGGCCCCTGTCGTCTGAGCATGGTCGTTACGCGCAACCTGACGCAGGCCCACGGCGTTAAGAACGGTGAGCACTGTCTCGCCAAAAGCAACTTCGACCGCTTGGCCGTTGAGATAAATAGTGATGTTTGCCCCCGGCAGGGGCTGAATGTCGAGTGTTCGATCCAGTGTTTTCATAGCGCTTTTCATCCGTGAAAAGTTAAGTGGTCTTTTCACCCTATGCCAAGCGCGCTGCAAAACTATTGATCCAGGCCAGTTTTCAACCAACTTTCCTGTTGATCTTGAAAGTTGCTCGACTAACGGCTTGCGGGATCCAATTGAAGGAAGCTGTATATCAATCTAACACTATTGGTTCATATCAGTTTCCAAACAGTTCTGTAAGAAACCCGCACTATCTGTCAGCGCTTTTCAAGCAGGTACCCAACATCTCCTAGGGTATGAGTCAAATTTATACCGAGAAAAAATACGTTGCGGTTTTGATGCTGCGAAAAAAGGCGCCATTAAAGGCGCCAAACATTCACCGTTTACCAAAGGAGCAAGGGGTGAATACATTGAACTGCCACTTTTGGACAGCCGAAGTGAATCGGCCCCTGAGGAAACCTATTCACCGGCACTTACAGTAGCGACAGTGGATATTCGACAATTAGCCGTACTTCATCCAGATCGGACTCAAAGGCTGTGGCGCGCGTATTGGCTTGGCGTACCCTAAATGAAAGATCCTTCGCCGGGCCTGTCTGAACCACGTATTTAGCTTCGATGTCGCGCTCCCAGCGTTTTTGGTCAGCCAGCGGCTTGCCGTTGTCGTCAGTGCGCATATAGAACGGGTTAGCGTTCGAATAGTCAGCATCGGTGCCCTTGGCGTAACGGGTCATGAATGACAGACCGGGAATCCCGTAGGCGGCCATGTTCAAGTCATAGCGAAGCATCCACGAGCGCTCTTTTGGCGAGTTGAAGTCGCTGTACTGAATCGAGTTATCCAAGAATATAGAATCGGACTGGCGCAGGTAGTCGAAGTCGTCATCACCGTTGTTCTGCTGATGTGACAGTGCCAGGGTATGGCCGCCATAACTAACACCAATCTTTCCACTCCAGATGCTGTTGTTGAACTCGCCTAGCAGTTGTTTGCCCTCATCAACAGCTTTGTAATAGTTAAAGCCACCGATCAGTGCCAGGTCATCGCTCAATGGATAGGTAAGGCTGGTGCCTGCATAATATTGATTCCAGACATCCTTCAGGCGACTGCTGAACAGGCTGACGGTAACCCTATCGTTGATTTCATAGTCTCCACCGCCATAAGCAATCCAAGGCGAATTGACTGCGCCTGCGTAGAACGTCGCAAAATTTTCGCGCATGTCACTGGAAACGGGCTGGCTCATCGAGTGCAAACGCCCGCCCTGCAGGGTAAGGCCTTCAATACTGGTATTTTCAGCCGTTACACCACGAAAGCTTTCGGGCAGCAGGCGTGAGTCACCCGCCGCGACAACCGGGTTGGCAGGGAAAACGTCACCTACTTTGACCACGGTGTCGAGCAAGCGGACTTTGGCTGCGCCACCGATCTTGGTGTACTCGTCACGCGCCTCACCATCGTGATCGACGGGCAAAACGTCGAACGAACTGCGCCCACCATTCCTGCCATCACCCGTATCGAGCTTCAAGCCGATCATTGCAAAGGCATCCACACCGAAGCCAATTGTGCCTTGGGTAAAACCCGAGTTGAAGTGGGTGATGATGGCATGTGCCCATGTTTCGGAGTAGCCGTTAGTGTCGCCCTTACCGCTGTTGTAAGTTGCGGCGGCGCCATCGCGGTTATCACGGTTGAAATAGAAGTTTCGGTTCAGTACCGTGAGGCTACTGCCTTCAATGAACCCTTCCGCCTTTTCTTCAGCTTGAGCTGAAACAACGTAACTTGCAGATAACGCGGACATCGCAGCGAAATAAAGCGAGAGTTTTCGGCTCATTCAATGCTCCTCTGATACGGCAGCTTTTATTATGTTTTCGGCGCGGTTATTAATTTTTCTGTCCGGCCGCACGCCTGTCACAGCGCCTAAACAAAAGTGGCAGCCGATAGATAACGGGAGCGTGATAAGAGAATTACAATTTTGTCACTTAATGGCGCCGCCATTGATTACAGAATTGTAATTTTGCAGCCACCCCTGTGATAGCCAGCGCTTATTAGAGTGCCAACACCTATCCGTTGGGCTTGGCTGCTGTCCCGGCGTTCTCGCCAAGCTCTCGAAAGTTTGCGCTCGAGGACCCTACTAGTGCCCTGGTACAGCCGAAATGCCTTGTTCAAGATCCCTGTTTCCTGGAAGTGCGCCGCGCTCTGCGCACTCGTAGCGGGGACTATCGCCCCCGCAGCATTCGCGCAGCAAAGCATCAGCCTGTCCGAGGCACTGTCCACTGCCATGGAGGCAAACCCGGATCTGGCAGCAGCACGTCAGGAAATCGGCATCGCCCAAGGCGCTCGCCAGCAAGCAGGACTTATCCCCAACCCCGAGCTTTCATACGAGATCGAGGACACCGATCGAGACTCCAGCACCACTACCGTCACCCTCGCCCAACCGCTGGAACTGGGCGGCAAGCGGTCTGCCCGAATCGAAGTGGCGACGGTTGGCCAGAGCATCGCTCAGATGGCATTGGAACGCAGTGTGAACAGCCTGCGAGCAGACGTCGTGCAAGCGTTCTACGCCGCCCTGCGTGCGCAAGCCGGTGTCGAGTTGGCCAATCAGTCGCTAGCGCTTACAGAACGTGGATTGCGCATTGTCGACGGTCGCGTCCGGGCTGGGAAATCGTCACCGGTAGAGGCGACTCGGGCCCAGGTGCAACTGGCGGAAGCCAAACTGCAACTGCGCCGTGCGCAAACGGATAAAGCCAATGCCTATCAACAGTTGGCCCAAGTGACCGGCAGTGCCGTTACCGCATTCGACCGGCTCGACGCTCCCTCCTTGTCCCCGGGTATGCCACCACGCTCGGCAACGTTGTTGAGCACGCTTGAGCAAACCGCCGAGATGCGCCAAGCACTTGCACAGATCGACCAAAGCGACGCCTCGCTGGGTTCGGAAAAGGCCCAGCGCATCCCAAATTTGACGGTGAGCGTGGGTAGCCAATATGACCGCTCCGTTCGCGAGCAGGTCAACGTCGTCGGACTGTCGATGCCCCTACCGCTGTTCGATCGTAACCAAGGCAACATTCTTTCTGCTGCGCGACGCGCCGATCAGGCCCGCGACCAACGAAACGCTGTGGAGTTGAGGCTGCGCAGCGAAACCCAGACAGCGCTTAACCAATGGACCACCGCCATGCAGGAGGTTGAGTCCTACGACAAGAGCATCCTGCCCTCGGCCCAGCAAGCAGTCGACACCGCAACCCGCGGATTCGAGATGGGCAAATTCGGCTTTATCGAAGTACTGGACGCCCAGCGCACGTTGATCGCCGCTCGCAGCCAGTACCTCGGCTCCCTGGAAGCTGCAACCAACGCTCGTGCTCAAGTGGAAAGGGTTTTCGGCGACCTCGAATCTTTTGCCGGCAGTCGCTGAGCAGACCAGAGATTTTCTTCGGCATGCGCGCCTGACCGCATCCATGCCTACGATCAGCAGGAGTAACAATGGATACGAAACGCAAGATCGCCCTTGCCGTTGCCGTGGTGGCAGCCCTGGGGTTTGGCAGCCTAGCCTGGGATTCCAACGCCAAGCAGCAGGCCCCCGGCAGTGCCGAACACGGCGAGGAAGATGGTCATGATCATGACCCAAAAGCCTTGCCAAGCGCAGACCAGCATGGCGATGAAGATGCTCATCGAGAAGCTGGGCATGACGAGGAAGGCAAGCTGACGCTCAGTGTCGAGCAGATCAAGACTGCCGGGATCGAACTGGTCGTTGCCGCGCCCAGGGAGCTGGGTATGATTGCCAGCTTTCCTGGCGAAATTCGCTTCAATGAAGACCTCACCGCACACATCGTTCCGCGGGTTCCAGGGGTAGTAGAAAGCGTTCATGCCAATTTGGGTGAGTCGGTCAAGAAAGGTCAACTGCTTGCAGTGATTGCCAGCCAGCAGATTTCCGATCTGCGCAGTGAACAGCAAGCTGCACAGCGTCGAATGGAACTGGCACGCCTGACCTTCGAGCGCGAGAAACAACTTTGGCAGGACAAGATCTCCGCCGAGCAAGACTACCTGCAAGCACGCCAAGCGATGCAGGAAGCGGAAATTTCCCTGGCCAATGCGCGACAGAAAGTGGCGGCCATCGGCGCCTCAGTCAGTTCTGCAGGTGGCAACCGCTACGAGCTACGCGCGCCCTTCGACGCTGTT
The DNA here is from genome assembly GCF_004803755.1 of Pseudomonas sp. DG56-2. Classification (NCBI taxonomy): domain Bacteria; kingdom Pseudomonadati; phylum Pseudomonadota; class Gammaproteobacteria; order Pseudomonadales; family Pseudomonadaceae; genus Pseudomonas; species Pseudomonas sp. DG56-2. The sequence continues at coordinate 5,787,949 of NZ_CP032311.1, forward strand.
GTCGTTGAAAAGCACCTGGCTATTGGTGAAGTGGTCAGCGAAGCCACCAACGCCTTCATTCTGTCCGACCTGAGCCAGGTCTGGGCCACCTTTGCCGTTCCTCCTGGCGAGCTGAGCAAGGTCGTGACTGGACGCGAAGTCAGGGTCTCTTCACCCGATATGAATGCTCAGGTCGATGGCAGGATTGGCTACGTCGGCAGTTTGCTCGGCGAACAGAATCGCGCTGCCACCGTGCGTGTGACGTTGACCAATCCAAACGGAGCCTGGCGCCCGGGCTTGTTCGTGAACATTGCCGTCACGATGCAGACCACGCGCGCAGCGGTCGCCGTTCCGGAATCTGCAGTGCAAACCGTGGAGGAAAAACCTTCTGTGTTTGCCCGTACATCAGAAGGTTTCGACACCCTGGCAGTGAAACTGGGTCGTCGTGATGACGGCTTTGTGGAGATCATCGAGGGCCTCGCGCCCGGTGCCCAAGTAGCAGCAAGTGGCAGCTTCACACTCAAGTCCGAGCTTGGTAAAGCGTCCGCCGAGCACAGCCACTGATGCGAATGGAAGGGGTGACTACACATGTTTGAACGTCTCATCAGGTTCGCCATCGAGCAGCGCATCGTCGTAATGATCGCAGTGCTTTTGATGGCCGGTATCGGCATCTACAGCTATCAAAAGCTACCTATCGATGCAGTGCCAGACATCACCAACGTTCAGGTGCAGATCAACGCTGCAGCGCCTGGCTATACGCCGCTGGAAACCGAGCAGCGCATTACTTTTCCCGTTGAAACGGCAATGGCCGGCCTGCCTGGGCTCAAGCAAACCCGCTCCTTGTCGCGCTCCGGATTGTCCCAGGTAACAGTCATCTTCGAAGATGGCACCGACATTTTCTTTGCGCGCCAATTGGTCAACGAACGCTTGCAAGTGGCGAAGGAGCAATTGCCCGAAGGTGTCGAAGCCTTGATGGGCCCGGTGTCCACTGGCTTGGGTGAAATTTTCCTCTGGACCGTCGAAACCGAGGAAGGTGCGGTCAAGGAAGATGGCACGCCCTACACACCAACGGACCTGCGCGTCATCCAGGATTGGATCATCAAGCCGCAGTTGCGCAACGTGCCGGGTGTGGCCGAGATCAACACCATCGGCGGTTATGCCAAGCAGTATCTGATTGCACCGGATCCCAAGCGTCTGGCCGCCTACAAATTAACCCTCAACGATCTGGTTGCGGCACTGGAAAGCAACAATGCCAACATCGGCGCCGGCTATGTGGAGCGTAGCGGCGAGCAATTGCTGATTCGCGCGCCAGGCCAGGTCGGCAGCATCGACGACATTGCCAACATCGTCATTTCAAGTGTGGATGGCACGCCTATTCGAGTCAGCAGCGTTGCAGAGGTCGGTATCGGCAAAGAGTTGCGCTCCGGTGCCGCCACCGAAAACGGTCGTGAAGTAGTACTGGGTACGGTGTTCATGCTGATTGGCGAGAATAGCCGGACAGTGTCCCAGGCGGTAGCGGCCAGACTTGCCGAGATCAACCGCACGCTGCCCAAAGGCGTGGTCGCCATTACCGTTTATGACCGCACCAACCTGGTAGAAAAAGCGATTGCGACAGTTAAAAAGAACCTCATCGAAGGGGCGATTCTGGTCATCGCCATCCTCTTCCTGTTCCTTGGCAACATCCGTGCAGCACTGATTACCGCCATGGTGATTCCACTGTCGATGCTGTTTACGTTCACGGGCATGTATACCAACAAAGTCAGCGCCAACCTGATGAGCCTTGGCGCATTGGACTTCGGCATCATCGTTGACGGTGCGGTGGTAATCGTTGAAAACGCGGTCCGCCGCCTCGCCCATGCCCAGCATAAACATGGACGCCTGCTGACCAAGGCCGAGCGCTTCCATGAAGTGTTCGCCGCTGCCGGCGAAGCTCGACGACCGTTAATCTTCGGTCAGTTGATCATTATGGTGGTGTACCTGCCGGTCTTTGCCCTCACCGGTGTCGAAGGCAAGATGTTCCACCCGATGGCCTTCACTGTGGTGATCGCTCTGCTTGGCGCGATGATTCTTTCCGTCACCTTCGTGCCGGCAGCGATTGCCATGTTCGTGACTGGCAAGGTCAAGGAAGAGGAAGGCCTGGTAATGCGCCACGCTCGTCTGCGCTATGCGCCGATCCTGCGTTGGGTACTCGGCCACCGCAATCTGGCGTTTTCGGCAGCCGTTGGCGTGGTACTGCTCACCGGTGTAATGGCAAGTCGCATGGGCAGCGAGTTCATACCCAGTCTCAGCGAGGGCGACTTTGCCTTGCAGGCGCTACGTGTGCCTGGAACCAGCCTGACGCAATCGGTCGATATGCAACAGCGCTTGGAAAAAGCGGTGATCGAGCAAGTGCCGGAGGTTGAACGTGTGTTCGCCCGTACCGGCACCGCAGAAATTGCATCCGATCCGATGCCACCCAACATTTCCGATGCCTACGTCATGCTCAAGCCTAAGGATCAGTGGGCAGATCCGAAGAAGTCGCGCGATGAACTGATTGCCGAGGTGCAAAAAGCCGCCGCCAGCGTGCCAGGCAGCAACTATGAAATGTCACAACCCATTCAGTTGCGCTTCAACGAACTGATTTCCGGTGTGCGAAGTGACGTGGCGGTGAAAATCTTCGGCGATGACATGGATGTGCTGAACCGTACCGCCGCGAAAATTGCCTCCACACTACAAGGCGTTGAGGGGGCCTCCGAGGTGAAGGTGGAGCAGACCACGGGCTTGCCCGTCCTGACCATCAACATCGACCGAGAGAAAGCGGCTCGCTATGGCCTGAACATTGGTGCCGTACAAGATGCTGTGGCCATCGCCGTAGGTGGGCGCCAGACTGGCACGCTGTATGAGGGCGACCGGCGCTTCGACATGGTCGTGCGACTTTCAGAAACGCTGCGCACCGACGTCAATGGCCTGTCGAGCCTGCTGATACCGGTGCCGGCGAATGCCGCTCAAGGTGCAAGTCAGATCGGTTTCATCCCGCTGTCCCAGGTAGCCAATCTCGACCTGCAACTGGGACCCAACCAAATCAGTCGGGAAAACGGCAAACGTGTCGTGGTGGTCAGCGCGAACGTTCGCGGTCGCGACCTGGGCTCGTTCGTCGAGCAAGCCAGCGAAACCCTCGCTTCCAGCGTCGAGATTCCTGCTGGTTACTGGACCACGTGGGGCGGTCAGTTCGAACAGTTGCAATCTGCAGCCAAACGCCTGCAGATCGTCGTACCCGTCGCCCTGCTGCTGGTCATGACCTTGTTGTTCCTGATGTTCAACAACCTCAAGGACGGCATGCTGGTGTTCACCGGCATCCCCTTCGCATTGACCGGCGGCGTACTCGCACTGTGGCTGCGCGACATCCCCCTGTCGATCTCTGCCGGAGTTGGTTTCATCGCCCTGTCGGGGGTGGCGGTGCTTAATGGTCTGGTGATGATTTCCTTCATCCGCAACCTACGCGAAGAAGGCCGCACCCTGCGCGTCGCAGTTGATGAGGGTGCGCTGACTCGACTGCGGCCGGTACTGATGACCGCGCTGGTCGCCTCGCTTGGCTTCATCCCGATGGCATTGGCCACCGGCACCGGCGCTGAAGTTCAACGCCCGCTGGCGACCGTGGTCATTGGCGGCATCCTGTCATCCACCGCACTGACCTTGCTGGTACTACCGGCTCTTTATCACTGGGCACATCGCAAGGACGAGGACGGCGAGCAAGCAAAACCTTGATACCTGCCTGAAATAGCGCCCACAACGCCTGTTGTGGGCGTTGCCTGAGAAAAGTTTCTGGTACGGCCGATACCACGCAAACGCATGCAGTGAGTGCTTTCTCAATTGCGAACTACTCTAGTCCCTAGGAATTGGCCGACGAGCGTCACTAATTTGCGTGGGCCATACAACTATTGCGTCGTTCCAATGTCACTCACTTCGCGCGACTCATCTTTCCCGACTCGCCCCATTTGTACGGAGCAACAGGCACATGGCAGCACTGCAGAGCACACTCGATGCGATGAGGAACAACCAGGCTCAATTGCTTGCGCAATGGAAAAGCGGCCTGGAAGCCAGTGGCGCCACACGTAATCTGAAAGATCAGGACTTGCAGCAACAGACCTCGGAGTTTTTGCAACTGGTCATAAACGGCCTGGCGGACAACGATGAGAAGATGATCGCCGCCAAGGGATGGGATGAAATTCGCCTGTTTCTGGAAAAGCTGTCCCGCAGCCGCGCTCTGCTGGGCCATGACTCGCAGCAAACTGCACACTTCATCTTTGCACTCAAAGGCCCCTTGTTCGCGCTCCTGCAGAATCAGTATCAGGACAGTCCGGCGCTGCTGGCCGAACAGCTTTGGGAAATATCCCGCTTACTCGATGATCTGGGCATGCATACCATCGGCACCTTCCAGAAGTCCCGGGAGGAGGTCATCAAGCGCCAGCAGGAAGAACTGTTGGAACTCTCGACCCCAGTGGTCAAACTCTGGGATGGCGTCCTGGCCCTGCCAATGATCGGTACCCTCGACTCGCAGCGTACCCAGATGGTGATGGAATCCCTGCTGCAACGCATCGTCGATACTGGTTCCGAGATCGCCATCATCGACATCACTGGCGTCCCGACTGTCGACACCCTGGTGGCCCAGCATCTGCTGAAAACCGTGACTGCGATCCGCTTGATGGGTGCAGACTGCATCATCAGTGGCGTGCGCCCGCAAATTGCCCAAACCATTGTGCACCTGGGACTCGACCTGCAAGGTGTGGTGACCAAGGCCAACCTGGCCGATGCCTTGAAACTGGCGCTGACTCGCCTGGATATCACCCTCGGCAAGACGGTTTGAGCCATGGAGCGCATACCGATTCTCCAGATGGGCGATTTTCTGTTGGTGACCATCCAGGTCGACATGCATGACCAACTTGCCCTCACCTTGCAGGACGACTTGTCTGAACGTATCAGCAAGACCTCGGCTCACGGCGTATTGATCGATATTTCGGCGCTGGGCATGGTCGACTCCTTTATCGGGCGAATGATCGGCACCATTTCCGGTCTCTCGAAAATCATGGATGCCGAAACCGTACTGGTCGGTATGCAACCAGCGGTTGCCATCACGCTGGTCGAACTTGGCCTGACCTTGCCTGGCGTCAGTACTGCATTGAACGTCGAACGCGGAATGCAGCTGCTTCAGGGCCGGGTATATCAACAATGACCCCGCGCGATAGTGGTACTCAACCCATCCATCTCGAACAGGACGTAGTGCTGGCGCGTCAGACCGCGCGCAAGCTGGCCACCGAATGTGGCATGCGCCTGATCGACCTGACCAAGCTGGTCACTGCCGTGAGCGAATTGGCGCGTAACACCGTGGTGTATGGCGGTGGCGGAGATATGGAGTGGCAGATCCTCGAAGATGGCAGCCGTGTAGGCCTGCGCCTGAGCTTTCGTGATCAAGGGCCAGGTATCGCTAATGTCGCACTGGCGATGACCGACGGCTGGACGTCGGGAGCCGGCCTCGGTCTGGGTCTGACAGGCGCAAAACGTCTGGTGGATGAGTTTGAACTTGAAACCGCACCCGGTCAGGGCACTCGCGTGACGATCACGCGATGGACATGAACATCGCCGGAACCACGACCCAGGTACTCATGGTCGAAGACAGCAGTCAGGTGGGGCACGCCCGGCGCACCGTACAGCAACTGGCTCATCAATGCGGCTTTGACGATACCGATAGCGGACGCGCGGCGCTGGTGGCAACCGAACTCGCCAGTAACATTCTCAAGCATGCCACCCGAGGTGAACTACATCTGCGAATGTTGCCGCGTACGAATGGCGCTGGCATCGAAATGCTCGCGATAGACCGCGCGCAAGGTTTTGATCTGCAGGCTTGCCTTACCGATGGCTACTCCACCGGAGGCACCCAAGGTATCGGACTCGGTGCTATCTCACGTCAGACCGAAGTGTTCGACAGCTACGCCGACTCACGGGGTGCGGTGCTGTTGGCGCGACTTTACTCGCGTCAAGACAAAGCAGCGGATCAACGCTTCGGTATCAGCCAGCACTCGCTGCACAATGACCCGGCATGCGGTGACGTTTGGCACTTGGCGTTCGACGGGGCGCACATCAGCGCTCTGGTCATCGACGGCCTGGGTCATGGTGTGGACGCTGAACGCGCAGCCCGGGCCGGAGAGCATTCCTTTGCCCAAGCGCCTTTCATCCCTCCCGCGCAGGCGCTGGAACATATCCATCGCGCCATGACCGCAACGCGTGGAGGCGCGGTAGCCATCGCGCAGTTCGCCCCTGACAATGGGGCGCTGACGTTTGTCGGAATCGGCAATATCGGCGCCAGCCTGGTCACTGTGGACAAGTCCCGTGGACTGGCCTCACACCCTGGGATCGTTGGCGGCCAGTATCGACGGGCACAACCGTTCGAGTACGCCGAGGTGAACGGGCAACTGCTGATCATGCACAGCGATGGCCTGCAGTCGCGCTGGAAACTGCAGGATTACCCAGGCCTGATATACCGACATCCCGCCGTGATTGCCGCCATCCTCCACCGTGACTTCTGTCGCGGGCGAGATGACGTCACAGTGCTGGTCATCGCTCTGGAGGCAGCCCATGCCTGAGTTACCTGAAAAACCACTCGACGACCAAGCGGCACGAATCGCGCAACTGCAGCAAGAAGCCGATGCCCTGCGTTTGGAGCTGGATGAAACCAACCAGGGTGTACTGGCGCTTTATGCCGAACTCGACACTCAAGCCGAACAGTTGCGTCAGGCATCAGATCTGAAAAGCCGCTTCTTGTCGTACATGAGCCATGAGTTTCGCACCCCCCTGGGTTCGATACTGAGTATCGCCAGCCTGCTTACCGACGAACTGGACGGGCCCTTGAGTCCCGAGCAACACAAGCAGATGGGGTTTATCAGTACTTCCGCCCGCGAACTGAGCGATATGGTCGACGACTTGCTTGATCTGGCAAAAATAGAAGCTGGACGCATCACTATTTTTCCGGCCTGGTTCGACATGCTCGATTTGTTTACCGCGCTGCGTGGCATGTTCCGTCCGATAGTCGATACCTCCGCGGTCGACCTGATTTTCGAGGAGCCGGTGGGGCTGCCGCGCTTGTTTACCGATGACAAGAAACTTGCGCAGATCCTCCGCAACTTCATCTCCAATGCACTGAAATTCACCACACAAGGGGAAGTCCGCGTTTCAGCGCAACTGTTGGACAACGAACGCGTGCGATTTGCCGTGACCGACTCAGGCATCGGCATCGCACCAGAGCTTCACGGCGCCTTGTTCGAAGACTTTTCCCAAGTCGATTCACCGCTGCAGAAGCGCTTTCGCGGCACTGGGCTAGGATTATCCTTGTGCAAACGCTTCGCCGGGTTATTGGGTGGCGAAGTCGGGGTGCAGAGCACACCGGGTAACGGATCGACCTTTTTCGTGATCATCCCGCTAGCCATCGCGCTGGAGCCTGCCGATGAAGCGTGAAATCCACTTATTGATCGTCGATGACAACATCGCTACCCGCTACGCCTTGCGTCGACGTCTGGAGCCTCACGACTATAAAGTGCTCGAAGCCGGTACTGGTAACGAGGGACTGGCACTCATCGCCAGCGAGAAGATTGACGCGCTGATTCTCGATGTCAATCTGCCGGATATGAGTGGATTCGACATCGTTCGTAGGTTACGTGCCGATCCTGCTACCGCCCTACTCCCAATCATTCACGTGTCTGCAGCCTCGATCCAGACAGGTGACATCATCACCGGCCTGAACGCTGGCGCCGATGCTTACCTGGTGCATCCGGTAGACCCCGATGTTCTCCTGGCAACGCTGCGTACGCTTCTGCGTGTGCGGGATACAGAAAACGCCCTGCGTGAAAGCGAGGCGCGCTTTCGCGAAATTTTCTTCAACGTGTCGGCGCCCATAGCGGTACTGGACGCCGAGCTGAAGGTGCATGAATGCAACCATGCCTTCGCTCAATTGATTCAGGATAATCGCGAACCCTCTACGCTGTGTGAGTGCTTTGCCGAAGATCAGGTGGCGATCATTGAAGAATTGCGCTTGCGCGTGGCCGAGGGAGAACGCTGGAAGGGTACCCTTAGCATGCGTGTACAGGGTGAAGTGCGAGAAACCGAGTGGCAGATTTCACCTTACCGTACGCCAGCGCTGAGCCTGGTTTTTGTCGAGGATGTCACCGAGCATCGTCACCGCGAACGCTCCCACTTGGCACGACTTGACGATGCGACCACGCAACTCGCCAAGGAAGTGGCCGAACGCGCACGTACCGAGGCCCAACTGCTACAAGTGCAAAAAATGGATGCGCTGGGCAAATTGACCGGGGGCATCGCCCACGACTTCAACAACCTACTCACCGGGATCATCACGAGCCTGGAGTTGCTTCAGAAGCGAATCGCCGCTGCCAGTACCGACAAGGTCCAGTTCTACATCGAGGCAGCGCTGAACTCGGCCATGAGCGCAGCCTCTCTCACCCACCGCCTGCTGGCCTTCTCGCGCCAGCAGCCGCTCGACACTCGCCCTGTGGATATCAACGAGCACATCCGCTCGCTTGAGGATCTGCTGACCCGCACCATCGGTGAACGCATTGCCCTCAAGCTGGAGTTGAGCACCAAAGCCGCCATCGCGCTGGTTGACCCCATCCAGCTGGAAAGCGCCATGCTCAATCTGGTGATCAATGCCCGCGACGCTTTGCCGGGAGGTGGCAATATATGGGTCAGCACCTACGCCGCCTATTCCCACGGTGATCCAGACCTGGCGGACGGTTCCTATATCGCCGTTTCGGTTCGTGATGACGGTACCGGTATCGAGCACTCGGTGATCGACAAGGTGTTCGATCCATTCTTCACCACCAAGCCGCTTGGCCATGGCACGGGGCTCGGACTTTCGACGATCTATGGCTTCGCCCGTCAATCTGGAGGAAACGCGCAGATCCGCAGTGTGGCCAGGCGCGGTACCGAAGTAACGATTCTACTGCCCGCGACCAGCGACTCATCGGACCCCAGAAGCGCACCCGTGGAATTCGACCACCAAGGTGCAGGCGAGCACATTCTTGTCGTTGAAGACATGGCCTCAGTGCGCATGTTTGTCGCCGAAGCGTTGGAGGATGCGGGCTACCGCTGCACCCAGGCAAGCGACATCGAGTCCGCACTGGAACGACTGCAGAATGACCCCTCGATCAATCTCTTGCTGACCGACGTTGGACTTCCGCGCATGAGCGGACGAGAGCTTGCGGACATTGCCAGGGGCTGGAACCAGGATTTGCCGATCTTGTTCATGACCGGTTACGCCGAACCGGCACTCAATCGGCAGACGTTCCTGGGTCGCCATATGGATATGCTGGTCAAACCGTTTCAGGTAACAGAGCTGCTGGGGAAAGTCAGGCTCATGCTTGCCAGCAGTTGCAACTGAAAGAACCGCATGACCCACGCCTGTGAATGCAAGTAAAAGGCGTGGGCATTTAGCGCAGAAGCGTTTAGATACGGAAACTGCCAACCAGATGTTTCAAGCGAGTGGCCTGTTGCTCAAGGTCAGCGCACGCGCGCAGGGTCGACTGCAGGTTCTCCACGCCTTCCTGGTTCAGCATGTTGATTTCGTTGATGTCCATGTTGATCGACTCAACCACGGCGGTTTGTTCTTCGGTGGCGGTTGCCACCGACTGGTTCATGCCATCGATCTCGCCGATGCGCACAGTCACGCTGCCAAGTCGCTCGCCCGCCTGATTGGCGATTTCGACGCTGTCCTGGCTGTGGCGCTGGCTCTGGCCCATGGTGTCAACCGACTCGCGGGCGCCGACTTGCAGCTCCTCGATCATGTTCTGCACCTGTTGTGCAGACTCCTGGGTGCGATGCGCGAGGTTGCGCACTTCGTCTGCTACCACAGCAAAGCCGCGACCGGCCTCACCCGCCCGAGCAGCTTCGATCGCGGCGTTGAGCGCCAACAGGTTGGTTTGCTGGGAGATGCTGGTGATCACTTCAAGAATCTGGCCGATGTTCACCGTCTTGCTGTTGAGCGTCTCGATATGCGAGCTCGAGGTGCAAATCAGGTCCGAGAGACGGTTCATGGCGGCGATGCTGCGATCGACCACCTGCTGACCTTCTTCTGCCAGGTGACGTGCCGAACTCGCTTGCTGCGAAGCCTGGGCGGCGTTGTGGGCAATTTCCTGCGCCGCGGCGCCAAGCTCATTGATCGCGGCCGCCACGCTGTTGGTGCGATTGGATTGCTCGTCAGAATTGACCATCGAGGAGTTCGAGGCACTGACCACGCGCAGCGCTACTTCATTGACTTGTTCGGTAGCCGAGGAGACCTCACGGATCGAGGTGTGAATACGTTCGACAAAACGGTTGAACGCCTTACCCAGGTCACCGAACTCGTCCTGGCTGTGAATGGCCAGGCGCTTGGTCAGATCCCCTTCACCTTCGGCGATGTCTTCCATGGCACGGGTCATGGTCAGCAGCGGTTGCAGCAACACTCGAATCAGCAAGCCCAGTAGACCGATAATGATGGCCAGCGCAATCACCGTGGCAATGATCGCCGACGTGCGAAACTCGCTGAGCATTGCGTAGGCCTTGTCCTTATCGATAGACAAGCCAATGTACCAGTTGGCCGACGGCAGGCCTTTGATCGGCGTAAAAGTCAGCAGACGGTCCTGGCCGTCTACCTGAACCTCAGTCAGCTCGCTGGACAATTCAGGTGTGCGTCCTGGGTACAGATCCGCTAACGACTTCATCACCAGTGATTGATCCGGATGGACCAGAATCTTGCCTTGGTCGTTAACCAGGAAGGCATAGCCCATGCCGCCGAATTTCAGCGAGTTGATGATTTGCACCAGTCCGTCCAACGACAGGTCGCCACCAACCACACCAACGCTACTGGACACTTTGCTCAAGATACCAATGACCATCTTGTTGGTGGTCAGGTCAATGTAAGGTTCAGTGAGCACGGCACCGCTGGCAGCCATCCCATCCTGGTACCAAGGCCGCGTACGCGGATCGTAACCATCAGGCATCGTCGAATCCGGCCGAACGCTAAAGCCACCGTCGACCTTCCCCAGGTACACGGTGAGGAAGCTCGAAATCAGGGCTTTCTGCCCCATCAAGGTTTCAGCATCTGCGGGGTCTTGGGCAATGTTCTGCGCCAGGTTTTCCACCAGACTGATCCGCCCTTCCAGCAGGTTACGGATGTTGGTGGAGGTCGATTCGCCCATTTCAGCCAGGTAGTTTTCCAAACTGGTGCGGGTGGCATTGCGCTGCAGGTAGTCGTTGTACAACGTGAAAAGGGCGAAAGCGACCATTACGATCAATGACGCGGCAATCAAAATTTTGTGACTGAAACGAAGACTTCTGTTCATGGGGCGTGAATTCACTCGTCTTTGCGGGGCGTTTGCACGGTATCGGCCGTGGGGGGGAACATCTTGAGTACACAATGATGGCTATTTGCCATCCAAGATCAAGACCGAAGACGAGTGGATTGAATAGCGTACCTGCGGCACTACTCAACCAAGCTTACGCTGCGTTACTCAGATCAACGCCATGCAGACAAAGATAGCCGGCCCACAGGCAAAACATGAGGCCTTGGCAGATGCCAGCGTCGAGGCGAACACGACTGCGGGAGCTTCCCCTGGGGGGAGCTACCGCAGTCGTTATTTATTGCAGATGAATATTTCTAAAACAGCCGCAATCGTTACTCAACCGTCACAGATTTCGCCAAGTTACGCGGCTGGTCAACGTCGGTGCCTTTGAGTACGGCCACGTAGTACGACAGCAGTTGCAGGGGAATGGTGTACAGAATCGGCGCCAGGGCATCGATGATGTGCGGAACGGCAATTACATGGGTACCTTCACCATTGCTCATTCCGGCGGCCTCATCAGCGAAGACGATCAGTTGACCGCCACGGGCGCGGACTTCCTGCAGGTTGGACTTGAGCTTTTCCAGCAGTTCATTGTTCGGTGCCACCGTGACCACAGGCATGTCATTGTCCACCAACGCCAGCGGACCATGCTTGAGCTCACCGGCTGGGTAGGCTTCAGCGTGGATATAGGAGATCTCCTTGAGCTTGAGCGCTCCCTCCATCGCGACCGGGAACTGCGCGCCACGGCCAAGGAACAATGTGTGGTGCTTATCGGCAAACAGCTCGGCGGTTTTCTCGACGATGGCATCCATGGCCAGGGCTTCACCCAGGCGAGTTGGCAAGCGGCGCAGTTCTTCGACCAGTTCGGCCTCGACACCAGCAGCCAAGGTTCCACGAACCTGACCCAAGGACAAGGTCAGCAGCATCAGCGATACCAATTGGGTGGTAAAGGCTTTGGTCGATGCTACGCCAATTTCCGGACCGGCCTGGGTCAGCAGCGTCAGGTCCGACTCGCGTACCAGCGAGCTGATACCGACGTTGCAGATAGCCAGGCTGCCGAGGAAACCAAGTTCCTTGGCGTTGCGCAACGCTGCCAGGGTGTCGGCGGTTTCGCCCGACTGAGAGATTGAAACGAACAGGGTATCGGGCTGCACCACCACTTTGCGGTAGCGGAACTCGCTGGCTACTTCGACCTGGCAAGGAATGCCGGCCAGTTCTTCCAACCAGTAACGCGCAACCATGCCGGCGTGGTAGCTGGTGCCACAGGCAACAATCTGTACGTTCCGCACTTTGGCGAACAGTTCTGCGGCCTGCGGACCGAAAGCCTGAACCATGACATGGTCCTTGCCCAGACGCCCTTCCAGAGTACGTTGGACGACAGTCGGTTGCTCATGGATTTCCTTGAGCATGAAGTGGCGATACGTGCCCTTATCGGCAGCCTCGGCGCCCTCGTGGTACTGCACGGACTCGCGTTGTACCTGTTTGCCAGACAAATCCCAGATGGTTACCTGGTCACGGCGAATCTCGGCGATGTCGCCTTCTTCCAGGTACATGAAACGGTCAGTTACCTGACGCAGGGCCAGTTGGTCCGAAGCCAGGAAGTTCTCACCATGACCCAAGCCAATAACCAGCGGGCTGCCACTGCGAGCAGCCAACAGGCGATCAGGCTGATGCGCGCTGATCACTGCCAGGCCGTAGGCACCGTGCAGTTGCTTGACGATCGCTTTCAGGGCGTCGGCCAGATCTGGAATGGCCTTCAGGGTGTGGTGCAACAGGTGGACGATGACCTCAGTGTCGGTCTCGGAGCTGAATACGTAGCCCATACCCTTGAGCTGCTCACGCAGCGCTTCGTGATTCTCGATGATGCCGTTATGCACTACAGCCAATTCGTGACCGGAAAAATGCGGGTGTGCATTGCTCTCGGTAGGCGCGCCGTGGGTCGCCCAACGGGTGTGGGCAATACCCAACGTACCGGCCAGCGGTTCGGCAGCGACAGCGGCTTCAAGCTCACTGACCTTACCGATACGGCGGCGGCGTTCGAGATTCCCTTGCTGAGTGAGAACTGCCAGACCCGCGCTGTCATAGCCGCGATATTCCAGGCGCTTTAGTCCTTCGATCAGGATGGTGGTGATGTTACGTTCAGCGACGGCGCCAACGATTCCACACATTAGTTTTGCTCCTTGGAGAGTGCGGCACAAATCACATGGACGCCGCGGGCTTCAATTTGTTTACGCGCCTCATCACAAAGACGCTCATCGGTAATAAGGGTACTGACGCTGCTCCAGGGCAGTTCGAGATTGGGAATCTTGCGCCCAACCTTGTCCGACTCCACCATCACGATCACTTCACGGGCCACTTCAGCCATTACCCGGCTCAGGCCGAGCAGCTCATTGAAAGTGGTGGTGCCGCGCGCCAGGTCGATGCCATCAGCACCAATGAATAGCTGGTCGAAATCGTAAGAACGCAGAACCTGCTCGGCGACCTGCCCCTGAAAGGACTCGGAGTGCGGATCCCAGGTGCCGCCGGTCATCAACAACACCGGTTCGTGTTCAAGCTCACTCAAGGCGCGCGCGACATTCAGCGAGTTAGTCATCACCACGAGGCCGGGCTGGTGACCGAGCTCGGGAATCATCGCTGCCGTGGTGCTGCCGCTGTCGATAATAATGCGCGCGTGTTCACGAATACGTTCGACGGCGGCCCGGGCGATAGCTTGTTTATAAAGGGAGACGGGCTGACTCTGATCGGCGATCAGCTCCTGCGGCATGGTTACCGCACCACCGTAGCGGCGCAGAAGCAAGCCGTTGGCTTCCAGGGCCGCCAGATCCTTGCGAATGGTGACTTCCGATGTTTCGAAACGCTTGGCCAGGGCATCAACGCTCACTTCCCCCTGCTCGTTAAGCAAGGCGAGGATATTGTGTCGGCGCTGGGGGGTGTTACGTTTCGACATGGCGTCTTTAAGTTTCGTTTCGAAAGTTAGTGATGCCAATCAAAACCTAAAGGACGAAAAGCGTCAAGCAGAGAGATGAAATTTTCACCTTTGAGTAACCTGAAGCGTTCCGCTTATTTATCCACAGAATGAAAAAGGCCGACTTATACACAGTTCAGTCGGCCTTTTTGTTCAGCTGTGCATAACTCAGCTCTTCTTGATCTTCTCTGGTCGCTTCCAGCCATTGATGTTGCGCTGCCGCGCGCGGCCAACCGCCAGTTGTGCGGTTTCGACGTTCTGGGTGATGGTCGAACCGGCAGCCGTGGTGGCACCATCAAGGATATCCACAGGCGCAACCAGGGAGTTGTTGGAGCCGATGAACACGTCCTCACCAAGGACCGTCTTGAACTTGTTCGCACCATCGTAGTTGCAGGTGATGGTACCGGCACCAATGTTGGTGCGGGCGCCGACTTCAGCATCGCCCAGGTAGGTCAGGTGACCGGCCTTGGCGCCTTCACCGAGGTGGGCGTTCTTCAGTTCGACAAAGTTACCCACATGGGCACGGGCCTCCAGCACGCTACCAGGACGCAGGCGGGCGAAAGGACCGGCATCGCTACCTTCGCCCATGATCGCGCCCTCAAGATGGCTGTTAGCTTTAACCACAGCGCCTTTGCGCAGGGTAGTGTTCTTGATTACGCAGTTCGGACCAATCACCACGTCGTCTTCGATGACTACACGGCCTTCAAGAATGACGTTGACATCGATGAGTACATCGCGACCAACGGTCACTTCACCGCGCACATCGAAACGCGCCGGGTCACGCAGCGTCACCCCTTGAGCCATCAGGCGACGGCCCTCACGCAACTGATAATGACGCTCGAGTTCCGACAGTTGGCGACGGTCATTGGCGCCCTGTACTTCCATCGGGTCGAGCGGTTGCTCGGTGGCAACGACCAAGCCATCAGCAACGGCCATGGCAATAACATCTGTGAGGTAGTACTCACCCTGGGCGTTGTTATTCGACAAGCGGCCCAGCCACTCAGCTAAACGCGTGCCAGGCACCGCGAGAATTCCGGTGTTGCCTTCCTGAATTGCTTTCTGTGCGTCGCTGGCATCCTTGTGTTCGACGATGGCTGCAACCTGACCTAAGGCATCTCGCACGATGCGCCCGTAACCGGTTGGATCTTCCAGCGTGACCGTCAGCAAACCTAGTTGCTGCGGCGTAACTTTGGACAACAGGCGGTTGAGGGTATCGACTTCGATCAGTGGCACATCACCGTAGAGGATAAGCACGGTTTCGGCAGTCAACGCCGGCAACGCCTGGGCCACGGCATGACCAGTACCCAGCTGTTTGTCCTGCAGGACGAAGTTCAGGTCATCAGCCGCCAAACGCTCACGTACCAGCTCTGCACCGTGACCGATCACCACATGAATCCCTTGAGGCTGTAGCTGCCGGGCGCTGTGGATAACATGGCCGAGCATAGAGTCGCCAGCAACCGGGTGCAGTACCTTGGGCAGCGCAGAGCGCATGCGGGTACCTTGGCCTGCAGCGAGAATAACGATATCGAGAGACATTGACGGGCTACCAATCCTAGAAGGCCAGTGGTGTGACCAGAATATAAAACGCGGAAAAAGAAAAAGGGTAGCCGAGGCTACCCTTTAACTCAATCGCAACGGAAGTGATCGGCCTGAACCGGATTACTTGCCTTTGCGCATTTGCTGGACGGTACGCAGCTGAGCTGCGGCCTCGGCCAGACGAGCGGCTGCGGCGCCGTAATCGAACTCCGCGCCTTTTTCGTGCAGGGCATTCTCAGCAGCCTTGAGGGCATCCTGAGCCTGAGCTTCGTCCAGGTCGGCAGCACGTTGCACGGTATCGGCAAGCACCTTGACCATGTTCGGCTGGACCTCGAGGAAACCACCAGAGATGTAGAACACCTCTTGGGCGCCACCCTGCTTGGTCAGCGTGATCGGACCTGGCTTCAGATTAGTGATCAGCGGCGCGTGGCCTGGAGCGATACCAAGATCACCCAGGTTACCGTGCGCAACCACCATCTCGACCAGACCGGAGAAAATCTCTCCTTCCGCGCTGACGATATCGCAATGGACTGTCATAGCCATCTGCTTGCCTCAACCTGATTAGCGCCCCTTGCGGGGCGCCGGGATTACAGTTTCTTGGCTTTCTCGACCGCTTCTTCGATGCTGCCGACCATGTAGAACGCTTGTTCTGGCAAGTGGTCGTAGTCACCTTTGAGGATGCCGCTGAAGCCAGCAATGGTGTCTTTCAGGGAAACGTATTTGCCTGGAGAACCAGTGAAGACTTCTGCCACGAAGAACGGCTGGGACAGGAAGCGCTGGATCTTACGAGCACGGGATACCAGCTGCTTGTCGGTTTCGGACAGTTCGTCCATACCCAGAATAGCAATGATGTCCTTCAGCTCTTTGTAGCGCTGCAGCACGTACTGAACACCGCGAGCGGTATCGTAGTGCTCGTTGCCGATAACGTTCGGGTCCAGCTGGCGCGAAGTCGAGTCCAGTGGATCGACCGCTGGGTAGATACCCAGGGAAGCGATGTCACGGGACAGTACGACGGTGGCGTCCAAGTGGGCGAAAGTGGTCGCTGGCGACGGGTCGGTCAAGTCGTCCGCAGGAACGTAAACGGCCTGGATCGAGGTGATCGAACCTTCCTTGGTCGAAGTGATACGCTCTTGCAGAACGCCCATCTCTTCAGCCAGGGTCGGCTGGTAACCTACTGCCGAAGGCATACGGCCCAGCAGTGCGGATACTTCAGTACCGGCCAAGGTGTAACGATAGATGTTGTCGACGAACAGCAGAACGTCGTTACCTTCGTCACGGAACTTCTCAGCCATGGTCAGGCCGGTCAGCGCTACGCGCAGACGGTTTCCTGGTGGCTCGTTCATTTGGCCGTATACCAGAGCAACCTTGTCCAGTACGTTGGAATCCTTCATCTCGTGGTAGAAGTCGTTACCCTCACGAGTACGCTCACCCACACCGGCGAACACGGAATAACCGCTGTGCTCGATGGCGATGTTACGGATCAGTTCCATCATGTTTACGGTTTTGCCTACACCGGCACCACCGAACAGACCGACTTTACCACCCTTGGCGAACGGGCAAACCAGGTCGATAACCTTGATGCCGGTTTCCAGCAGGTCGTTGCCGCCTGCCTGGTCAGCGAACGAAGGAGCGTCGCGGTGGATGCCCCAACGCTCTTCTTCACCGATAGGACCAGCTTCGTCGATTGGGTTACCCAGGACGTCCATGATCCGGCCCAGGGTCGCTTTACCGACAGGTACGGAGATGGCTGCGCCAGTATCGGCAACTTCCAGACCGCGCTTCAAGCCTTCGGTCGAGCCCATCGCAATGGTACGGACTACGCCGTCGCCCAGCTGCTGCTGGACTTCCAGGGTAGTTTCCGCGCCTTGTACTTTCAGTGCGTTATACACACTCGGAACGCTGTCACGTGGGAATTCCACGTCGATGACGGCGCCGATGATTTGAACGATACGTCCGCTACTCATAGCTGGATCCTCTGAATATTTGAACCGTTAAACCGCGGCAGCGCCGCCGACGATTTCCGAGATCTCTTGGGTGATCGCAGCCTGACGCGCCTTGTTGTAGATCAGCTGCAATTCGCTGATCAAATCACCGGCGTTGTCGGTGGCGTTCTTCATTGCGATCATCCGGGCAGCTTGTTCAGCTGCGTTGTTCTCGACCACCGCCTGGTAGACCTGCGACTCCACGTAACGCACCATCAGGCCGTCCAGCAGCTCTTTGGCGTCAGGTTCGTAGAGGTAGTCCCAGTGGTGCTTGAGTTCTTGATCCGGGGTTGCAACCAACGGAATCAACTGCTCGACCGTTGGAGTTTGCGTCATGGTATTGACGAACTTGTTCGATACCACGGACAGACGATCGATACGACCATCCAGGAAAGCGTCCAGCATGACCTTGACGCTGCCGATCAGATCGTTGATCGACGGCTCTTCGCCCAGGTGGCTGATCGCTGCAACGACGTTACCGCCGAAGCTGCGGAAAAACGCCGCACCTTTGCTGCCAACCACGCAAAGATCGATCTCGATACTTTGCTCGCGGTTGACCGCCATGTCCTTGACCAGAGCCTTGAACAGGTTGGTGTTCAAGCCACCGCACAAACCACGGTCACTGCTCACAACTACATAACCGACGCGCTTTACAGGGCGATCGATCATGAAGGGGTGGCGGTATTCCGGGTTAGCGTTGGCCAGATGACCAATAACCTGGCGGATACGCTCCGCGTAAGGACGGCTAGCAGCCATGCGCATTTGAGCCTTGCGCATCTTGCTGACCGCCACTTTTTCCATGGCGCTGGTAATTTTTTGCGTGCTTTTGATGCTCGCAATCTTACTGCGAATCTCTTTTGCGCCTGCCATGTAACACCTATCAGGTTAGCAAGCGGGGGCTGCAAAGCCCCCGCTGCGGCTTACCAGGTTTGGGTGGCCTTGAACTTCTCGATACCGGCTTTGATGCCAGCGTCGATTTCGTCGTTGAAGTCACCCTTCACGTTGATCTTCGCCATCAGTTCGGCGTGATCACGGTTGAAGTAAGAGATCAGCGCTTGTTCGAAGCTACCGATCTTAGGGATTTCAACGTCGGTCAGGAACCCACGCTCAGCGGCATACAGCGACAGCGCCATGTCCGCGATGGACATTGGAGCGTATTGCTTCTGCTTCATCAGCTCGGTAACACGTTGACCGTGTTCGAGTTGCTTACGGGTGGCTTCGTCCAGGTCAGAAGCGAACTGAGCGAATGCCGCCAGTTCACGGTACTGAGCCAGAGCGGTACGGATACCACCGGAGAGCTTCTTGATGATCTTGGTCTGAGCGGCACCACCCACACGGGATACCGAAACACCGGCGTTAACTGCAGGACGGATGCCCGAGTTGAACATGGCCGATTCCAGGAAGATCTGACCGTCGGTGATGGAAATCACGTTGGTCGGAACGAACGCGGAAACGTCGCCAGCCTGGGTTTCGATGATCGGCAGGGCGGTCAGAGAACCGGTCTTGCCAGTTACAGCACCGTTGGTGAACTTCTCAACGTACTCTTCAGAAACGCGCGAAGCACGCTCCAGCAGACGGGAGTGGAGATAGAACACGTCACCTGGGTACGCTTCACGTCCTGGTGGACGGCGCAGCAGCAGGGAGATCTGACGGTAGGCAACAGCCTGCTTGGACAGGTCATCGTAAACGATCAGAGCGTCTTCACCGCGGTCACGGAAGAACTCGCCCATGGTGCAACCGGCGTATGGCGCCAGGAATTGCAGTGCGGCGGATTCCGAAGCACTGGCAACAACCACGATGGTGTTGGCCAGGGCGCCGTTTTCTTCCAGCTTGCGAACGATGTTGGCAACGGTGGAACGCTTTTGGCCGACAGCGACATAAACACAGAAAATACCGGAGTCTTTCTGGTTGATGATGGCGTCGATCGCCATGGCGGTCTTACCGATCTGACGGTCACCGATGATCAGCTCACGCTGGCCACGGCCGACAGGGATCATGGCGTCGACGGATTTGTAGCCAGTCTGTACAGGCTGGTCTACCGACTTACGCCAGATAACGCCCGGAGCAACTTTCTCGACCGCGTCGGTCTCGGTGTTGCCCAGTGGGCCCTTGCCATCAATTGGGTTGCCCAGTGCGTCAACAACGCGACCCAGCAGTTCCTTACCAACTGGAACTTCGAGGATGCGGCCGGTGCACTTGGCGCTCATGCCTTCAGCGAGGGAGTCGTACGCGCCCAGTACTACCGCACCAACGGAGTCTTGCTCCAGGTTGAGGGCCATACCGTACACGCCGCCTGGAAACTCGATCATTTCGCCGTACATTACGTCGGCCAGACCGTGAATCCGCACGATACCGTCAGAAACGCTGACGACGGTACCCTCGTTGCGGGCTTGAGAGGCTACATCGAGGTTCTCGATGCGGCCCTTGATGATTTCACTTATTTCGGAAGGATTGAGTTGCTGCATTGCTCTGCTGCCCCTTCAAACTCAAGATTTCAATGCTTCAGCCAGTTTCGCGATTTTGCCGCGAACCGAGCCATCGATTACCAGGTCGCCTGCGCGGATTACGACACCACCGATAAGGGAGGCATCCTCCGTCGCATGCAGGCGCACTTCCCGGCTGAGCCGTGCACTGAGAACCTTGGCGAGTTTGTCTTGCTGTTCTTGGTTCAACGCAAAAGCACTAGTGACTTCCACGTCCACGGATTTCTCTTGTTCAGCTTTGTACAGCTCGAACAGGGCCGAAATCTCCGGCAAAAGCAGGAGACGATCGTTTTCCGCGGCAACATGAATGAAATTCTGTGCCTGTGCATCGAACTTGTCACCGCACACGTCAATGAACGTGGCGGCCTTTTCTGCGCTCGTCAGTCGCGGGGCCTTGAGCAGGCGCTGCATAGTGTCGTCTTCCGACACTGCAGCAGCCAGGCCGAGCATGGCTGACCAATTGGCCAGTTGCTGATGGGCCTGTGCGTGCTCAAAGGCCGCCTTAGCGTAAGGTCGGGCCAACGTGGTCAGTTCTGCCATGATCGCCCTCGCTTAAATTTCAGCGGCCAGTTTATTAACCAGCTCCGCATGCGCGTTTTGATCGATTGTGGCGCCAAGGATCTTTTCAGCACCGTCAACGGCCAGGCTACCCACTTGGGCACGCAGCGCGTCTTTGACACTGTTAATTTCCTGTTCGATCTCGGCTTGAGCCTGAGCCTTCACACGGTCAGCTTCGACGCGGGCCTGGTCACGGGCTTCCTCGACGATCTGTGTACCGCGTTTCTTGGCTTGCTCAATGATTTCGGCTGCCTGAGCTTTCGCTTCGCGCAGTTGCTGACCCGCTTTATCTTGGGCCAACTCCAGGTCGCGAGCTGCTCGGTTGGCAGCGTCCAGTCCATCCGCGATCTTCTTCTGACGTTCTTGCAATGCCGCGATGACCGGAGGCCACACGAACTTCATGCAGAACAGCACAAAAATGAAGAACGCAACGGACTGACCAATCAGGGTTGCATTAATGTTCACGCCAACACCTCGCTCGTTCTTTGTCCATCACACCAAACCACTCGAGAATTCGAGTGATTAGCCGGCGAGTTGACCAACGAAAGGATTAGCGAAGGTGAAGAACAGTGCGATACCAACACCGATCATGGTTACGGCGTCGAGCAGACCGGCAACGATGAACATTTTAACTTGCAGCATTGGAACCATTTCTGGCTGGCGAGCTGCGCCTTCCAGGAACTTGCCGCCCAGCAGGCCGAAACCAATGGCGGTACCCAGGGCACCCAGGCCGATCAGCAGAGCAACAGCGATAGCGGTAAGACCAACTACAGTTTCCATCTTTCCTCCCGACTTTTACGTCGTATTGGTTAGGTTTTTTAGTTTGAAGCGGTAAAACAAAATCGTTTTGTACAACTGCCCTTGCGGACTTTTTCGACCCTCCCCAGCACCTGCGGAAGGGCCATCAGACACGCCAGGCGGTCTTAATGGTTATCTTCGTGAGCCATCGACAGGTAGACGATGGTAAGCATCATGAAGATGAACGCTTGCAGGGTGATGATCAGGATGTGGAACACAGCCCACGCCCATTGCAGCACCACACCGAGGCCGCTCAGCCACAGCAGGCCGCTGCCGAACATTACAGCGATCAGGATGAACACCAGCTCGCCGGCATACATGTTGCCGAACAGACGCAGGGCCAGCGAGATCGGCTTGGCGATCAAGGTAACGAATTCAAGCAGGAAGTTGACCGGAATCAGCAGGATCTGAACGAAAATGTTCTTGCTGCCGAACGGGTGCAGGGTCAGTTCGCCGAGGAAACCGCCAATACCCTTGACCTTGATGCTGTAGAAAATGATCAGGGCGAAAACGCTGAAGGCCATGGCCAGGGTAGCGTTCGGATCGGTAGTCGAGACCGCACGGAATGGAATGTGCGGATCACCGGAGATCCACATGGCCAGCTGAGGAATCCAGTCGACCGGGATCAGGTCGATGGCGTTCATCAGGAAAACCCAGACGAAAATGGTCAGCGCCAGTGGGGCGATCACTGGGCTGCGACCGTGGAAGCTGTCCTTGACGCTGCCGTCGACGAATTCCACCATCACTTCAACGAAGTTCTGCAGGCCGCCAGGCTGGCCAGAAGTTGCCTTCTTGGCTGCCATACGGAACAGGAATACGAAAAGCAGACCCAGTGCGACCGACCAACCCAGGGTATCCAGGTGGAAAGCCCAGAAGCCCATTGCCTTGGCTTCTGCTGCGGAATGGGCAAAGCCCCAACCGCCGTCTGGTAGTTGACCGAAGGTCAGGTTCTGCAAGTGGTGCTGGATATAGCCCGAAGCGGTTTCTGCTGCCATGGTTGCCTCAAACGCCCTAAGGTCTCGAAAGTCTTATATTCATCAGCAGGGGCGCGAACCAGCTGACCAACTGGGTCAGCAGAAAGACACCGAAGACTGCTAACGGCGCCAATGGCTTCACTCCTGCAAACGTCAGTGCAAACAGCACTGCCGTCAAAATCAATTTGCCTGCTTCGCCAGCGTAAAACGACTTGACGATAGCCTGCGCTGCCCTGGCTCCCGTGTAACGAAAAGCCTTCCAGGCGAAATACACATTAGGCAGCCAGGCAATCAACCCTCCGCAGAGTGCTGAATATCCAGTAACTGCCCCATGCCACTGCCACAACACCAAAGTTGCCAGCAAAAACACTACGCATTGAGCCAACAGTACCGGAAAAACCGCCCAGCGATGGAAAGGCAAGCGGTTTGGCGTGCGGGTTTCCATCACAACTGCTCCTCAAAAGTCGACCAGCCAGTCAGCTATGACTTGGCATAATTTGTGCCGACAAAATGCGCGCAGAGTATAGGGGCGGTTTAACCCCTATTCAACTGCTGGGTAGTGATTTCCGACTATGCGCTACAAATCGAATTGTTTCAGCGGATGTGAGCCAGCACACCTTGCAACTCATCTAGCGAGTTGTAACGGATAACTAACTGACCTTTACCCTTGTTACCGTGACGTATCTGTACTGCCGAGCCCAAACGCTCTGCCAGACGCTGTTCAAGGCGGGTGATATCCGGGTCTGGTTTAGCCGCTTCGACCGGCTCCGGCTTACCATTGAGCCACTGGCGAACCAGTGCTTCGGTCTGACGTACAGTCAGCCCACGTGCGACAACATGACGCGCCCCGTCAACCTGCTGTTCTTCCGGCAAACCCAGAAGTGCCCGCGCATGACCCATTTCCAGATCACCGTGGGACAGCATGGTCTTGATCACATCCGGCAGCGAAATCAGTCGCAGCAAATTCGCCACGGTCACCCGCGACTTACCCACAGCGTCAGCTACTTGCTGCTGGGTGAGCTGAAATTCCACTTGCAGGCGCTGCAGTGCAATCGCCTCTTCCACTGGATTGAGGTCTTCGCGTTGGATGTTCTCGATCAGGGCCATGGCAATCGCCGCTTCGTCGGGCACATCGCGGACCATGGCCGGGATAGTTTCCATGCCAGCCTGCTGGCTGGCACGCCAGCGACGCTCACCGGCGATGATTTCGTAGCGGTTTTCAGCAATCGGGCGGACCACGATAGGCTGCATCACGCCCTGGCTCTTGATCGAGTTAGCCAGTTCTTCCAGCGCTTGCGGGTCCATGTCCCGACGAGGCTGGTATTTTCCGCGCTCGATCAAGTCGAGCGGCAGGTGTTGCAGTTCTTTCTGGTCGACCTTGACAGCCTGCTCTTCGAGCGCACTGACGGTGGGACCACTGAGCAGTGCATCCAACCCACGTCCGAGACCCCGTTTCTTAACGGCCATACGGATTCCTTAAGTTGTTTGTGCAGTGCGTGATGGACGGCGCTGACGGCGTACGAGTTCCCCTGCCAGGGCCAGATAGGCCAGCGCACCACGAGATTGCTTGTCGTAAGCCAGCGCCGGCATGCCGAAGCTCGGCGCCTCGGCGAGACGGATATTGCGCGGAATCACCGTATCGTAGAGCTGGTCGCCGAAGTGTTCCTTGAGTTGCGCTGACACATCGTTGATCAGACTGAGGCGCGGGTCGTACATGGTCCGCAGCAGGCCTTCGACCTTGAGCTGCGGGTTCAGACGCTCACCAATACGCTTGATGTTATCCACAAGGTCGCTCAAGCCTTCCAGCGCAAAGTACTCACACTGCATCGGAATGATCACGCCATCGGCAGCAACCAGGGCGTTGAGCGTCAGCATCGACAGCGATGGCGGACAGTCGATCAGGATGTAATCGTAATTCTCGCGGATAGGCGCCAGCGCCGTGCGCAACCGGCTTTCCTTCATCTGCATTTCCAGCAGCACGACTTCCGCTGCTGTCAGGTCGCGGTTGGCCGGCAATAGCTGGTAACCACCGTGCTCGGAGAAGTGCATGGCCTGGGCCAGATCACATTCACCGATCAGCAAGTCATAGACCGAATGTTCCAGGACGTGTTTATCCACACCGCTACCCATGGTGGCGTTGCCCTGTGGATCGAGATCGATCAGCAGCACCCGGCGCTTGGTCGCGACCAGCGATGCTGCGAGGTTGATACAGGTGGTGGTCTTACCCACACCACCTTTCTGGTTCGCGATAGCGAATACCTTAGCCATTCTTGCTTGTGTTCCCAATCATGCCGTGCGGCGCAGTATCAGCAGATGGCGCTGGCCTTGGCAACCCGGTACGGTCAAGGCCTGCTCGCTATCTACTCTGAAATCTGCCGGCAATGCTACCAGCTCATCGGCAGGATGCAGCCCTTTCATTGCCAACCACTGCGTCTGCGCATCGCCAAGGTGCCGAGTCCAGTTGGTAAAGTTCTCCATGCTGCTGAAAGCACGAGAAACAATTCCAGTGAAAGGCATCGTCGGTTGAAACGCTTCGACCCGGCTGTGGATAACTGTGAGGTTGTCCAACTTCAGCTCCAGTTTCACCTGGGTCAGGAAGCGAGTCTTCTTGCCATTGCTATCCAGAACCGTGACTTGTTTGTCCGGATGCAGGATAGCCAGCGGAATACCGGGCATCCCGCCGCCGCTGCCAACGTCGAGCCAGCGCTCGCTGTGGATAAATGGCATGACGCTCAAACTGTCCAACAGATGCCGAGAAACCATCTCGTCCGGATCGCGCACGGCGGTCAGGTTGTATGCCTTGTTCCACTTGATCAGCAGGGCCAGGTAAGCCAGCAGTTGCGCGTGATGCGTTTCGCTCAACTCGACGCCGAGTTGGCGGGCACCTGTGGACAACTCTTCAGCGTGTTGAGGGGTGACCTGAGAACTCAAGCGCTTTGCTCCAACTCACGGCTTGCGCCGCGTTTTTTCAGATGAATCAGCAACAGGGAGATTGCTGCCGGGGTTACACCAGGAATACGCGATGCCTGACCCAAAGTTTCAGGCCGGGTTTGACCGAGCTTGCTCTGAATTTCCTTGGATAGACCGGAAATACCGCTGTAATCGATATCGTCGGGCAGGCGGGTGTCTTCACTGGCACGCAAGCGGGCGATTTCTTCCTGTTGCCGGTCGATATAACCGGCGTACTTGGTCTTGATTTCAACTTGCTCGGCGACTTGCGGGTCGACATCGCTGCCACCCGTCACCTCCATCAGGCCAGCGTAGTCGATTTCCGGGCGGGTCAGCAGGTTGAGCAAGTTGTACTCATGGCTCAACGGCGTGCCGAACTTCTCAGCAATCGCTTGCCCCTGTGCGGTGTCTGGACGAACCCAGGTCGATTTCAGTCGCTGCTCTTCCAGGGCAATGCCCTCGCGCTTGGCGCTGAAGGCAGCCCAACGTTGATCATCGACCAGACCAAGCTCACGACCTTTTTCGGTCAGGCGCAAATCAGCGTTGTCCTCGCGCAGGATCAACCGATATTCGGCACGCGAAGTGAACATTCGGTACGGTTCCTGGGTACCCAGAGTAATCAGGTCGTCGACCAGCACACCGATATACGCCTCGTCACGACGTGGGCACCAGCTTTCACGGCCCTGAGCACGCAGTGCCGCGTTGGTTCCAGCCAGCAAACCTTGTGCACCGGCCTCTTCGTAGCCAGTCGTACCATTGATTTGACCGGCAAAGAACAACCCACCAATAACCTTGGTTTCCAGGCTGTACTTCAGATCACGTGGATCGAAGTAATCGTATTCGATGGCATAGCCCGGGCGCACGATGTGGGCGTTTTCCATACCGCGGATCGAACGGACGATCTGCAACTGCACATCGAATGGCAGTGATGTGGATATTCCGTTGGGGTAAAGCTCGTGGGTATTCAGGCCTTCAGGCTCGATGAACACCTGATGGCTTTCCTTGTCGGCAAAGCGATGGATCTTGTCCTCGATCGACGGGCAATAGCGTGGGCCAATACCTTCGATGACCCCGGAGTACATCGGCGAACGGTCAAGGTTCGAGGCAATGATTTCGTGGGTGCGGGCATTGGTGTGGGTAATCCAGCAACTGACCTGACGTGGGTGCTGTTCCTTGGAGCCCATGAAAGACATCACTGGAATCGGTGTGTCGCCAGGTTGCTCAGTCATCACCGAGAAATCCACAGAGCGGCCATCGATACGCGGCGGCGTACCGGTTTTCAGGCGGCCTACACGTAACGGAAGCTCGCGCAAGCGATGCGCCAGGGCAATCGCTGGCGGGTCACCCGCGCGACCGCCGGAGTAATTCTGCAATCCAATGTGGATAAGTCCACCGAGGAAGGTCCCGGTCGTCAGCACTACTGAATCAGCGAAGAAACGCAGACCCATCTGAGTCACCACGCCGCGTACCTGGTCCTGCTCGACGATCAAGTCATCGCACGACTGCTGAAATATCCACAGGTTGGGCTGGTTCTCAAGAATTTCACGTACCACCGCCTTGTAGATAGCGCGGTCGGTTTGTGCGCGTGTAGCCCGTACAGCCGGGCCTTTACGGTTGTTCAAAACACGGAATTGGATACCGCTCTTGTCAGTGGCCAATGCCATGACGCCGCCGAGCGCATCAATTTCCTTAACCAGGTGGCTTTTGCCGATACCACCAATGGCCGGGTTGCAACTCATATGACCGAGGGTTTCCACGTTGTGGGTCAGCAGTAGGGTTTTTACGCCCATGCGTGCAGACGCAAGCGCAGCCTCGGTACCGGCATGGCCGCCGCCGATGACGATCACTTCAAAACGGGAAGGGAAATCCACCACGCACCTCGTGCCTGTTTCGGGAATAGATAGGGATAACGCACAAGTATAGGGACTTCCCCCCCTCTAAAGGAACCTTTTGCACAAAATTTAACCAGGCTGTGGATGAATGGTGAGCAATAGAAATTAAAAGAGAGAAATTTATTAAAGCTTTGTTTTTATGTTTATTTCTATAGAGCACATTTTCTGTGGATAAAGATCTACAAGCCTTTATTTTCGTACTGTACAGAGATTTATAACCCTGTGGTCTACCGACCATGAGCACTCTGGATAAGCGTCTTAAGCCTGTGGATTAAAACGTCACTTACCCACAGGCGTCGTTATCTTCAGCTTTTAGGGCTAGTTATCAACGGAGCTGAGGCTAGGTTTTCCACAGGGCTTATTTATGCGAATTGAAGTCAGGCGCACAGGCGAACGCGCAGAGGTCGTGCCGAAGGCAGCTCTATGGGAAGGGAAATAGGTGGGAAAAAGCGCAGCGGCCAGGCCCATTGCGGACCCGGCTGTGGATAAGAAAATTATTTACCGATGCAGAAGCTGGAGAAAATACGCCCGAGCAAATCGTCGGAGCTGAATGCTCCGGTGATTTCGCCCAGCGCTTGCTGGGCCTGACGCAGGTCCTCTGCCAGCAGTTCACCGGCTCCTGCCAAGGTCAATTGAGCACGTCCGTGTTCTAGGTGTGCGCTAGCCCTTCGCAGTGCCTCCAAATGGCGTCTGCGGGCGCTGAAGCTGCTCTCCGCGGTTTGTTCATAGCCCATGCAGGCCTTTAGGTGCTCGCGCAGCAGCTCAAGCCCTTGGTCGGAATCCTTGGCACTCAAGGTGATCGTGACGTGGCCATCGTCACTTTTTTCCATCGTGATGCGCTCACCGCTCAAGTCAGCCTTGTTCCGTATCAGCGTGACCTTTGCTGGATCTGGACGCAGATCGAGAAATTCAGGCCACAAGGCAAAAGGATCACTTGCTTCGGGCGCCGTCGAGTCGACTACCAAGAGCACTCGATCAGCTTCAGTGATGGCCTTCAGCGCACGTTCGACGCCGATCTTTTCCACATGATCATCGGTATTGCGCAACCCTGCGGTGTCGACGACATGCAGCGGCATTCCATCAATGTGGATATGTTCGCGCAAAATATCCCGAGTGGTACCGGCGATGTCAGTAACAATGGCGGCCTCGCGACCGGCCAGCACGTTAAGCAAGCTGGATTTACCGGCGTTGGGGCGGCCAGCGATCACAACAGTCATGCCGTCGCGCAGCAATGCCCCCTGCCCTGCCTCTCGCTGTACGGTGGATAAGTGGGTACGGACATCATCGAGCATGCCCAGAACATGGCCATCGGCAAGAAAATCGATTTCTTCTTCAGGGAAGTCGATTGCCGCCTCGACGTAAATCCGCAAGCTGATCAGCTTTTCCGTAAGGTTATCCACACGACGGGAAAACTCACCCTGCAATGAACGCAAGGCATTGCGCGCAGCCTGTGCAGAACTGGCTTCGATCAAGTCGGCAATCGCCTCGGCCTGAGCCAGGTCGAGCTTGTCATTGAGGAACGCACGTTCGCTGAATTCCCCTGGACGAGCCAGACGACATCCCAGTTGTACACAGCGCTGCAGGAGCATGTCGAGCACTACAGGGCCGCCGTGTCCCTGCAACTCCAATACATCTTCGCCGGTGAATGAGTTCGGACCAGGGAAAAACAGAGCAATGCCTTCATCGATTATCAAGCCATCATCGGCGCGAAACGGTCCGTAGTGCGCATGCCGAGGAGTCAGCGATTTTCCGCAGATGACCAGCCCGGCTTGCTGCGCCAAAGGTCCGGAGAGTCGCACGATTCCAACGCCCCCACGCCCCTGGGCGGTAGCAATGGCGGCAATGGTTTCACGAACAGTATTCATGCTCGAAGGCCTCACGACAAAAAACGACAGATAGCAAAACGCCCCACGAGGGGGCGTTTATCCACAGGTTAGCTGGCTAACCCGTTATGCAGCGGCTTTCTTTGTAGCCTTCTCGATGCTGCGAGTGATGTACCACTGCTGCGCGATCGACAAGCAGTTGTTCACAACCCAGTACAGCACCAGACCTGCAGGGAACCACAGGAAGAAGAAGGTAAAGATGATAGGCATCATTTTCATTACCTTGGCCTGCATCGGATCCGGAGGCGTCGGGTTCAGCTGCTGCTGGATGAACATGGTTGCGCCCATGATGATCGGCAGGATGAAGAACGGATCCTTGATCGACAGGTCGGTAATCCAGAACATCCAAGGTGCTTGACGCATCTCGACGCTTTCAAGCAGTACCCAATACAGCGAAAGGAAGACTGGCATCTGCACTAGAATCGGCAGACAGCCACCCAACGGGTTGATCTTCTCTTTCTTGTACAGCTCCATCATGGCCTGCGACATTTTCTGCCGATCATCGCCATGCTGTTCTTTCAGTGCGGCCAGTTTTGGTGCAACGGCACGCATGCGCGCCATCGACTTGTAGCTGGCAGCCGACAGTGGGAAAAACAACAGCTTGATCAGCATGGTCAGGACGATGATCGACCAGCCCCAGTTGCCGAGCAGGTTGTGGATATGTTGCAGCAACCAGAAGATTGGCTGGGCGATGAACCACAGAATGCCGTAGTCGACAGTCAGTTCCAGGCCTGGGGACAACGTTTTGAGTTTGTCCTGAATCTTAGGACCTGCGTACAACATGGCACTGGTTTCGCCGGTAGCGCCAGCGGCAACATTCAACGCCGGGCCAGTGAAACCAATGATGTAGTTACCTTGGCTGTCTTTACGCGTCTGAACGATATTGTTTTCAGACTTGTTCGGAATCCAGGCAGTAACGAAGTAGTGCTGGAGCCAGGCTACCCATCCACCGGTAACATTTTCTTTCAGATTTCCCTTGTCGATGTCTTTCATCGACACTTTTTTGTAGGGTTCTGAACTTGTCCACAGGGCAGCACCCAGGTAGGTCGCAGTACCAGTTGCAGTGCTGGAAGACGGATCCGAGCTGGCGTCACGCTTCAGTTGTGCAAACAGATTACCGGTCCAAGGCTGTGCGCTCTGGTTATCGATCAGGTAAGTAACGGTCAGATCATACTCGCCGCGCTTGAAACTGAAGCGCTTGATGTAGTTGACACCGTTATCGCTGAATTTGAGGTCGACTACCAGTTGATCCTGGCCATCAGCCAGTTGATAACTTTTCTTGTCGGCAGCGTACAACGGGCGACCGCTCGAACGTGCATCCGGACCATTGGTGCCAGTGAGGCCACTTTGAGCCAGGTAAGTACGTTCACCACCGTTATCGAACAACTGGAATGGAATGTCTGGATGATCCTGGCGGCGCGGATACTTGGGCAGCATCAACTGGGCGATGTCACCACCGTTTGGATCGATAGCCAGGTCGAGTACGTCAGTTTTGACCCTAATCAGGTCTTTGCTAACGGCAACTGGCGCCAGTTCGGCAGGGCTGGATTCAGCGTTGGCACTCGGCACATCGGCGCTGGCGCCAGTGTTTCCGGCCTGCGCGGTATCCGGCAACGCCGGGGCAACGTTGCTGGCAGCAGTATTCTGAGTCGGCAAGGCAGCTTGGCCGTAGTCCTGGTTCCAGTTAAGGACCATGACATAGGACACGATTGCCAGGGCGACGATCAGGATCGTGCGTTTAATATCCATGATTACTCGGCTATCGAAGAAGAACGGGAAGAGGGAGCAGGCGGAACCGGGTCAAAACCGCCGGCATTCCACGGATGACAACGCCCCAGGCGACGAACGGTAAGCCACCCGCCACGTAAAAGACCATGGTTTTCGATGGCTTCTAACGCGTAGCAGGAGCAACTGGGGTAGAAACGACAGTGACTGGCCATCAGAGGACTAATGGCATAGCGGTAAAACTGGATCGGAACGAGTGCCAGTTTACGCATCTTGACTGTCTACCCCCACAGAGTCGGTGTTAACCACTGGAGCGGGCCGACTACGTGCGAGGCGCTTCCAGAGCTTGCCAAAATGTTGGTGCAATTCTGGGTTTTCAATCTCGCCCAACCCTTTGCGCGCGACGATCACGATATCCCAACCTGCAAGCAAGTGCTGGTTCAGGCGAAACGAATCGCGCATCAGGCGTTTCAGGCGATTGCGTTGAACGGAGAGCTTGACGCTCTTTTTCCCGATCACAAGCCCCAGACGGGGATGATCCAGACCGTTCTCGCGAGCAAGGAGCAGGAGGTTTTTCCCTGGAACCTTGCCGGTTGGGGAGTCGAAGACCGCTTTGAAGTGTCGGGGAATAAGCAGACGCTTTTCCCGACTGAAGTCCTGACTCACCACCAGTGCCGAAAAATCAAACTGCCAGGCGCTTACGGCCTTTGGCACGGCGACGCGACAGAACGGCACGACCGTTCTTGGTGGCCATACGAGCACGGAAACCGTGAGTGCGAGCGCGCTTGATGGTGCTTGGTTGGAAAGTACGTTTCATGGCGTGTTACCTGGTTCGTCGACTACGGGCCGGAATGGCCCCCGTTTTAAGAGACCGGCGATTCTAGAGAAAGCGCGGCCGTAGGTCAATTTCCAACCAGCTTTTCCTTATAGACGGAAAGTTCTTCGTTGCGGTGGAGCCTGGGGACGGACT
The DNA here is from genome assembly GCF_004803755.1 of Pseudomonas sp. DG56-2. Lineage (NCBI taxonomy): Bacteria > Pseudomonadati > Pseudomonadota > Gammaproteobacteria > Pseudomonadales > Pseudomonadaceae > Pseudomonas > Pseudomonas sp. DG56-2. The sequence continues at coordinate 5,820,006 of NZ_CP032311.1, forward strand.
AAACCTGCGAACGCTTAAACATAAAAAAAAAGAGAGGAATTATTTAAAGCTTTTCTGTAAATCTTATAAAGCTTAAGCCGATCATTTCTGTGGATAGATTGCTGCAGGCCTTGTGAAACGTCATGTACAAGGAATTGAAACCTTGTCGAGAAGAGGTGTTTTTACTGTGCTGTAGGCTCGGAAAAGCTGTGGATTAAATAGCTTGTTATCCACAGGGCGGTTATCCACCGATTTCAACCCCCAGTTGTGCATAGACCTCAAGTGCGGTTATCCACAGAGCTTATGCACAAGGCCAAAGGGTCATTTTTGCCACTAAATTGCTGATTTATCGCTGTGCTCGTAGCAGGTGCATGTGGATAACTGCGCTGGTGCTCGGTACAATGGGCGCTTGTTTTTGCCTCACCGGCTTTCAACTCAGGGGATATCC